>NZ_QTWU01000015.1:0-69929 GCF_003461285.1 Eubacterium sp. AF17-7 | reverse complement strand
TATAGAATATATATTACTTATGTAATAGTAATAATAAAAAATAGTTATATTATTTGTAGTATATATCTGCTAATTTTTATTATTAGCAATAAAATAATTAAATAAAATAGAAATGAAATATCTAAAACAATATTATGTATTTATGAATAGTTCAGAAATTCAAAAAATTTAATAAAAAATTATTGTTTCACGTGAAACATTAATATAGATTTGAAAAAGGAACTGTGTTACAATAATATTTGTTAAAAACATGAATTAAATTACTTGAAATATAGAAAGGTATTGAAATGGGAAAAATAATTGCAATTGCAAACCAAAAAGGTGGAGTTGGTAAGACAACTACAGCTATAAATTTGTCTGCATGTATAGCAGAAAGAGGTAAAAAAGTACTTTTAGTTGATATTGATCCACAGGGAAATGCTACAAGTGGGGTCGGTATTATAAAACAGGAACTAGAAAAGACTGTTTACGATATGTTTATTGGAGAATGTAGGTTATCAGAGTGCTTGACAAGTAGTATTGTAGATAATTTAAATGTTTTGCCATCAAATGTAAACCTATCAGGAGCAGAAATAGACTTAATAGGAGTGGATGAAAGAGAATTTATACTAAAAAATGCATTAGAAGGAGTAAAAGACTTATATGATTATATAATTATAGATTGTCCTCCATCATTAAATGTATTAACAGTTAATGCTTTAGTTGCAGCTGATTCGGTTATAGTTCCAATCCAATGTGAATATTATGCTTTAGAAGGACTTTCACAGTTAATCTATACTATAAATTTAATTCAGGAAAGAATTAACCCGGTATTAGAAATTGAAGGTATAGTATTTACGATGTATGATGCTAGAACAAATTTATCTAACCAGGTTGTAGATAATGTAAAAGAAAATATGCATTTAAATATATATAAAACAATTATTCCGAGAAATGTAAGATTGGCAGAAGCACCTAGTTATGGGCTTCCTATACATATGTATGATGCCAAATCAGCAGGATCTGTAGCCTATATGAATTTAGCAAAAGAAGTAATTAAAAATAATAAAAATAGATAAGTAGTAAATAAAAATTAAAAATTTATAATTGATTAAATAAATGACGTATGACTTGTAAAATAGTATAAATAATAAAAAAAAATACATATTTATATATGGATATGCAGGGATTTTAGAAAAAACAAGTTAAAAATATGCATTTAAACAAATAATTATTAAATTTTCATATATAAAATAAACTAAATAAAAAAAGTTATGTAAACTAAATGTAAATAAATATGAAGTATAAAGGAGAATAATATGCCAAGACCAAAAAAAGGCGGATTGGGAAATGGATTAGAATCAATGATACCCAATTATGGTGCAGCCATCAAACCAAAGAAAAATGAAGATAAAGAAAAAGAAGTTGTGGTAAAAGAGGTTGTAAAGGAAGTTGTAAAAGAGGTAAAGGTACCTCAGGATACGTTAGTTAATATTAATGATATTGAACCAAATAGAGAACAGCCAAGAAAAAATTTTGATAAGGAAGCATTAGAGGAATTAGCTGAATCTATAAAGATTCATGGACTTATTCAACCAATAATTGTTCAGAAAAAAGAAGATTATTATGAAATTATAGCTGGTGAAAGAAGATGGAGAGCAGCTAAAATAGCTGGTTTAAAGGAATTACCGGTTGTAATAAAAGAATATACACCTCAGGAAGTAATGGAAATTGCTTTAATAGAAAATATACAGCGTAAAGATTTAAATCCAATAGAAGAAGCAATTGCATATAAGAGTCTTGTTGACGAATATAACTTAAAACAGGATGAAATTGCTAAAAAGATGTCAAAAAGTAGAGCTGCAATTGCAAATTCAATGCGTTTATTAAAATTAGCAGAAGATGTCCAAGAGATGATTATTAATCAGGAGTTGTCTATGGGACATGCAAGAGCATTACTTGCAATTGAACATGAAGAATTGCAGATAGATACAGCAAAAACTGTAATTGAAAAGGGATTAAGTGTAAGAGAAACAGAAAAATTGGTAAAAAATATACTTAAACCAAAGCAAATAAGAATGAAAATTCCACCTATGGATAAGGCTGTTTATGATCAGATTCAGGATAGATTAAAAGAAGTAATGGGAACTAAAGTTTCAATTAATCCAAAAAAGAATGGTAAAGGAAAAATTGAAATAGAATACTATTCAAGTGAAGAATTAGAAAGACTGATAGAATTATTCAATGGAATTCATGAGTAATTTGGCAAAACATTAATATATACAAATTAATAAAACAGTTTTATAATGTAAAAATGAAAAATAAAGGAGAAAGAAAATGATACAGGAAATATTTAGCAGTGCATATACATATATTATTACAGTTGTAGTAATGTTTTTGATTTTTCTTATTTTACACATTAAGCAAAGTATGAAATTAAATAAGTTAATGAAAAAATATGATAAGTTTATGAAAGGAAAAAATGCAGAAAATCTTGATGGAGCAATAAGAGAGAGTTTTAAACAGATTGAAAAAATAAATGTAGAACATCAAAAGACAATGATTAAAGTAGAAGAATCTGTTCATAGAATAAATTCAGTGTTCCAGAAGTTAGGAATTGTAAAATATAATGCATTTAAAGAAATGGGCGGAAACTTAAGCTTTGCATTATGTATGCTAGATAGTGAAAATACCGGATTTATTTTAAATACAATGCATGGAAGAGAAGGAAGTTACACATATATCAAAGAAATAATTAAAGGTGAAGCTTATGCTACATTAGGAGAAGAAGAAAAAGAAGCATTAGAAAAAGCAATGAATTCATAATAAAGGTTAACATCATAGTTTAATATTAGAGAGTAAGTTAGATAAATATAATAATAAAAAATAATAAAAAATAATAAAAATGAGATTAGTTAAAATATAGACTAATCTCATTTTTTTTAGTGCATGACCCTATTTATGAAATTGAATTTAATAAAAATTCAACATCAATTGTGGTTAATATAAGAATATAGGTAATATGTTTATTAATAATTATGGATAAAAATCTAAGAGTAATTAATAAATAACACGAAAAGTTAATAATTATTAATAAATACAATGCTTATATTGATAAAAACTATTAATAATTAAATTAATACTCGTACTTATATTAATATTCATTTACTTTTATCATTGATTTTAAAATATCAAATTCTCCAGGATTATCTTTATAAATTCTTGCAGCTGCAACAATTGGAAGCCATTGGTTTACATAACGTTTAGTTGTTCCTGTCATATTACAAAATGAATCTAAATATAATTCAGCATATTCAGGCATATTTATTTTAAACCAAATATAAGTACGCGCAATATCAGCACTGGCGTTTCCCTGAGATGCATGATTCCAATCTAAAACGCAATAATCATCACCTGAGATAATAATATTGTGTGGAGTAAGATTTCCATGGCATAATTTTTTATGCTTTGGTGATGAATCAAGCATTTCTAGTAAATCAAATTGAGTTGATTCATCTAAACCTGAATTATTAATTCCATATTGTAATTTTGCTTTTTGTCTTGGAATAGCAGTACAAAAATTAGTATGAATAGAAGTCTGTATAGTAACTAATTTATTAATATATTCTTCAATATTTTCAGGATTATTATTAATAAGGGAAAAAAGAGATTCACCTTTAATTAAATCAAATTTGATACACCACTGTCCGTCTTTTTTATAAACAGAGTCAATTAAAGGAGCGTGTGCATCAAGTTCTTCAACCTTAGAAGTAATAAATGCTTCTTGAAAAACATCTTTCTTGTCGTAATCAATATTAAAAATTTTGTATGTATAACTTTCGTCGTTGTATATTTTATTATGACGTCTTTCATTCATCAATTGTAATTCCATAATAAATCTCCTCATATAAAATGTATTACTAAAATATCTGGATAGTGATTAATCGTCAGAAACATTTATAGAAAATAAATAAAGTTCATTCGATTTCATATTTAATAAAAAATTAAATTATTTATTTGAAGGTTATTATACCATAATGCATAAAAATTTACTAGAAGTAACATAATATATTGTCTAAAATAACTATAATATAAGCATAACAAATAGGTATAAAAAAGTAAAAGAAAAATCGACGAATTGTACAGAAAACTTGCAAAAATAGGGTGTTGGGGTTATAATCGAAATGGCGTGTAAAAGTAAAAATTTTTATGCAAAGGGAGAAAAGAAATGTTAGATATTAAATTTGTCAGAGACAACCCGGAAGTTGTAAAACAGAATATTAAAAATAAATTTCAGGATCATAAACTTCCATTAGTAGATGAAGTTATTGAATTAGACGAAAAGAATCGTAAAATAAAGCAGGAAGTTGAAGCACTTCGTGCTGAAAAGAATAGTCTTTCAAAATTAATTGGTGGATTAATGAAAGACGGAAAGAAAGATGAAGCTGAAGAAGTTAAAGCTAAAGTTGCTGCAGGTAATGCAAGAATTGATGAACTTACAGCTGAAGAGAAAACAACAGAAGAAGAAATCAAGAAGAGAATGATGGTTATTCCAAATATTATTGATAAATCAGTTCCTATCGGAAAAGATGATAGTGAAAATGTTGAGATTGAAAGATTTGGTGAACCAGTAGTTCCTGATTTTGAAGTTCCATATCATACAGATATCATGGAAAGATTTAATGGTATTGATTTAGACGCTGCAAGAAAGGTTGCAGGAAATGGATTTTATTATCTGATGGGAGACATTGCAAGACTTCATTCAGCAGTTATTTCATATGCAAGAGACTTTATGATTGATAGAGGATTTACTTATTGCGTACCTCCTTTTATGATTAGAAGTAATGTTGTAACAGGTGTTATGAGTTTTGATGAAATGGATCAGATGATGTACAAGATTGAAGGAGAGGATCTTTACTTAATCGGTACAAGTGAACATTCAATGATTGGTAAATTTATTGGAACACATACAAATGAAGAAGATCTTCCTTACACACTTACAAGTTATTCACCATGTTTCCGTAAAGAAAAAGGTGCTCACGGTATCGAAGAGAGAGGTGTTTACAGAATTCATCAGTTTGAAAAACAGGAAATGATCGTTATTTGTAAGCCGGAAGATAGCATGATGTGGTATGACAAACTTTGGAAGAACACAGTAGATTTATTTAGAAGCATGGATATTCCGGTTCGTACTTTGGAGTGTTGCTCAGGAGATTTAGCAGACCTTAAGGTTAAATCAGTTGACGTTGAAGCTTGGTCACCAAGACAGAAGAAATATTTTGAAGTTGGTAGTTGCTCTAACTTAGGAGATGCTCAGGCAAGAAGACTTTCTATAAGAATTAGAGGAAAAGAAGGAAACTATTTTGCTCATACTCTTAACAATACAGTAGTTGCACCACCTCGTATGCTTATTGCATTTTTGGAAAATAACCTTAATGCAGATGGAAGCGTAAATATTCCTGAAGTTTTAAGACCATATATGGGTGGAATGGAAAAAATTGTTCCTAAGAAATAGTTAAAATATTTAAAAACAAGATAAATTCAGAAAAATTTTATAAATGTCGCTATAGCTCAGTTGGATAGAGCGACCGCCTCCTAAGCGGTAGGCCGGAGGTTCGACTCCTCTTAGCGACGCCTGGATGTTATACCGAAAACTTTGTAGTCAAAGTTTTCGGTTTTTTATTTTAGGATAATATATTGTTTATGGGAATAAATATTTAAATAAAACAGAATTTGATTATTTGTCAGGAATGATGGCAACACAAAATTTTAAGAAAATAAATTATTAAACAAATATTTAAGAAAGTCTCTTTGTCAAACATGGGATAAAATTAAGAAACAAATAAACTATAAAATGGAGATTATTACTTTTTAAGAATAAAATAAACAATTAAATCAAATAGATAAATAAAATATAAATGTAATACATATTGACAAGTAATTAAAATAATAAGATAATTGTAAAGTACGTGTAATACTCTATTACTCAAATGTTACAATTGCTATAATACAATTGTAAAGTACGATATTTAAAGGAAAGGTTATAAAACCGAGATTATGGATTATATTGTAATGGATTTGGAATGGAATCAGAATCCTTATGGTAAAAACAATAATCATCCTGACATACCATTTGAAATAATAGAAATAGGTGCAGTTAAAGTAAACGATGATTTAGAAGTTGTAGATGAATTTCAGCAGGTTGTAAAACCTAGAGTTTATAAAAGATTGCATTATAAAATCCAGGAAATTACTCATTTGACAATGGAAGAGTTAAATTCGGGTGAAGATTTTAGAAAAGTGATAAGAAATTTTCTAAATTGGTGCGGAGATGACTATATCTTTTGTACATGGGGATCAATGGATTTGACAGAATTGCAGAAGAACATGAAACATTATGGGATGGAAAGAATATTAGAATTTCCATTATTTTATGTTGATTTGCAAAAAATGTATAGTTTGTGTTATGAAGATGGTCATATAAAGAGAACTTTGTCATATGCAGTTGAAGAATTGAATATCAAAGAAGATGAACAATTCCATAGAGCTATATGTGATGCAGAGTATACTGCTAAAGTAATGAAAGCAATGGATTTTGATAAAGTAAAAGAAATGCTTTCAATTGATACTTTTTATTCTCCTAGAATTAAGGAAGAAGAAGTATTTGTTAGATTTCCTACTTATACAAAATATATTTCAAGGGAATTTTTAAGTAAAGATGAGATGTTTTTTGACAGGGATGTAAGCAGTATGAAATGTAATGTGTGTGATAAACCATTAAAAGTTCTTATAGATTGGTTCTCAGACAGTGGAAAAATGTATTATTGTTTGGGTGAGTGTCAGGAACATGGATATGTTCGAGGAAAAATAAAAGTTAAACCTCGGGAAGAAGATAGTTTCTTTGTTGTTAAAATCATGAGGAGTACTGATGAAGAGGGAGCAGAAAGTATTAGAGAAAAACAGGAAAGCATTAGGGAAAAAAGACGAGAGAGAAGACAAAAATCGTTAGATAGTGAGATTGTCATCGAAGAAATATGGGATGAAGATGAGATAAAATCAGAATTGGATGACAAATAATAAAAAGGACATGTAGACGGGAACGTTAACATGTCCTTTTTATTATTATTATTTTGTATTGTTGTAATTCTCCATCAATGAATCAAGTTCATTTAATAAGCAATCAACTTTACCGTAGAAGGCATCGTTATTTGTAGGAGAATCAAAATTATCTCTAATATTTGTAAGAGCATCAATAATATTATTTAATCTGTTCTTACCACTTCCGTTAAGATATAAGAAATATCTGCTACGTTCATTTTCCTGTGGTGTCATTTTCTTCAATACAATCTCGATATTTGGCTTTTCACCAATATATCTATATGTAATTGAAGGTGATGCATGGTTAAATAAGTTCTGTAAGTAGTAAATATCACCTGTTTCATGATAATAATTCCAAGCAAAAGTTTTTCTCATTGTCTGTGCTCCGATTGAAGTTAAGCCAATCTTGTGACCAACAGATCTTAAAACTCGATAAGCCTGTTCTCTTGAAACCGGTTTATCAGATGAAGCATGTCCTCTAATTAAGAATGCTTCAGGATCTTTTCCCTTAGTATAATCTTTAATAATTGCCTTCAAATCTTCTGGAATTTTGAAAGTATTTTTGATGTTCTTTGTTCCAATTTCAACTGTGATTTCATCTTTGTCAGTAACATCTTTGTTTTTGAAATTTAAAATGTCCTGAAGTTGTAAACCTGTTCCAACTCCAATTTCAAACATAATGTAATATTTATAGTCTGTGTTTTTCAATGCCTCTTTAAATTTTGATAATGTTTCAGAATCCTTAATAGGTGCAACCCAATTCATATAAACCCATCCTTTCAATTCATTGATTTTTAACGGTTACGTCTTCTTTTTGAAGCTCTTACTGCATTTAAATGGTCCATTTTCTTCTTAAAGAAGATAATAATTACTGCTAAAATAACTAAAATTACTGCAATAATTATAATTTTAAATATAGCTGAACTAAATTTAAAGTGAGACTTTGATACAGTTTCTTTTTTAGTTGTCTTTTTAGTTGTGTCTTTGTCAGAAACTTTTGAAGAATTATTTGAATTTTCAGAATCTACAGAAGTTTCTGTGTCAACTGTAGTCGATTCTTCAGGAGTAACAGTGGCATTAACACTTATTTTATTTGACACTTCACTATACAAAACAGGAGCAGTTCCAATTGTATGATTTCCATATGAGTAAGAAATCGTAGCAACGGTATTGTTGTCGTCAGAACTATCCTCGTTTAAAGTAATAGTAGAAGTTGTATCAGCAAAATTAGCATCTTTTGGAAGTACAACTACAGCATCTTTAGATAATGATAATCTGTGAAGCTTAGTTTTAAATATAGAATCAAAATTGTTAGTAAATGTTGATTTGTTTTCAAATCTAGTATCATTTTCAGATACATTTGTCAATTTAAAATTCTTAAATCCAAAGTCTAATAAAGCTGTTGTATCCACATAGGAATTTGTACCAGGCGAATTAAGAACAACAGTAATAAGAGTCATGCCGTCTCTTTGAGCACTTGTTACTAAAGTTGTTCCGGATTCATTTACAAAACCGGTCTTACCACCAATGATTCCGTCATAATGGAAGGAATTCCATGGCTGAACCATCTGATGACGCTGACTTATAGTAAGAGGTTCTTTTCGCTTGTTATCTGTAGGTAGTGTATAACTTGAGGAATTAATAATTTCTCTAAATACCGGATATTGTAATGCTGCCTGCATAATCTTTGCCATATCGTAAGCGGTTACATAATGTTTTTTATTAAAAAGTCCACATGCATTTGCAAAATGAGCATCATTTGCGCCAGCCTGTTTAGCACGTTTATTCATTAATTTAGCAAATTCTTCAATACTTCCACTTACATGTTCAGCTAGAGCAGAAGCAACTTCATTAGCGGATTGCAACATTAATGCATATAAACAATCTTTAACACTCATTTCTTCACCAACGACAGCTCCAATATTGGCTGCTTCAGGTTCAAGAGTGTCAATAGCGCTCTGTGAAAATGTAACAGTATCATCAAGATTACAATTTTCAATGGTAAGTAATGCTGTCATGATTTTAGTGATACTGGCTGGATACATTTTCTGATGGCATTTTTTATCAAAAAGTACTGAACCGGTAGAAGCATCAATCATTACGGCAGTTTCGGCAACTAATCCCGGTCCACTAGGCCAGGAAACAGTGTCTGCACTTACAACAGAGTTACTATTATATGAACAAAAGCCAAATGATGTTACCGTAATAACAATCATCATGACCATAGATAATATACGTTTCATTCTTAATCTCCTATATTTTGATGTTGGTTATAATCTATAATAGTTTAATAAATGGAAAATTAGTTTAATTAACCTAAATATCATAATATAGTATACAGCAAAATAAATGAATATAAAAGACAAAAAATTCATTAAAACTTAATAAATATAAAATGTCCTATATTGTAAATTCTAATTTATAAATGTGAAAAAAGTATTAATTAAATGTGAAAACTAACTTATAAATAATTAACACGTGGAAATAGAAAATATCCTATTTTCACGTGTTAATGTATGAATATTAATTTTTATTTTGCGTCAGCTCTAGCTTTTATTACTTTAAGCCTTGTAAATTCTTCTCGCTCTTTTTCTTCAAGCGCATTAGAAATTGTTTTAACAAGTCCTTCATATGTTGGAATTGTTATATTCTTTAGAGCATTTGCTCTTTTTTGCGTTTTCTTAATATTATAAGCAAGTCGGTAAGCTGAATTTTCAATCATCGAAAGTCTGATTGTTAAATCCTTTACTTTTTCAAAACAAGTTTTTGCCTTGTCTAGAGACTCTGTAGTTCCATAAAAAGAGTAAACAGGATTATGAACAGATTCGTTATTAGTAACAAGAGGAATTTCAGTTCCCATGATACTTCGACTTTTTATTTTTACATCATGTTCAAGAGGAACATTAAATGCAAATATTTCAACATTTTGGATTCCAAGTTCGATATTTGCTCTTTCCAAAGCTGTGTAAGCTTCAGTAAATGTTTTATCGATATCGTCCTGAATGTCTTTAGCTTTAGCATTTAAATCCATAATTTCACGAACAAGAATATTACGTTTTTTGTCCATTAGTTCAAAGCCCTGTTTCGCAAGAGCAAGAGAATTTTTTGCGGCTATTAAGTTACCTTTGGTTGGTACTGCATTTAAATCCATAAAAAACCTCCTTGTTTGAAAAATTAAAGTGAATCAGAATCTTCTTCGTCATCATTTAAAGATACACTATCGTAATATTTCTCAAGAATCTTTGTATCAATTCTATCAAGTTCTTTCTTAGGAAGAAGATGTAATAACTTCCAACCTAAATCTAGTGTTTCTTCAATAGTTCTATTTACATTTGGTCCCTGACCAACAAATTGCTGCTCGAAAGCTTTACCAAATTCAAGATATTTTTTATCTGTAGGTGATAATTCATCTTCACCAATTACTGATGCTAGAGCTCTGGCATCACCAACTTTTGCGTAAGATGAGAATAACTGGTTAGCAACATCCTGATGATCTTCTCTTGTAAATCCTTTACCGATACCATCCTTCATCAAACGTGAAAGAGAAGGTAATACATTAATTGGAGGGTAGAGTGACTGTCCGTTTAATGAACGGTCTAAAACTATCTGACCTTCTGTAATGTAACCTGTTAAGTCAGGTATAGGATGTGTTATGTCATCGTTAGGCATTGTAAGAATAGGAATTTGAGTTACGCTACCTTTTGCTCCTTCAACAATACCTGCCCTTTCATATATAGTTGCGAGTTCACTGTATAAGTATCCGGGATAACCTTTTCTTGAAGGAATCTCACCCTTTGAAGATGAAACTTCACGCATAGCTTCTGCAAATGATGTCATATCAGTTAAAACAACTAAGATATGCATATTTTTTTCGTATGCAAGATATTCTGCAACAGTTAAAGCAACCTTTGGGGTTATCAAACGTTCTACAACAGGGTCATTTGCCAAATTTAAGAACATTACAACGTGTTCAGAAGCTCCGCTTTCTTCAAATGTTTTCTGGAAAAATTCAGCAACATCGTGTTTTACACCCATTGCAGCAAAGACAACTGCAAATTCTTCATCAACATCATCACCAAGAGATGACTGATTAACAATCTGTGCAGCTAACTGATCATGAGGTAAACCATTTCCGGAGAATATAGGAAGTTTCTGTCCTCTAATCAATGTTGTTAAACCGTCAATAGCTGAAATACCTGTTCTAATATAGTTTCTTGGATATTCACGGGAAACTGGATTAAGTGGTTTTCCGTTTACATCTCTCTTTTCTTCAGCAACGATTGGACCAAGACCATCAATAGGCTGGCCAATTCCGTTGAAAGTTCTTCCTAAAATATCAGGTGATAAGGCTATTTCCATAGGGTGTCCTGTTAATTTTGTATGTGTATTTGAAAGGGACATTCCTTCTGAACCTTCAAATACCTGTATAACTGCTTTATCTTTGTAAATTTCAATAATACGACCGAGACGTTTCTCGGCACCGTCATTCATTGAAAATTCTACTATTTCATCGTAAGCCGCATCTTTTACACCTTCAAGTGCAATAAGAGGACCATTAATTTCGCTTAAACCTAAATATTCTATTGCCATTTTGGTACCTCCTTATGCATGCCTAGCCATGATTGATGCATAGTAATCATCAATTTCATGTTTATAATCATCAAATTTTTCAAGTTCATTATTTGCAACATCATATTTGATAGAAATAATTTTTTCAAACATATTGTTTTCCTTTAATACTGATACAGGAATTCCAAGATTAATAATCTCAAAAGCCTTATCATTTAAATAAAGGATAAGTTGCATCATTTTTAGCTGCTTTTCAAGAGGTACACATGTATCTTCAGCATGAAATGCGTTCTGCTGTAAAAATCCTAAACGTATAACTCTGGCTATTTCGAGAATAAGCTTTTGGTCATCCGGGAGTACGTCACTACCAATAAGTTTTACAATTTCCATCAATTCGCTTTCTTTATTTAAAATAGCTAAAATTCTGTTTCTGCAGTTTACAAAATCAGGACCTACATTTGTGTTGTACCAGTCTGCAAGATCATTTACATATTCACTATAACTTGTAAGCCAGTGAATAGCAGGAAAGTGCCTTGCATAAGCTAATGATTTATCAAGTCCCCAGAAACATCTAACGAAACGTTTTGTATTCTGTGTTACAGGTTCTGAGAAGTCACCACCCTGAGGAGAAACAGCTCCAATAATTGAAACAGAACCTTCTGTTCCGTTAAGGTTTTCCATATAACCCGCTCTTTCATAGAATGCTGAAAGTCGGCTTGCAAGATATGCAGGGAAACCTTCTTCTGCAGGCATTTCTTCCAAACGGCCTGAAAGTTCTCTTAAGGCTTCAGCCCATCTAGATGTAGAATCGGCCATTATAGCAACATCGTAACCCATATCTCTGTAGTATTCCGCAAGAGTTAAACCAGTGTAAATACTAGCTTCTCTGGCAGCAACAGGCATGTTAGATGTATTTGCAATTAATGTTGTTCTGTCCATCAATGGATTTCCTGAACGAGGATCTACTAATTCTGAGAATTCATCAAGAACCTGTGTCATTTCGTTTCCACGTTCACCACATCCGATGTAAATAATAATGTCGGCATTTGCCCATTTTGCAATCTGATGCTGAGTCATTGTTTTTCCTGTACCAAAACCACCCGGAATAGCGGCTGTACCACCTTTGGCAATAGGGAAGAGAGTATCAAGAATTCTCTGACCTGTTACAAGTGGCTGGCTGGCAGGATAACGTTTATTAATAGGACGAGGTGTACGAATTGGCCATTTCTGAGTAAGAGTCAATTCTAATTCTTCACCATTGTCTTTCTTTATTACTGCTATAGTTTCGTTTATTGTATAAGGACCATCATCTACAACGCTAATAACTGTTCCAGAAATATAAGGGGGTACCATTGATTTATGTAAAATGGCTTTTGTTTCCTGAACTTCTGCTATAACTGTACCACCGGATACATAATCACCCGGTTTAATTGTAACGTGAACATCCCATTTTTTTGTTGTATCAAGAGAATCAACACTAACACCACGGCTGATGAATGCGCCTGATTTTTCTCTGATTTTACTTAAAGGTCTTTCAATACCATCAAAAATATTGTTTAAGATTCCTGGTGCAAGAGTAACAAAGATTGCAGTTCCAGTTCCATAAACTAATTCGCCCGGTTTAAGACCACTAGTTTCTTCGTATACCTGAACGGTAGTCATTTCAGATGTAAGACCAATGATTTCGCCAACAAGTTTTTCTTCGCTTACGTAAACCATTTCACCCATCTGAAAATCGGTCTTTCCTTTTATATAAACTACAGGACCGTTAATACCGTATATCTTTCCTGTTTTTACCATCTGGCTGCCTCCTAAATTGAAATCGTAAACTTTTCCTGCTCCTCAGCAAGCTTTGTTTTAAAAGAATTGTCAACTAACATATTTTTATCTGAAATAATAGCTTTACAACCACCAATAAAAGGAACAGTGCTTATTTTAATATCGGCACTTGTATGACTTTGTAAATCAGATAATAAAGATTCGTCACTTGAATCAATATAAAATTCTACTGTAGTATCATTAAAATCTGAAGATATTTTGTTGATTTGCGATATAAGTTCCTTTTTATATTCTTCTGTTTTCTTATAAGCGTTCAATTTTTCAACAACTGCTGAAAAAATTTGAGATTTCAGCTTGTTTTGGTGTAATGTAACAGTTCTACGAACTTCAGCCTGAACTTTTGAAAGTTCTCTTTTAACTTCAAGTCTCACCGCATTTAGTTTTGCGCTTTCAACGGACTTAGATTCTAAAAGTGCTGTTTCTTTATGTTTTTCAAACTGTTCATCAAGAGACTGTTTGTAAGCTGTTAGTATATCATTACTTTTAGCGGATGCATTATCCAGGGAGACATTTTTAAAATGTTCCATTTTTTCTTCTATTGTCATGCTAAGCCCACACTTTCTATATTTTTATTCCGATAGCTTCATTAATATATGCTGTAATGAAATCCGGACGACGGCCTGAACCGTGGCGGTCAGGAATTTCCAGCAACAAAGGAAACGTACGGTTTAATTTAATATCATCAACAATCTCAGGAATTTCTTTTCCAAGCTTTTCTGTCATTAAGATAATTCCAATATCTTTTTGAGAAAGAACTTCGTCTAAAGCCTGCTTAATTTCCTGCTTTTCGTGAACAACAACTCCATCAATTCCTGCAAGACGCATTCCTGTAAGAGTGTCCACGTTATCACTAATGAGAAACATTCTCATAATTTGTTCCTCCTATCTGTGTAAGTGTTAAAGTTGTATGATTTATAATGCACCTAAAATCATGAATGCGATAATTAATCCGTAAAGAGCAATACCTTCTGCAAGACCTGCAAAGATAAGTGCTTTACCAAATACGCTTCCATCTTCACTAATTGCTCCAAGAGCAGCACTTGATGCACTTGCTACTGCGATACCACCACCAATACCTGAGCTACCAACTGCTAATGCAGCTGCGATGTATCCAAGACCTGAACCTAATGATAAGCCGGCAGTAGTTGTTTCAGCAGCACTTGCTGTCTGAGCAAACATAACAACAGTTGATAAAACTAATAAACCGAAAAATCCAACAACGTTTATTGCTAATGATTTTTTAAAGCGGCCTCTGCTCTTTTCACCAACAAAGTAAGCTACCATAGGTACGATAATTGATAAAGTTAATGCGATAAATAATGTGACTTTTAATAACATATTTTTGTCCTCCTAGTGTTTAATATTTTTTGAATAAGGTTTAAATTCCTTACCGGAACCTGAATAAAAACGGCCAAATAATTCATAGTATTCAAGACGCAATCCCTGAATTGCTACAACAAGGCCTTCCATACCACATACGAAAATGTTACCAAGAATTAAAACTAAGATATTTGGTGAACCTCCGTCTGTAGCTCCTGCTAATGTTAAAACTACTTCCATCATGGCACCGTGGCTGATTGCAAATGCACCGACACGAAGGAATGATAATGTATTTGAAAAATAGTTTAACAACATCTCAAAAAGTTCAAAGAATCCTTCAACAAAATACATTGCTGCTGATTCAGGAAATAACTTTTTGTTCTTTTGTACAAGATTTACTATAGGTGCCTTTAATGCAATTAGAATTAATGGAATGACGAACATTATTACAAGAACGATAGTTCCCGGAAGAGAATGTCCTGACATGTATAAAATAACTACAGCCATTAACGATGCATAAAATATAAGACCTGTAAGACCGTTAGGTCCTATAAGTAAATCTGCATATTTTTTATTTTTGAAAGCATTTACCATATTAATAATCATTGTTATGAGTATTAAGAATACACCAAATAATATGGCAGCTACAAAAACTGTGTTAAATGAACCAACTATAGGCAAATTCATTTTACTTGTTCTTGGATTAACCCATATTTGAGGAATTACACCCTCAAATCCAAATACACTTCCGTATAATAATCCAAATATGGCGGAAGTAAATCCTGCTGCTGATAAAATAGCGGCTAAAGGAATCTTCTTTATCAGGTATACAATTAAGCCTATGGCAAATATGCATAATCCCTGTCCTAAATCACCAAACATTGCACCAAAAAGAAGTGAATAAGTTATTGCTACAAAAATAGTAGGATCAAATTCGCCGTATTTTGGTAAACCGTACATTTTAACGTACATTTCAAATGGTTTTGCAAATTTAGGATTTTTTAATTTTGTAGGTGGAACCTTTGATTCATCAGTTTTATTATCAATCATACAAACAACATTAGGATCATTTTCTGTCTCGGCCTGAAGTGAAAGAGCATCCTTTGTTGCCATCCATCCACAAAGAATATGGAAAACTATGTTAGAATCACGTGTACATGCTGCAAGTTTTCTTACATCAAAATTTCCATATGCAATTTCTATTCTGTTGCAGGCAGATAAAACATGAGATTTATTTACCTGAACTAAAGTTGAAATTCTACTTTCTACAGTTCTTATTTTCTCATCAATTTCTGAAATTGACTTTGCAATATTCATACATGCCTGAGCAGGAGTACCTGAATAATTATCAGGAATTTTAACCTGTTCAAAATGTAAAGCTTCAAATGATTCATCAACTTTTTTTATTGATATTTCAGGAGCAAAATAAACACCCCATATAAAATCATTGTCAACAAGACAATCAATAAAAACAGCGTCAAGATCAGGATTAATAAATGTTTGGAAACTGTCCCACATATCTCTAGGAACACGACCAAAACGGTATTTGATGTAATTCATTCCCAAAACCTGTTTTAAGTCGTACTCTAAATTTTTAAAAGGAGAAATACAATCATAATCTTCATTTAATTTATCTTTTCTTATATTGAGAGTATTAATTTCTTCTTTTAAATCTTTGATTTGGTCATCAATGTTATTTATTACATTAGTAGCTTCTTCAACACTCATATCGGTTAATGGAGAATTAGCAATGCTTTCATCCATTAATTCAAGTAAAGCGTGACTCTTATCTAAAATATCTTTGTATGGATTAGCTTCAACGTATGGAAGTAAATTTCCTGATGAGTTAAGTTCTACTAATGCATTTTCAAGTTGTATCTCGTATTTTGATAAATACGTATCAATAACTCTGTCGATATCTGATTTAGGTCCGGCAAGAGTTACAAAACTCATTTGTACAATCACTAGATACCACTCCCCTTTCCATTTATATATTGTAATGTCTTCTCCGGACTGTATTGATAACGAATACATTCAAGAGCAGTAATGATTTTAGCTGATTCAGAGTTTTTCATATGAAAATATCCGTTTATTGCAGCTAATGAATAAGGAGATTCTTTAAAATCTTTAAAAATTATTTCATCCATAATATGATTACACTGCTCTTCAAAAGGCATTTTGCTTGTGAAATCAAAGTGTTTTCCATATCTGGTTTTTGATATTAAAGAAATAGTATCCTCAATAGTTGGTGCTTCAACTATATTTTTTATTTCTGATTTTTTTAATTTATAATTTACAGGAATTAAAAAAGTATAAATTGAAGCTGATGAAACTGAATAGTAAGATTTGCATCTGTAAATCCATAACATATTCAGAAGATCAATACGTGAACCGTATGATTCGGTAATATATGCACATTCTTTTTTAGAATAGGAATCTTTTGCTTTCCATATAGAAGCAAAATAGAATAAATCCAATCCCATTTCATAGTCAAATAGTGCAGCGTTATCTAAAGTGCTGACCTTAAGAAGTGGTGCATAATAAATAGTACCCTTTAAACAATTTATAAATTCTTCCATAGTTGTAGTCTGGGAAAGCTTCTGAGTGTCAATCTTTGAATGCTTCTCAAAATCATTCTCAATTACAGAAATAGAAGTAGATTGTCTAGGATCAAGCATTGCCCTCATATATCTTTTAAGCGTCTGAATTTCATATCTCATAAAATAAAGATTGAGATATTTACGCTGCCTTTTCTGAGCAAAACAATAAATCTTAGAAAAATCAGAATATGTTGAAAAATTAAGTAACCATTCAATCTGTCCACGGTGAATTGTAGAAGGGTCAATATCTGCAAAAAGTTCTTCATAATAAGGAAGCTTTTGCAGATATGCAAATGCATCTGCCACAGTAGTAAAGTGAGCAAGTTCTTCGTATTGTTCGTTTGTTAGTAATTTACTATGCATGGCTTTGATTTTAGTTGTCAAAGCACTGTAAGCTAATAAATTTCCACCTGTCATAGAATCACTCCTTTACAATATGGTTAAATATGGACTCAATCCATAAATCTTTGTTAGCAGTGTACATAGAATCTAAAGTTTTTAATGAGGCTTCTGTTTCCTTCTTGAAGTCATCAATAGCGTGCTCATTTTCAACAAGTAAAGATTCTTTTAATTGGTTTACCTGCTTGTCGATGCTGCTGGAAAGTTGTTCATCGAATTCTTTAGTCTTTTGCTTAATCATGCTTGCGTAAGCTTCTTTTTCCTTACGGGTGCTCTCCATAATCTGAGAAGAAGCTTTGTCGATTTTAGTTAAATCCGATATGATTGAATTAATATCATTTACCATATGCAGCCTCCTTTGTTTAATTAGTATGTATAAAATTCTCATAAATAGACTACCACTTTTTAAATAAAATGCAACAAAAAGAAAAATTCTTAAGAAAAGAAAAATGTTTATTTATTTTATAAACATTTTATTATAAAATATTATAAGTTAAGTGAAAAAGTAAATTATAAAATTAAATTTTCGGAGGATAAAATGCGATTAAGAAATGTACCGGGTTCACGAGAAGCAATTGCAGAAAGTGAATATACAATTAATGAACCAGAATTAAATAAAGGAAAATGGAAAGAAATTTTTGGAAATGATAATCCTATAAGAATTGAAATAGGAATGGGAAAAGGTAAATTCATTACAACATTAGCGCAGCAGAATCCAGATATTAATTACATTGGAATAGAAAAGTTCTCAAGTGTTTTAATTCGTGCAATAGAAAAAATGGAAGAATTAGAACTTACAAATTTAAAATTTATAAGAATGGATGCTGAAAAAATCGAAGACACATTTAATAAGGAAGAAATTGATAAAATTTACTTAAATTTTTCCGATCCATGGCCAAAAGACAGACATGCAAAAAGAAGACTTACATCAAAAGAATTTTTCAAAAGATATGACAATATATTAAAAAAAGATGGAGTAGTTGAATTTAAGACAGATAATAATGATTTGTTTGATTTTTCATTGGAACAGATTCCTGAAGCAGGATGGAATATAGTGGAATATACAAGAGATTTACACAACAATGAAAAAATGAATGAAGGAAATATTATGACCGAGTATGAAGAAAGATTTTCAAAAATGGGTAATAATATTAATAAATTAATTGCAAACAGATAATAAAAATAAAAAGCTAAGCGTCAATAATGTATTTAATAAAATTAGATTATGTATAAACACATTATAAAATGCTTAGCTTTTTAAATTAGTTTGCTAAAGATTTAACATTTAAAAAGTTATTAAGTGCTTATTTTTTTACCTTCATAAAGTCCGAAATAATTTTTAAATAATCAGTAAAACTCTTTGAATTAGATTCATGCTTTATTTTAGGAAGATTAACATTTTGCTTTTCTAAGTTGTGCTCAACAATATCATCAAGAATGCTTGAAATAACAGCAACACAAGGAACGCCTAAAAACATTCCGACAATTCCACCAATCCATCCTCCGACTGTAATTGCAAAAATAATCCAAATAGGGCGAAGACCGGTTTTGTCACCTAAAATCTTTGGACCAAGAATATTTCCGTCAAACTGTTGTAAAATTATAACAAAAATTAAGAAAGCGAGTCCCTGCTTAGGTGACACTGATAAGGATATCACTAAAATGCTAGGTATAGCACCAATAAATGGACCAAAATATGGAATCATATTTGTAAGACCGACAAATATACTAACAATAACTGCATATGATGAACCAATATTAAACAACTTCATACCTAAAAGGCATATTATACCAATGATTAATGAATCAATAGTTTTACCAATAATAAATCCACTGAAAATGTCATTTGCATGCTTAAAAGTGCTCCATACATAGATTGCACGTTCTTTTCTAAAAATTGAATAAACAATACGTTTAAAGCTTCTTGAAAGAATATCCTTATCAAGTAACATATAAATAGAAACAATAATTGCAACAATAAAATTTAATACCCATCTAACAATTGAAATGGAAGCGTTGGCAATTGAAGGAGCTAAATTGGCAGCCCATGATTTAAATGTTTCTAGGTAGCTAGGCATGGCATCCTGAATTGCAGCCTGAACATATTCGACAGTTGAGTTAGGATATTTCGAACTTATTTCTTCTATATAATTAATAAAATTCTGATATATTGTAGAAATATTTCCAGCAATATCAGAAATACTTTGTATAAATGAAGGTATAATAAAGAATAGTGCTAAAATCAACATACCAAAAACAATAACGTATGAGGATATTAAAGCAACCATTTTACGTACCTTAACATTAGATATATGAATTGTGTTTGTAAAAAAACGATTCTCCAACTTTGATGAAAGGTTACCCATTATGTATGCAATAAAGAAACCAAGTAAAAATGGAGAAAGGCTGGATAAAAGACCCAAAAGAAGACTTTTGGTTTCTGACCAGTTCCAAATACATCTTATAAAAAAGACTGCTACAACTGTAGTAATAAGAGCGTAGATGCATATGGTAAATAATTTTTTGTCGGGTTGAAATTTATTTTGATTCATAGGAAAACCTCCATATATTTAAACTGAAAATAACAATTAATTGAAGTATAACAGTAACAAATAATCAATACAAGAAGATAATAATAAAAAAATAAAAAAAAGGGGTTGATTTTTGTATAATCATGAATTATAATATCATCGTTGTCAAAAATACTAAGCGCGATTAGCTCAGTTGGAAGAGCACCTGACTCTTAATCAGGGTGTCCAGGGTTCGAGCCCCTGATCGCGCATTTGCGGGTACCGTTTCTGTAGTGCAACTACGGGGATGGTGCTTTTTTTGTGCGTAAGCAATGAGTCCACATACACCAAAAAAGGAACAGGTTCTAGAGAAAGCTTGCTTTCAGAAAGAACCTGTTCCTTTTTTGGTGATGCGGCGAATGCCGCATCAGTGAAATGGAGCGAAGCGGAATTGAACTGTATGTGGACTCATTGCGATTAAGAAGAGGCGAATGCCGCATCAGTGAGATGTAGCGAAGCGGAATCGAACTGTATGTGGACTCATTAATTAGAAACAAACTATTAAATTTATGGAATGAATTTGATATAATGAGAAACAAAATAAATGAAAATTTACAAAACATATAATTGGGAGAAGGATAATAATGATAGAATTAATATGTATTGGTACGTTAATAACAATAGTAATAATCATTAGTGATAGACAAAAAAGTAAGAAATATAGGAAAAAACATAAAACACCAAAACAAAAAGGTATAGAGGGAGAGAATGTAATAAGCAATATAATACAATATGCACCAATGTATAAAAAGATAGTAAGAAATGCGTACATAGATATGAATGAAAATAAAAAAACAGAAATAGACATTATAGCAATATCAACAAAGGGAATATATGTAATAGAATCAAAAAATTATGAGGGGTGGATATTAGGAGATGAAAAATCAAACCAATGGTGTCAAAATATATATAATAAAAAAAGTTATTTTTATAATCCAATAAAGCAAAAT
Organism: Eubacterium sp. AF17-7; assembly: GCF_003461285.1. Taxonomy (NCBI): domain Bacteria; kingdom Bacillati; phylum Bacillota; class Clostridia; order Eubacteriales; family Eubacteriaceae; genus Eubacterium; species Eubacterium sp. AF17-7. Next base: position 48,605 of record NZ_QTWU01000015.1, on the reverse strand, counting down.
CAAACGCATATAAAAAGTATAAATAAAATATTGCAATTAGACGAGAAAATGTATGAATCATTAATAATATTTAATAAAGCTGAAATAAAGAAAATGTTTGTAAGTAGTTCGAGAACATATGTAATGAATATTCAAAAATTTAGATTTTATATGAGCCAGCAAGATAAATTGCAAGATAAAATAACAAAGGAAGAAGTAGATAGAATATATAATATATTACAAAAATATACACAGATAACGGAAGAAGAAAAAATAAGACAAATAATGCAAAATCAGAATAAAATATAAAACCAACCCCATATCAAAATTTATAAGATAAGGGGTTATATTATTAAATTAATTAAGTTCTTCTATATTTATATTGAGCAAGAATTTCTAGCAACTTATTAATGAAAGAATGTGTAGCATGGAAAATGGCATGTCAATTAAGTTATGGGAGGGTTTAAATAAAAAAATAACTTCAAAATGTACAATTGAAGTTGAATTTGTTATAATAAAAAATTGAGTAAAATAATTGGAGGATAAAATTATGGATATGAACATTGTTTGTTTGGATTTAGAGGGAGTTTTAGTTCCTGAAATATGGATTGCATTTGCAGAGGAGACAGGAATTCCTGAACTTAAGAGAACAACAAGAGATGAGCCTGATTACGATAAGCTTATGAAATATAGAATTAACATTCTTAAAGAACATGGATTAGGTCTTAAAGAAATACAGGATACAATTGCAAAGATTGATCCTATGCCAGGTGCTAAGGAATTTTTAGATGAACTTAGAGCAATGACTCAGGTAATTATTATAAGTGATACATTTACACAGTTTGCAGGTCCATTAATGAAAAAATTAGGATATCCTACAATTTTCTGTAATTCATTAGAAGTTGCTGAAGATGGTGAAATCACAGGATTTAAGATGAGAATTGAAAATTCAAAACTTACAACAGTTAAAGCGTTACAGTCAATCGGATATCAGACAATTGCCAGTGGTGACAGTCACAACGACCTTGGAATGATTAAAGCAAGTAAAGCAGGATTTTTATTTAGAAGTACAGATGAAATAAAGAAAGAATATCCTGAACTTCCTGCATTTGAAACATATGATGAATTAATGGATGCAATTAAGAAGGCATTATAGACAAACAAAAACCACATCAATTTGATGTGGTTTTTGTTTGTCTATATAATATTTAGTTAAAAGATTTATAGTAAATTGAAATTCCTGAGTCCTGATACAAAAATGAAATTAATACATCTTTAGTTCTCCACCAGGATTCTTTGTATCCATTTGAATATTCTCTGCTGTAAGTAGCAGGACCAAATTGGGAAGAAGCATCAGCGATAATTGAATCATAAGCTGAAGCATCTAACTTTCCATATTGCCAGCGAACTTCTATAAGTTTGTTATCTTTAAATACATAAACTAAAGATGCGGAAGCGTCGGAAACATTAGCTACAGTTCCGAATGCTGTAGGGTCATTATTACCATTAAATGAATATGTAAGATAAGTATATCCATCAACTGATGATGAATCATCTGGATTATCTAAAGTATCATCGGACTTACTCTCTAATGCTTTGATTTCATCCATGGATGATGCAAAACTAATGTTTCTAAAATTAATTTCTGAATCCGCAATTTCTGTCTGGTCACCGCTTTCATTCTGAACAACAACAGGTGGAACAGTAGTGCCGGAGTAACTTGAACTTGCAGCGATTGTTCCTGAAGTTGATGATGACTCGTTTTTATTTCGGGAACATTGAACAACAAAGAAAATTAAAACTATAGCTAAAAGTGCAATAGTAATAATTTCAGCAATATGCTTGTTAGAAGAAGTGTTATTGTTAGAATTGTTTGTTGAAATATTGTCAGATGAAACATCTGAATATTTATTATCGTTGTTATTATTATCGGACATAAAACCCTCCTTAAGTAAAAAAATCTATTTTAATAATAGTAAATAAATTAAAAAATCACAATAGAAAATTAATATCTCATATGATTATTTACAAAAATATACATAAAATCGCTTAATAAAAGAAAAATATTAATAAATATCAATAAAAACATTGAAAATATACTTTATATATTTTAGAAATTTGATATAATTTAACACGTAGTACCTAATACTTGATTTTACGAAGAATCGTAAAATAGAACCACTCCTAGGGTTCATAAGTATACTAACATATTTTTCAGTCCGGAACGGTTAAGGCAAGGGGGCCCTAACCGTTCTTTACGTTTATAAGAAAAAAGATATAATAGTACAAAATTATAATTAAGAGGTGGTGGACAAAATGAAGGGATGGCTTGTAGTTAACGGATATTTAAATAGTGATAAATTTAATGAAATATACCAATGGCTTGTAATTGCAGCAAAAAAACAGAATTGTGAATTGAAAATAATGACTAATGACAGGTTGCTATCAATTCTTGGAATAGAAAGTGGGAAAGTAGATTGGAATAACAAGCCGGATTTTGTAATATTTTGGGATAAGGATTACAAATTAGCAAGATTATTGGAAAAAACAGGATTAAAAGTATTCAATAATGCAAGGGCAATTGAGGTTTGCGACGATAAAGCATTAACATTTATTGCTTTAAAAAATGAAGAGATAAAGATGCCAAAAACATTCATGTCACCAATGACATTTGAAAAAGAATATTCAGATTATGCATTTTTAATGCAGGTTGAAGGAAGCCTAGGATTTCCGTTCATAATAAAAGCAAATAAAGGCTCGTTTGGAGCACAGGTGTATAAAGTTAACAATCATCAGGAAGCCATAGATACAATTAAAAAAATAGATGGAAATGAATTCATAATGCAGGAATTTGTAAAAAGTTCAGTAGGTAAGGATTTGAGATTAAATGTAGTTGGAAATAAAGTAGTCGCGACAATGAAGCGTTTAAACGAGGATGACTTTAGAGCGAATATAACCAATGGTGGAAAAATGGAACAGTATAATCCAACACAAAAACAACAGGATATGGCATTAAACGTGTGCAGGGCACTAGGATTAGATTTTGCAGGAGTTGATTTGATGTTTGGAGAAAATGATGAACCGATTTTTTGCGAAGTGAATTCCAATGCACACTTTAAGAATATATGTGATTGCACAGGCATAAATGTTGCTGATGCAATTATTGAATATGTTATAGATAAGTGCAAATTATAATACAAAGTCTGATTTGGAGTTGTTAATTATGACAGGTTACATGATTTATGAAAAAAACGATGCACAGAAAAATAAAATGTATGTTGAAATGCATAAAGAAGCTTTTGCAGATTTTGGTGTAGATATAAAACTAGTACTGACAGATAAAATTTATAAAGAACATAAAATGGAGTTAGGAAAACCTGATTTTGTAATAAACAGAAGCAGGGATTATATAATTTCAAAAGAGTATGAAAAAATCGGAATCAGGGTATTCAATTCGTCTGAAGTAACAAGAATTGCAAACAATAAAGGCTTAACATATAAATTTCTAAAGGGAAAAGTACCATTTATGCCAACGGAATATGAAAAACTAATGTTAATAAGTGGTGTAAATGTTAATAACAATTTGATTTCATATCCTTATGTGTTAAAAAGTTGTAGTGGTCATGGTGGAAGTCAGGTATTTATGATTAATTCAAATGACGATGAAGAGATTGCGATTAAAAAAATTGAAAATGATAAATTTGTAAAACAACAATGCTGTACAGATTTAGGAAAAGATGTAAGAGTATATATAATAGGGAATAAAGTGGTGGCAGCAGTTTTAAGAAACTCAGAAAAAAGCTTTAAAAGTAATTATAGCCTGGGCGGAAATGTTTCTTTATATGATTTAAATGAGACTGAAAGAAAATATGTAGACACAATTACACAAATGTTACCAATGGATTTTGCTGCAATAGATTTTATATTTAACAATGGGCAGGCTGCATTTAATGAAATAGAAGATGCAGCCGGCGCCAGAATGTTATATAGCATATCTGATATAGATATCGTAAAAATGCAGGTTGAATATATGATGAAAGAATTAAAGAAGTCATGCATTGCCAAAAATTAATATGGCAAATCAGCTTTTCCTTTCATAAATTTAATAACTTTTTTCTTTTGTGCCTTATTAGTTATAATGTCAGGCTGCCAGTTATTTGTGTCGCCTGTGTATACATAACAGGGAATAATTTTACCGGACTGATTAGATAAAACTCCATCGGTTATTGTAAGCTTATGTGTGTAAATAATTGTCCTGTTTTCAGGATGTCTGTTACCACCGAAAATAAAATTACCAAGAGAGTAAATAATTGTAACTCCTTTATATTTTTCCATTGGCTGCAACACGTGAGGATGGTCGCCCATTATCAAATCAGCTCCGGCATTGATTAAATCGTGGCAGGCCTGTTTTTTCCATGATTCAGGTACATGTATAGCTTCTTCTCCTCCGTGAAAATATATAATCTGGTAATCAGAATTTTCTGATGCTTCTGTAAGCAGTTCTTTAATTGAATCTACAGCGTAAGAGTTGTACATAGATACACAAAGAATTGCAATATTAAATCCATTTTTTGAAAAATAAATATTAGAGCCTTCTTCGCCCCATTTTACATTGGCTGCATCAAGTGCGGCCTTAGTATCAGAATGTCCCTGCTCGCCATAGTCATTAATGTGATTATTTGAAATCGAAACACCGTCAATTCCGCCGGCAGAAAGAATTGCGGCATTTTTTGCAGCAGATTTAAACCAAAAAGCTCTCATTCCGGGGTCAGCATATTGTCCCTTATCACGTACTTTTAAATTCTTGCTATCTGAATAAACATTTTCGCAATCAGCCATTGTAAAATCGTCATTAAGGAAAATGTTACTGACTTTAGAAAGAAAATATTTAGGCTTCTTTTCATCAGCAACGTCATTAAAACAATTTGCATAATATGTATTTTCATCTGTTGCGCAAAGACAATCTCCAATAAAACTTAAATCAATTGTAAAAGTATTGGTTGTTGTTGGCTCTTCAGTAGTAGATTCGGCTAAATTATTAGAAGGTTCATTGGAAACATCAGTGCTATAAGCAGGTTCTGTATGCTTAGGTTCCAGTAATTTTACAGTGCCAGATATTACTGCAACAATAATTAATATTGAAAGTGCACAACCTAAAATAAATTGCTTTTTATTCATAAATCCTCCGTATTTATAGTGTAAAATAAAATATAACATATTAAAATCTTCTGATTTTGAACAAATGAAAACGATAGTATTATATTTTATTTTAAATTTTATGTTTACACGTTAAATATAAACGAATACATATTATTTTACAACTTAACATTTCCTTAAGAAATATTCGTTTTAATGACAAAAGATAGCCTGTGTGCTATAATCACGAATGATAAAAATCATTTCAAACGGAGGGATAACGAAATGGAAAAAGAAGTTAAAGTATCGGTAATTGTGCCGGTGTATAATTCAGAAGCCTTTATTAGACAGACTGCAGAATATATTTTAGGACAATCTCTTAAAGATATAGAAATAATATTTGTAGATGATGGTTCTACTGACAAAACAAGAGAGATTCTTGAAGAGATAAGTAAGACAGATGATAGAGTTAAAGTATTGCATCAGCAAAACAGTTTTGCAGGTGCTGCAAGAAATTACGGATTCAGAGAATCATCAGGAAAATATTTAGTATTTTGGGATGCAGATGATATTTTTCTTCCGGAAGCGTTGGAAAAAATGTATGACAAAATAGTAGAAGACGATGCGGATATATGTATTTGCCCGGCTGATTATTACGATAATGAAACTGGTAAGGTCTTGAAAAATAATGTATACATTAAATATGATATGATTCCTGAAAAAACTCCATTTTTAAAGAAGGATGTTGAAGATGTATTATTTAATTTTTCAACAAATGTTCCTTGGAATAAAATGTATAAAAGGGAATTAATTATTGATAATAATCTTGAATTTCAGCAGATACAAAGAGCAAATGACAATTATTTTGTAATGACAGCATTTTTTTATGCAAACAGATTTACCTATATTAATGAAAGTGTAATTCAGTATAGAATTAATTTATCAACAAGTCTTATTGGTGGAAATTCAAAGACGCCATTATGTGTATATGAAGCTTATAAAAAAACTTATGATAGAATTAAGGATGAAGCAGGATTTGATAAAGTAAGACAGAGTTTTCTTAACAAGGCAATGAGGGCATGTTTTTATTTCTTAAGCGTTCAGACTAAATTTGAATCATATGAAGTACTTTATAATAAGTACAAAGATGAAGTGTTTAAGGAATGGAATTATCCTGAAGATAAAGAGTTTTATTATAATGAAAAAGATTATAACAGATATCAGAGAATGAAGGAAAGTACAGCAATAGAATTTATGGTGTGCGAGTATCAGGGGGCAATAAATGAAGTTAGAAAATTAAAGAATTCAAGATATCAGCTAAGATTGAAAAATGACAGACTTAAAGATAAAAATGACAGACTAAGGGAAAAGAATGAAAAATTAAAGGTTGCAAAAGAAAATTTGAAAGCTCAGGTTTCAAGACTCAAAGCTAGAATTGCAGAAATTGAAAATAGTACGAGTTTTAAAATTGGAAAAGCAATTACTTATTTACCAGGCTTAATAAAGAAAGCCATAAAAGGTAAAAAGTAAAATATAAAATAATAAAAAATAAGAGAGTGAATAAATGTCAAAAAAGAAAGATAAAACTAAGAAAAATGGAATAACTGTTTTAATAGGTCTTATCGTAGTTGCTATTATAGTGATTGCTGTGGTAGCTGTTATTCAGTCGACCACAAGTTTAAGTACTCATAAACCAACAAACGCTGCAAAGAACTATGTAAAGAGTCTTTTAAAGGAGATGGATTATGATCTCGTGGTTAAAGGCGCAGAAGTAAAATATCATGGAGATCTGGATAAAGCTAAGGAACTGTATGGAAGTGAAGTAGATAATAAAAATTCCATAGAAGATTATTGTGTGGTTAATGTAAAATTAATGACAAGCACAGGAGATGAAAAGAAGTATATAGTTGATTGCATAAAATACAATGGCAAATGGAAGGCTATGGGTGTACATTCTGATTATAAAGAGTCAGAAAATAGTAGTAACAGTGCAATCGATAATCTGCCTAAAATTAATCTTGATGGAGAATCTAAATAATGAGCGTGGTTAACAATTTTTTTGGACATTTAAGAACAATAACGAAACATAGGCATATGGTTATAAAACATTGTAAGAAAGCAGGGATACTTTGGCAGGGGTTAAGACATGACTTGTCAAAATATTCACCAACAGAATTTATACCTGGAGTTAAATACTATACAGGTACAAAAAGCCCTAATGAAGGTGAACGAATTGATAAAGGGTATTCTGTCGCATGGTTACATCATAAAGGAAGAAATAAACATCATTTTGAGTATTGGATGGACTATAGTAATGTTACTCATAGAAATGATCCGGTAGAAATGCCTTATAATTATGTAGTGGAAATGTTTTGTGACAGAGTTGCTGCAAGTAAGATTTATAATGGAAGTTTATATAAGGAAACTGATCCTATAGATTACTTTAATGCAAAACATGGTCAAAGAACAATCCATCCAAAAACATCGGATGAGATTGAAAAACTTTTGAAAATGCTTGCCAGTGAAGGTGAGGATGCTACATTTGCCTACATTAGGGAGCAAATGAAAAAATTTAGAATTGAAAAGAAAAAACATATTAAATTGAAACGAAGCCTGCGAAATTATTAACATTTTTAAGTAGATAATAAATAAACATGGGCTATCAAATGCTTAACAAAGAGTAAAAAAAGAGCACCATAATGTGTATTAGATTAAATTTGTGATGCCAAGGTCAAAAGGTTTAAGCCCACATGAGCTTGCTCATGAGTGGGTGAAAGACCTTGTGACCCTGCCATCAAATTATTATAAAATACACTTTTGATGCTCATTTTTATATGTATTTAATTTTCAACTTCTTTCTTAAAGATTACAAGTTTGCTTAAAACGTAATTTAAGACAATAACTACAACACTTATTGTAACTTTGCTAACCATTCCCTTTATACCGAAAATTGTTCCGTTTACACCTAATTTTACAAGGAGAGGTGTTCCAAAAACCTCAATTATACCGGTGAAAATTCTAGCGGAAATAAATTTGCCAAATTCAGCAATGACAAAAGAAGGTTTCCAGCTGTAACTTTCAAAAACCCATATTTTATTTGTAAAATATGCAAATATAACAGCAATTGTCCATGAAACAATACTTGAAAGTAATACATTTGTGTCATCGGAGAACGCTGAGAATACGAAGGTGAAAATTGAATAAGAAACCCAGCTTATAAAAGTAGTTGCAAAACCCATAATTAAGTACATAATAATTTCTTTGTACTTAATAAATAATTCCGAAAATTTTTTCATAATATTAATCTCCATATAGTATTATGTTGTTTATGTACTAATGTACTAAATACAACCTTTATAGTATAACATAGGCACAACAGCGGTTCAATAGATAGGAAAGTTGCACTGATAAAATTGTCGACTAATATCCTAACCTGCTGTATAATTGTTCTTTAGAAGTTTGAAATTTAAAGAGTATTTGAAAGAGTTAAAATAAAAAAGTAATATTAGGAAATTAGTATACAAACAAGGGTATTATTTGAAAGAAATATATTAAAAGAAAAGGAAAGAAAAATGAAATTTGATTATTTAATAGTAGGAGCAGGATTGTTTGGAGCAGTATTTGCCCATGAAGCAACTAATGCAGGGAAGAAGTGTCTTGTAATCGACAAAAGAAACCATATTGCTGGAAATATTTATTGCGAAAAGATAGAAGATATTAATGTTCATAAATATGGTGCACATATTTTTCATACAAGTAATAAGAAAATATGGAACTATGTTAATGAGTTTGCAGAATTTAACAATTACATAAATTCTCCTGTGGCAAGATATAAAGATGAATTATATAATTTGCCATTTAATATGAACACATTCAGTAAATTGTGGAATATTGTAACACCGGCTGAAGCTAAGACCATTATTGAAAAACAGAAAGCGGATTTGAATATTAGTGAGCCTAAGAATTTAGAGGAACAGGCATTGTCATTAGTTGGAACAGATGTATATGAAAAATTAATAAAAGGATACACTGAAAAGCAGTGGGGAAGAGATTGCAAGGATTTACCGGCATTTATTATAAAGAGACTTCCGCTTAGATTTATTTATGACAATAATTATTTTAACGACAGATATCAGGGAATCCCTATTGGTGGGTATACTGAAATTGTTGAAAAAATGTTAGAAGGAAGCCAGGTAGAACTTGGAGTAGATTACTTTGAATTTAAAAAACTACATCCTGATATTGCTGAAAAAACAATATATACAGGTATGATTGATGAATACTTTGATTTCAAATTAGGACATCTTGAATATAGAACTGTAAGATTTGAAACAGAAGTTTTAGATACTGATAATTATCAGGGGAATGCAGTTGTAAATTATACAGAAAGAGAAGTACCTTATACAAGAATTATCGAACACAAGCATTTTGAATTTGGTAAACAGCCAAAGACCGTTATTTCAAAAGAATATTCATCAGAATGGAAACCGGGAATTGAACCATATTATCCAATTAATGATGAAACAAATGGAAAGTTATTTGAACAGTACAAAGAATTGGCAGACAAAGAAGAAAATGTAATTTTTGGTGGAAGACTTGGAAATTACAAATATTATGATATGGATAAGGTAATAGAGGCAGCGCTTGATTGCGCAGAGAAAGAATTAGTGTAAGGAGTTTCTATGATTCAGCATACAATAACGCATACATTAGAGAAAATGGGATATCAAAATATTTCAGGAAATACTGTTACCGCAGATTGCATGTTTAGATTTAAAGATGGCGAAGCAAAATTTTGTGTCATAGTAAAAAATTGGGGATTGAATGCACTTAATTATGAAGAGGTTGTGGAATCTACAAAAGAGGTGGAAAATAAAATCCTATTGACCGGTGGAAAAAGCTTTGAAGCGTTTTATATAATTATCACCGATAGAAAAGAAAATGTAGAATGGTTTCAGCAACATGGCATGAAATTCTGGATAGCTGATTTAAATACAAAAAAGTTGTTAATCTATGAAAACCAGCCGGATGATTTTGAAGGATTAAGAAGTACTGTAGAAAGTGAACTTGAAAAGACTGACATCTCAGATGGAAAATATGAATATGACTGGGATGAGGTTAAGGTAAGAGATAATAATGGAGAAATTGTAGACATAACAGACCATTTTAGACAGAAGAAAAAGATTCCGATAATAACAATTTTATTGGTAGCGATAAATATAATTGTATTTATAATTGCTCAAATATTTGGAAACACGGAAGATGTTGATTATATGATAAAGATAGGCGCAAGCAATTATGAAGATGTGCTTATGAATGGTCAGTTTTACAGGCTTTTCACATCTATGTTTCTGCATTTTGGAGCAGAGCACTTACTTAATAATATGTTTATGTTGGCTGTTTTAGGAAATGAATTGGAAACTAAAATTGGAAAAAGACATTTTGCAGGAATTTACTTAGTAAGTGGACTTTGTGCAAGTATAGCATCTGTTGTGTATCACTATTATATAGCGGATTATGCGGTAAGCGCAGGAGCTTCAGGAGCAATATATGGTATATTTGGAGCGTTTATTGTGTTCATGATTATGAATCGTGATGATGGAAGAAAATTCAGCATAGGAAGAATAGCATTTGTTGTTTTCCTTCTTATATTTGGAAGTTTTCAGGAAACAGTGGATTTTGTAGCACATATAGGTGGATTTATAGCCGGAGCAGTGCTTGCAATAATCCTTTGCATAAATAAAAGAAAGACAGAGGTGTAAGACAATGGTAAATGATGATTGTATTTTTTGCAAATTAGCAAATGGCGTATTTGAAACAAATACACTTTATGAAGATGATGATTTTAGAGTTATTTTTGATGCCAGTCCTGCAACAAAGGGACACGTTCTTATTTTGCCAAAAGAGCATGCGGCAAACGTATTTGAACTTTCAGAAGAAACAGCTTCAAAAGTATTTGTACTCGCTAAAAAAATAGCAACTGTATTAAAAGAAGTTACAGGATGTGAAGGAGTTAATATTTTGCAGAATAATGGTGAAATTGCAGGTCAGACTGTATTCCATTTCCATATGCATATAATTCCAAGATATAAAGGCGATACAGCAAATATCAAATGGGTTCAAAATGAAGTTGACCAGGCTGTTGTCGATGAAATTATAAGCAAGGCAAAAGGCTTATTATAAAAATTATATTTAAATGAATATATAAATATGTGTTATAAGATGTAAAAAAAGCGGCTGATTAAATTCAACCGCTTTTTTGTATAGGGCAAAGCCGTGTTTATAAAGTAACGTCCTTGATTAACGAAATAATAGTGTCTACACCATTAGAAAGTCCGGAAACACGCATTGATTCAATGTAATCAGCACGGTTGTCATAAACATTCTTAATTGTATCTAAAAGAACATCAGTTGTCATTGTATCTTCGTCTATTACTTCACAGAATCCCTGCTTCTCAAATGATTTTGCATTTAAAATCTGGTCGCCACGACTTGCATTTGCAGACAATGGAATTAAAACACTTGGTTTGTTAAGTGCTGCAATTTCGCAAATTGAATTTGAACCGGCACGGGATACAATAATATCTGCCATAGCAAAGAAATCTTTCATTTCATCACTTATGTATTCAAATTGTGCATAACCTTTTGTGCCTACAAGGCTTTCGTCAAGTTTACCTTTGCCGCAAAGGTGAGCAACCTGAAAATGTTCAAGTAATTGTGGTAAAGCAGCACGAATTGCATCGTTAACTTTCTTGGCACCAAGACTTCCACCTACGACTAATAAAACAGGTTTGTCAGTAGTAAATGAACACATATTAAGAGCATTAACTTTGTTTCCTTTAAACAATTCTTCTCTTAATGGAGAACCTGTAAATACTGCTTTATCTCCAAGAAATTTAGCTGTTTCAGGAAATGTGTGGCATACCTTAGTTGCGTAACGCATTGCTATTTTATTTGCTAAACCGGGAGTCATGTCGGACTCATGAATAATTGTTGGAATTTTGTAAGCACTTGCTGCCATAACAACAGGAACAGTTACAAATCCGCCTTTAGAAAATACAACGTCCGGTTTATATTTCTTAATAATTTTTCTAGCTTCAAAATATCCCTTAATTACACGGAAAGGATCAGTAAAGTTTTGCCAACTGAAATATCTTCTTAACTTACCTGAAGAAATTCCTACGTAGTTTAGACCTTCTTTTTCGACTAATTGTTTTTCCATTCCGTTATAAGACCCGATATATTTAATGTCAAAACCGGCTTCTTTTAATTTAGGAACTAATGCTATATTTGGTGTTACATGTCCTGCTGTACCACCGCCTGTAAGAATAATCTTTTTCATAATAATACATCTCCTTGCATAATATGTAATGACTCCGCCTAATGGTTGGTGGATAATCGTAGAAAATAGTTAATAAACTTTGTTAATTTTAGTTTAACAAAACTTAAATTGTTTCCTGATTTATAATCATAATTTTGGGGCCAAAATCACATTTTGACCCCATGAGTGTCGTAATATAACAACATATAATTTTATTTCTTATCTGCATTCAAGCTGTCTACATAAGCCTGAACAGTTTCGTAATCTTCTCCACCTAAAACTTTTTCTATGATAGAAGAAGCATTGGCAACAGAAGTTTCATCAATTGACAAAACAGATAGATTCTGTCCGTTCCAAGTACACTGTTTATAGCCGTCATTTAAACCACTAACACTGTATGAAACAATGTTCCAGCCATTGTAACCGGCACTTAACTGTTTCTTTAATTGAAGATTTGCTAAAGAACCTAAATCCATGTCAGTCGTAAAACTTGAACCGATTGCATTAATAATTTTATTGTAATTAGTTAAAGTTGAAACTGAAAGCATTTTATCAGTCATTGCTTTTATAACTGAAATCTGATTTTTGTTACGCTGAACATCACCACTTGCAAATGAATGACGCTCACGTGCATATGTAAGAGCTGTTGCTCCATCCATTTTCATTTTACCTTTAGTAAAAGTATATTTCTTACGTTTTGATTTATTAGTCTGCATATCTTTATCAGTGTAGTTTGCATAAGTGTATGTGCTAAAGCCTTCTTCGACATTAACAGTTATGCCACCTAATTCATCGATTAATTCAGAAAATCCTGTAAAGTTTAATCTGAGATAATGGTATTCAGGACTATCAGTAGTTAAAGCTTTGCCGTTAATTTGTATTCCGTACAGATTAGATAGTGTATTCATTAAAACCTGATAACCGGGTTTCCATGTAACTTCCTGTCCCCAACCCCATTCACTTGGACTTGTTGGCTCTGAAGGCTCACCGCTTCCATATAAACCACAATGAGTAAGTTTATCATATGAATCTGCAGCAATATTTTTACCGGCCTGAATTTCAACATAATAATCTCTAGGTGTAGAAATTAAAGCAACAGTATTTGTTTTAGGGTTAACAATAGCTAAAATGTTTGTATCTGAACGACCATTTGAATTAGAGTCAGTTAATTCGCCAAAAGTATCACTTGCTGAAACATACACAACAAATGGGTCTTCAGAAACGGCAGCCCCTTTAGTATCAATAATTTTTGTTAAAGGTGCAACAAAATATGTACCTAAAAGACAAATAATAATAACTATAATAGAAAGTATCTTACCTATACGTCTTAAAATAGTTCCCCTTGTTGCAAATATAATTGTAATTAAGAAGAATATTCCAAGAACAACGCCAAGACCAATTGTAAGTGGCATTGTTAAAATGTTGATAGTTACCAGTTTAATCATTAAAAAGACTGAAGTAACTAATTGTAATATTGATAATATAATTCCAAATATTGTACTAACTTTATTTGGATTCTTTTTCTTTCCTGAATCTGAATAATCTGAATTAAAATCTTTACCATATACAGATTTATATTCATTTCTTGATTTGCTCATATGTACCTCCAAAATAAATGAGAAAAATCAGCCTGTAATTAAATACAAGCGTACTTGCTGTGTAATTATACTATATTGAATAAAAAAAAACAAACTAATGAAGGCGATGATGTCAATAATTAAGAAAATTTTAAAAAGTTCACAAATATGGCATTAATTGACAAACATTATAGGCTTTGATAAAATTAATAGAATTATGTACACTAATAAATAGTAGTAGTTTAAACGGACAGGAGTAGTTATGAGGGAATCAAGTGCGTTTAGAAGATGTATTATATTGTTGCTTCAGGCAATAATAATTGTAGCGCAGACTTATACGTTCTGGCATTTTTGGGACACTTATTATAGTGAAGGTTTAACAAGAATGTTCTTCTTTAAAGGACATATCGTAATTGTTTTTTTATATGCATTATTGTTTGGCGTGTTTGCAAACGTTTATGGAGCATTTCAAATAAGCAGATTAAGATTTGGGGATATGGTATTTTCTCAGATTTTATCATTCGGATTTGTTAATGTGGTAATGTATTTGCAGATTTCAATGCTTTCATTAAAGATGGTTAATGTAGCTCCTATTTTAGGAATGAGTTTTGATAATCTTTTATGTGCATTAATTTGGAGTTGCTTTGCAAAATTAGTCTACAGATGGTTATATCCACCAAGAGATTTGTTGCTTGTATATTGTGATAGAGATTCTGAGGGGTTAGTAAAGAAAATGAACTCCCGTAAAGACAAATATGACATTAAGGCATCAATTCATATAGATGAAGGCAACGAGAATGTATATAAGACAATAAGAAAGCATGAAGCAGTATTGCTTTGTGATATACCGGCACAGAGTAGAAATGAAATATTAAAATATTGTTATGGATGCGGAAAAAGGGTATATGTAACACCTAAATTATCAGACATTATTTTAATGGGTGCCGAAACAAATAATATATTTGATTCACCATTACTTATTACCAAGAGCAAGGCTTTAAAATGGGAACAGACAGTAATCAAGAGAATTTTTGATATTGTTATTTCACTTATACTTTGTATTCCAACAATCATTTTGACAATTATTGTGGCAATCTGTGATTTGGTATACGACAGAGGTCCTGTATTTTATACTCAGGAAAGACTTACTTTGGATGGAAAGAAATTTAAGATATTTAAATTTAGAAGTATGAAAGTAGATAGTGAAAAAGACGGAGCAAGATTGGCGGCTAAGGAAGATGACAGAATTACTCCAATCGGAAGAGTACTTAGAGCTTCTCATTTAGATGAACTTCCACAGGTATTTAATATATTATTAGGAACAATGTCTATTGTAGGACCAAGACCGGAAAGACCGGAAATTGCTGAAAAGTATTTGGAAAGTATTCCTGAATTCTCATTTAGACTTAAGGTTAAAGCCGGACTTACAGGATTTGCTCAGGTGTATGGAAAATATAACACTACACCATATGATAAATTGAAATTAGATTTATATTATATAGAACATTATAGCTTTTGGCTTGATATTAAACTTATTCTTATGACATTTAAGATTATGTTTATGAAAGATAATACAGAAGGTGTTGAAAAGGATCAGAAGACAGCGACAATAACTAAAGATGTATTGAAAAAATAAAGGCAGGGTTATAGCTTTGGAAAATTATTCTGTTTTAATGTCTGTTTATTATAAGGAACAGGCAGAAAACTTAAGAGAGGCCATAGACAGTATTTTAAATCAAACTGTAAAAACAAATGAATTTATTATTGTAAAAGATGGTCCTTTAACAGAAAAACTGGATAATACAATAAAAGAGTATGTGGAAGAATACCCGGGTGTATTTAAAATAATTACTCTTGAAAAAAATATGGGACTGGCAAAAGCATTAAATAAAGGCATTGAGCAGTGCAGTAACGAAATTATTGCAAGAATGGATAGTGATGATATCAGTATGCCGGACCGAATGGAACGCCAGTTAGAAGCAATGGAAGCAAATAGAGCAGATATTCTTAGTGGAACTATTGTGGAATTTGATGAAAGCGTAGATAAGCCGACTGCCAAAAGAGAGCTTCCTGAAAAAAATGAGCAGATTATTGAATTTGCAAAAAAAAGAAGCCCATTTAATCATCCGGCAGTTATGTATAAAAAAAGTTCAGTTTTAAAATCAGGATTGTACGAAGATTATACATATTTTGAGGATTATAATTTATGGGCAACAATGTTAAATGACGGATGCATAGGATATAATGTAAAGAAACCGGTGCTGTATATGAGAGCAGGCGAAGGAATGTACAAACGCCGTGGAGGATTAAAATATATATCCTATATATATAAATTTAAAAAGCATTTAAAAGATATTGGATTTATAACAACAGGGCAATTTATAGGTGATACGGTAGCAAGAAGTATTGTGAGTATAGTCCCATATAAAGTTAGAAAATTCATATATGCAAAACTTTTACGCAAGTAAGGTAATGAGAAAATGAACAAGAATGTATTAAGGCTTTTTTTTAAGCCCTTAACAATATTAAATAAATTTACTGCAAAGGATAGCAGGCTTATATTCTTTTATTCTAATTTAGGATTTAGGGACAATGTTAAAGCTATGTATGATTACCTCATTGAGGAAAAATTCAATATGGGCTATAAGTTTGTAGTAAGCATAAATGATTATGAAGACTATAAGGACAATGCCCCTGAGAATGTTACATTTGTAAACAATAAAGAGGGCATTAAGTATTTTATGAAGGCAAAATATGCTTTCTATTGCTTTGGCAAATATCCTATTAAGCCATCAAAAAAACAGACAGTTGTTAATTTGTGGCACGGTATGCCGTTAAAGAAGATAGGGAACATGGAGTCAGGGTTAGAAAAAATAGATTATAATTTTTTTACTGATATAGTTTCTACATCAGAATTATTTAATCCTATTTTGATGAAAAGTTTTAACTGCAATGAAAAACAGGTAATTATAACAGGACAACCTAGAAACGATGAAATGTTCAAGGAAAATCCTATCATGGATGGTGCTGTAAGAAGAGGTGCCGATAAAGTTATTTTGTGGTTGCCAACTTACAGAAATGAGGAAAAAGATTTTCCAACACCGGTGCTTACTGAAAGGCAGGCACTTGAATTAAATGAAATGCTAAAATTAAGAAATGCTAAGCTTATAGTAAAGATTCATCCCCTTCAAAAATTGTCAGGTGAGATGAAAAAATATTCATATATAGAATTTGTTACACAGGAACAGTTGAATAAATCTGAAATGACAGTTTATTCATTACTTAGAGCAGCAGACGCACTTATAACAGATTATTCATCAGTTTATTTTGATTTTATGATGTTAGACAGACCTATTGGATTTACGGTAGATGACATAGAAGAGTACAAAAAAAACAGAGGTTTTGTATTTGAAAATCCGTATGATTACATGCCAGGATATAAAATATCTAATTATGGTGATGTTCTAAGTTTTATAGAAGATGTAATAGAAGGAAATGACAGATACGCTAAAGAACGTAGAGAGTTAAATAAAAAAATAAATTTCTACAATGATGGTAAAAGCTGTGAAAGAGTTGTAGCTAAGGTATTTAGGAGACATAACTCATGAAAAAAATAAAAGATTTGTTGAGATGCATTATGCTTCTATACAAAAGAATGTTGTTTTTTATTGCAAAAATCACAACAAAAACTGATGAAAAGGCTGTGTTTTTTGAGTCATTTCAGGGAAGAAACTTTGCCTGTAGTCCAAAAGCAATGTATTTGCAAATGCAGCAGGATGATAAATATAAAGATTTTTCATTTTTCTGGGGTTTGAGAAAAACAGACAGAGAAGATTTTAGTAATAAAAAAAATACTCAACTTGTTAAATTTGAAAGTTACTCATATTATAAGGCGTTGGCAAAAGCAAAGTATTGGATAGTTAATTCAAATACAAGGTTATTTTTGAAACCGGGCAAAAAACATGTTTTCGTCCAGACATGGCATGGAACACCTCTCAAAAAAATAGGATGCGACATTACATGTACAGGAAATGCAATGACTAAATATGAAAATATTCAAAAAATTTACGATGGAGAGGCTCAAAAAATTACATATATGATTTCTCCGTCACAATACTGTACAGAAAAGTTTATTTCAGCATTTGATTTGAAGAAATTTGGAAAAGAAGATGCAGTGTTAACTGTAGGTTATCCGAGAAATGATTATTTGTTTAAATTTACTGATGATGAATGCAAAAATATAAAATTAAAACTTAATATTCCAATGGATAAAAAAGTTATTTTATATGCACCAACATTTAGAGATAACAAATATAGTGCAAAAGATGGTTTTAAAATTCAGAATTTTATGAATTTTGATAAAATGAGAGATAAATTTGGAGAAAATTGCGTTATATTATTTAGGGCTCATTATTTTATTTCGGGAAGAATTGATTTCTCAAAATATGCAGGATTTGTGTATGATGTGTCAAATGTAGAAGATGTTAATGAATTGTATGTAATCAGTGATATACTTATAACAGACTATTCTTCAGTATTTTTTGACTATGCAAATCTTAAAAGACCTATTATATTCTATATGTATGATTATGAAGAATATAAGAATGAGCTTAGAGATTTTTATATAGATGTAAATGAACTACCCGGCAGAATTGTAAGAGATGAGAATGAACTCGCAGATGCAATAGAAGGGTCATTAAACGATTTTAATGTAGATAATAAATATCTGCAATTTAATAATAAATTTAATTATCTTGATGGAATTGATTCCAGCAGGAGAGCATTGGAAAAAATTATAAATTAAAGGAGATTAACCAATGAAAAGAGTAATTACTTATGGAACATTTGATTTGTTGCATTATGGTCATATCAATTTATTAAGAAGAGCTAAGGAATTAGGAGACTATTTAGTAGTTGTTCTTTCAACAGATGAATTTAACTGGAATGAAAAACAGAAAAAATGCTATTTTTCATATGAAGACAGAAAGAAAATGTTGGAAGCAATCAGATATGTAGACTTAGTAGTTCCTGAAGAAAATTGGGACCAGAAGAGATCTGATGTACAAAAGTACAATATTGATACTTTCGTAATGGGAGATGACTGGAAAGGCAAATTTGACTTCCTTAAGGATTTATGCGAAGTTGTTTACTTACCAAGAACACCGGACATTTCAACAACACAGATTAAAAAGGATTTAAACAAGAAATAAGGTTCAAAGGAGCAAAGTAATGGTAAGCATTATTGTTACACACAAAAAAGGATTGGCATATTTGGAAGATTGTCTTGAAAGTATTTCAGAGCAGGAATTTCAGGATTATGAGACAATCCTTGTTGTAGATGGAAATGAAGATGATCCGTCTGAAGTAATCGAAAAATACAAAGAAAGCGCAAAGATTAAATTATTCAGATTAGAAGGAAAACATGGTGTTTCCGCAGCTAGAAATTTAGGACTTGAAAAGGCAACAGGGGAATTTGTTTATTTCCTTGATGGAGATGATTATCTTGACGGCGATACAATTGGAAAATTAGTAAAATTAATGACACCTGAGGATGATGTTGCATATGGAGATATTATGTATACATGGTTCCAGAAAAAAGCTTTCAACGAAGAGCAAAAAGGTGAAAATGAAGATAACGACAGCGAAGATAAGAAACAGATATATACTTACAATGATATTTTCCAATACAGATATAACATGTACAACAGATTAAAAACAGTAACAGTACTTGGAATGCTTTACAGAAAAAGTTTCTTAGATGATAACGATATAAGATTTGACGAAAATCAGTTGTATTATGCTGACGCACCTTTCTTTACAAAGGTTATGTGTTGTGTAAAAAATTACAAATGTGATGAAAATGCAATTTATGTAAAGCGTTATCATAATGATAAAGAGGATAATCCTTCAATTAATCAGATTGTAGATGAAAATAGAGAGCAGCATTACATAGCAAGTTATAATCTCGCTATTGAATATGCAAAAGATAATAAAAAGATAAAAGCACATATGGAAGAGATAATCTGCAAATATTTTGTCAGATTTTATGCTCCAAGATTCCATTGGGATAAAGATCCTAAGTGGGATAATGAAAGACTTGTGCCATTCCAGACAGCTATTGCAAAGACAGATAAAAAATCACTTATTACAATGCCATTTTTACATAAGGTATTGATAAGCAAGGTTAGAAAAAATAATTTAAAAGCAATGAAGCGCTGGACAAATATTATTTTGATTAAGAAAAAACTTGGAAAAATGCTTACAAATAAGAGACAGTTCTTAAGAGCTGTAAATCTTCATATTTTCTACAAGATGAGTATGAAGGAAAACTGGGTAACATTTGAAAGTTTTGTAGGAAGAAATTATTCAGGACAGCCTAAGTATGTATATCAGTATATGCAGAAAGTTTACGGTGACAAATATAAATATATTTGGATTGTAGATAAAAAAGGAATTAAGATTGATGGAAAACATACAACAGTAAAAAGATTTGGATTAAGATATTTTTACTATATGACACGTTCTAAATACTGGGTTAACAATATGAGACAGCCAACATGGCTTCCTAGAAAAGAAGGTCAGATAATGCTTGAAACATGGCATGGAACACCTTTGAAGAGACTTGTATTTGATATGGACGACGTACATGCGGCTAATCCACATTACAAAAACATTGTATATAAGCAGTCAAGAGGATGGGATTATTTATTGTCAGACAATCCATTTTCAACAGAAAAATTCCAAAGCTGCTTTAGATTTGATAAAGAAAAAATTCTTGAAGCAGGTTATCCTGCAAATGACCCTCTTTACGCAGAGGATTTAGAAGAACGCTCAAAGGCTATCAAGGAAAAACTTGGAATTCCTTTAGACAAGAAGGTACTTTTATATGCACCAACATGGCGTGATGATAATTACTATGATGCAGGTGAATATAAATTTGAACTTGCCCTCGATTTGGACAGATTAAAGAAAGAATTTTCAGACGAATATGTAGTGCTTCTTAGAATGCATTACTGGATTGTAGACCAACTCGACTTATCTAAATATCCGGGATTTGTATATAACGGAAGTGATTATGATGACATAACTGAGTTATACATGATTTCAGATATTTGTATGACAGACTATTCATCTGTATTCTTTGATTATGCGAACTTAAAGAGACCGATTCTTTATTACATGTATGATTTGGAAAAATATAGAGATGTACTTAGAGGATTCTATCTTGATGTAGAAAAAGAACTTCCGGGTCCAATACTTCAGACAAACGATGAAGTTGTGGAAGCAATAAAAAATATAGATAAAGTAACAGAAGAATACAAAGACAAATATGCAGAATTTTATGACAGATTCTGTTGCATAGACGATGGACATGCAGCCGAAAGAGTCGTAAAAGCTGTATTTGGAAACTAGTTAGCCATTCAACCAAAAAACCAAAAGCACCCTTATGCTTGCATAAAAGGGTGCTTTTGGTTTTTTGGTTATGTGGCGCTTAGCCACAGTGAGATGAAGCGAAGCGGAATCGAACTGAATGGCTAACTAGTAAAAAGGAAGGGCGCTTAGCCACAGTGAGATGAAGCGAAGCGGAATCGAACTGAATGGCTAACTAGTAAAAAGGAATGGCTAACTATTTTTGTGTTATGTGGCGTATGTGCTTACAAAAAATACAAGTTATGCAAAAAAAGATACAAGTTACGCAAAAAAATTTTTTGCATCTCTTTTTATGATAAAATATTTAATATAAAAAGAGGTTATTGAATAACTAAAACTGGTGGAGGTATATTGTGAATAAAACAAAACTATTTATAATAACTATCTTGGCAATATCTGTATTGGCAATTCCTGTTGAAGCATCGACAATTAATTACAATGCTTCAGATTGTAGGAAAATTGTAATGAAAAAAGGAACAAAAGCCAAAGTTACAAATACAGGGTGGAAGAAATTTAAAATTAAAGTTTCAGATAGAAAAGTTGTGAAAGTTGTAAAAAATGGAACGATAAAGGCAATAAAAAAAGGAACAGTTAAAGTTAAATTAATAAAGGACAAAGAGGTAAAGAAAATAACAGTAGTTGTAAAGAAAAATACAGTAGATGCTAATACAAAGACTGTAAAAGCAACAGTGAATAAACAGGATAAACATATAAATACTGTAATTAATAATACTTCAGATAAATTATTACAAATTAATACAAATGGAATAATAGAAAAACTCGAGAATAATCAGTGGAAGAGTGTAGGATTAAAAGAGGCGATTGTAAGTTCATCTCCATATGTATATGTTGCTGCCGGTAAAAATTATACAATTAATAAACCCATCAATATATATAATATTGCAAGTTCTGGAACATATAGAATAACATTTAATTGCAAAATAATGGAGACAGGAGAGAAATTGCAAATATCAGAAAAATTTGAAGTAAAATAAAATTTGAATAATGCATCTAGAGAACAGGATGCAGTAATTTCCTTACAAGTCAAATTAAAATAATAGAAGATTAGTTAGAGGATTATGACAATATAATTAATTATGTAAACTAAAATACGGATGGTATAAATAAGTTAAATATCATCCGTATTTTTTATTGAATTAAAAATATCCTACAATTTCTTTATTGCATTTCCAAATTCAGCCCAATATTCAGTTAATGTACCTTCCATTAAGACTTCGTCAAAACGCACATTTCCTAAAGAACGCTTGATTTCACGTTTGAAAAATTTCTGGTTATATTTTGTCACATAAGGAAGTGCATACCATACAAGTACACGGACTTCTTTCGGAATATTGTTGTTAAAATATACTTTATATTTAGTGTCAGTAAAGGAAGTAGTAAGTATTGTAACATCAGTTGTTCTATATTCGTATGATTCCAATTTCTTACGAAGATTTTCATAAAATGTCATATCGTTATAATTAGTATTTACGCATATTAAAATCTTTTCTTTATGAGCCTCTAAGCCATTGATAACAGAATATACGCCGTCACCTTCAAGCTCAGAAACAGGTTCTCTTCTAAACACTACATCCACTAAACGTTTGCAGGAATTGCCATCATCGTTATAAATACACCATTGCGACATGTCCTCATGAAGTTTAGAGTAACGTTCCAAATACTTTTCGCGAATCGGATTAACAAGTTCCGATGTACAAATATTTCCAAGAGTAATGGAAATGTCATTTATATTGGAGGACACATATCCCGGAAGTCTGCTGACAGGAACATATAAACCACGACCTGACTGATATTCTTCTAAATCCGGAACGTAGAAAAGAATAGGTTTCTTAGTTGCCAGAAAGTCAAAGAATATACTTGAATAATCAGATATTAAAACATCAACAACAGATAATAATTCATTAGTATCAATTGTAAATGGAATTAACATAGGTCTTAATTCAGGGTCATTTGCCAAAATCTTATAAAGGAAATAGTGAACACGAAGATAAATACGATAGTGCTCAGTGTCAATATTTTCGGATAATTTGGCAACGGTCTTTTTAAAATCCTCTACGTTATAATCTAAATTATTATATAAAGTGCCTTTCCATGTAGGGGCATATAAAATAATCTTTTTATCAGTGTGAATGCCTGCAGTGTTAAGTTTTCTGTGAACATCTAAAGTATTAGGATTAATGATTGCATCACTTCTCGGATGTCCTAATTCAAGTATTTTTCCCTGAAACAATCCATCAAGTTTGTAAGCACGCTTATACATAACCTCAGTCATAAACTGATTGGCAGACACCAAATAATCAGCTAAAAGAAAGTTACGTGCAGGACCTCGGGCATTTTCCACTCTTTCAGCAGTATGCTCGTATCCCATATATTTTGTAGGAACACCATGCCATGTATTAATATAAACCTGGCTGTTTCGCTTTTCAAAATAATATCCAAAAGTTGAGTTATTTATTAAATACTTGCTTGTTGCCAAATATTTGTAATAATCCTCAGATTCACGCTTTACAATAATAACGTTATCTAAAGATGAAAATTCAGAAATATTATCTGCGGCAAGTTCCGGATTTTCAACAGACCATATATGAGTGTATGATTTAAAATCCTCCTGATTTAACAAATATTTAAAAATAGCTCTCGGGTTGTCCAAAATTCCTAGCCCGGCAAATGCTTCATAAAAAATAAATTTGTCATTAACCGGCATAGAAAGAAATTTATTATAAAGTAACTTGCCCTTATCTTTTTCGGATATACGAAAAGGCTGAACAATTTTTTTTACTGTACGTTTTAATTTATACTTAAAACCTTGCGGAGCATTAGCAGTATATTTCATATGGCGATTCCTTTCTTAAAATTATAAATAATGTTTTTGATAGAGATTAATTATTCATTAATAATATCTTCAAATTGTTTGATTGTAATATTATTATAATCGGCGTATTCAAATTCGCAAGTAGGAACTTCATTATTTATAAATGCAATTAATCCGTTGTAAATATCATCAACAGAATTGCCAATTACAAGTTGTCCGTTGTCAAATAATGAAGAAGCTGCGGAACTGAAATTTGACATAATTATTGGAAGTTTTAATAAACGCGCTTCCAACAAGGAAACAGGTTGACCTTCATGAAGGGATGGAAGAATGAAACAACTGCAATCCTTCATAAGCATAAATGGATTATCCAAATTTCCTGTTAAAATAACTTTGCCATCCAGATTTAAACTATGAACGAGATCTTTAAGTTCACCCATAAGGGCACCATCGCCAATAATATACAATCTTAAATTCTTATTTGCATCATAAGCTTTTGCAAATGCCTTTATTAATGCAGCCTGATTTTTCTCAGGTGAAAGACGGCCCATGTTTACAAATGAAATTAGGTCTTTATTTAATAAATCAGGAAAACCTGCTTCATTTGCAGATTCAGCCGTATAGGATTCTTTAGAACCGTTTATTACACGTTCAAAATTAGCAGCATTTCTTACAAAGCAACATTTATCCTTTAACTCACTATATCCGATTTTTTCTAAATTAACTTTCATCGTTGCCTCTGAACAGCCTACAATTTTGTCATAAAACTGATAAGTTGAAAAAACAACCCTAAGTTCTCTGCTGTGAGGTTTTTTGTGATTAACGATTTTATTCTTATCTGTTAATAAATCATTGTGTTGCCAAATAAGCTTCTTAGCATTTTTTGCACTTAAAAGCAGAATTGAATAAAATGAACCATATCCTGAGTAATCAATTACTGCGTCGAAATCACTTGTGCCAAAACAACGGATAAATTCTCTGTCATACATTGCTTTTGGGTAAATTTTCTTCATTAAAGGAAAATTAAATCCAAAAACTCTTAAAAAGTCATTTCGAATCTGCTCGCCAAATGTGGCGGGAGTATATGATACTCTGGCAAAAATTCTGGCTTTATCATTAAATGTACAAATCATATCCTTACTGTCAGCAAATTTTAAATTGCCGGCATAAACTGTTACGTCATATTTATCATAATCGATGAAATCAAGCATTGTTCTAAGAGCAGTGGAAATTCCGTTCATGCGAAGTCCGCCGCCAAAGAATAATAATTTCTTCTTTGTATTTTCACATTTAATAATGCGGTATGGATTACCATTTGAATCAGAAGTATTTCCTCTAAAAACAATGTCAACAATTCTTGAAGAAACATTGCCATCATCGTATGGACATGCAAAATTCTTGGCTTGTGAATAACTATCTTTATATTTATTAATAACTTCACCCAAATTGTTAATAGAATTTTCAATTTCCTTAACAGATGTTAATGCAGGTCCGGGAAGCTTGTCAGGTTCCATGTATAAACCACGATAATTTTTATATTCTTCTAAGTCAGGAATGTAAAATAACACTGGTTTGTCGCTTGCTAAAAAATCAAAAAATATACTTGAATAATCTGATATTAAAATATCAGTAATAGACAAAAGTTCGTTTGTGTCAATAAAAGCAGGAATTAAGGAATTGCTAAACATACCTGATTTTACCAACTCTTTATATACAACCTGGTGCGGCTTAAGAAGAATCTGATATTTGTCCGTATCTATATATTCTTCCAATTCTCTTTTAAAATTATAATAGTCATCAGGATTTACTTCAGGCTTATTATAATCGGCACCTTTCCATGTAGGTGCATATAAAATAACCTGCTTATCTTTTTCAAGTTCTATTCCATATTTAAGAAGAATTGACTTTATTTCTTCTTTAGGACAATTTAAAAGACGGTCATTTCTTGGATAACCTTCCTCGATAATACTTCCGTTGTAAAGTCCGCGTAATTTGTATTTATCTAAATAAACTTCTGTTAAAAATGGATTCGCAGAAATCATATAGTCAGCAGAAAGCATATTTCTAAGAACATTTGAAATAGTGGCTGCTGAACCCGGAATATCGTATCCTAAGCTTTTTATAGGAGTGCCGTGCCATGTGTTGACAAAAATTTGTCCGGGCTTTTTGCAATAATAAAAAGGCAGAGATACATTTGAAATAATATAATGTGCAGTCGCTAAATATTTCAAATGGTCATTACTATGCCTTCTTATGACATAAATATTGTTATGGTCAGCAAACTGTTCCATAACAGGTTCGTTTCCTACACGGTCATCAACAACCCATACATGAGTGTATTTGTCAAATTCAGAATTTGAAATTAATTCTCTGAAAATTGCATAAGGATTGCAAAGCATTCCACGGCTAAAATATGAGTCGTATAAAATAATATTGTCTTCGATATCGTAATCTTTATAATAATGCGCGTATTTGCTACGTCTTGCAGTTTCTTTGAAATTGCCTAATTTTGTCTTAATTTTACTTAGCATATAAACCTCCTAATGCTATATACATATAGGAAGATTATAGTATACACAACTGTATTTTTCAAATAAGAAAGAGTTAATTTTAAATGTGGCAATTGTCTGGCAGATGGCATAAATCCTTTGACGAAAAAGAAAGAACCATTATAATGTAACGTAGAGTTTAGAGGAGGTAGCTATGAAAGAGAAAACATTAAAGAGCATAAGCAAGTTGCTTGTTGCAGTTATGATAGCCACTATCGCATTACCATCAGGTGCTTTTGCAGGTCATGGAAACTATAAACAGGATAAAGTCATGGCAGCAGAAGTAAGCATAGCTGATAGTGAACAGGAAACAACAAAAGAAAACACAGAGACAACAAAACAGACTGAAGAAACAGGAACTGATGAAAGTGGTACTAAGGAAACAGGAACTGATGAAACATCTACAACAGAAGAGTCATCAACAACTGAAACAACAACACAGGCACCGACAACAGAAGTGCCAACAACAGAAGCTCCTACAATTAACCCTGATTTCGTAATTGAAAACGGAGTCCTTACAGGGTACAAAAAGGCAGCAACAGATACAACAAATAAAGAAATTGTAATTCCAGCAAGTGTTACAAAGATTAATGCAAATGTATTTTATCAGTATAAATATATTGAAAAGGTAACATTTGAACAGGGTTCATTACTTCAGGAAATTGGAGAAAATGCTTTTAAAGAATGTACAGCATTAAAGACAATTGAATTACCTGAAGGATTGCAGATTATTGGAATTGAAGCATACAGAGGATGTAGTGCCGTTACGGAAATTAAATTACCGACAACAATAAAGTATATTTATAAGAGAGCTTTTTATGGAATTAAAAAAGTAAAAGAATTAACTTTGCCTGAGGGCTTGCAGAAAATAAATTATCATGCATTTTACAAAATGACAGGGCTTACAAGTCTTACAATTCCAAGCACGGTGACAAGTACATATGAAATAATCGGTAAAGGCGCCAATGTTACAACAGTTACATTTGCTAATGGAATGACAAAAGTTCCAAACAGAGTTTTACTTAATGCAAATTCAGTAAAAAAAGTTATATTACCGGAAACACTTACTTCAATAGGATATCAGGCATTTAGCGGATGTACTCAATTATCAACAATAAATATGGTTCAAACAATTAAGAAAATTGGAGAAAGTGCATTTAAAAACTGTACATCACTAAAAAAGCTTACATTATATAAAGCGGTTAAAACAATTGGTGCTAATGCTTTTACAGGAGCAACAAATCTGACACTTCTTGTATTTTCAAATTCAACAGGAAAAAAATATGCAAGAGTAAACAATATTCCATGGGAGTATACAGATTCTGAAAAAGAAAGAATGGCTGAGGATTTGAGAGTATATGATATGCTTGTAAATAGTGGAATTAAGTCAGTAAAAGACAAATACATATTATTGTCACTTAAAAATTATGTGCCACAGGGAACCTGTGTTATTGGAAAATATGTTGTAGTTTCAATGTATCACAAGAATTTGACAGCAAAATCAATACTTTTGATATATGATAAACGGGGTAATTTCGTAAAGAAACTTAAATTGACAATAAAAGACCATGTAGGTTCAGTAACAAATGTAAAGAAAAATTTAGTAGTAGGTATAAATAACCTTCCGGGTGCAGTAGATAAAGTAGGTATAATTACATATAAAAAACTTTTGAAAGCTAAAAATGGAAAGACAATAAAATTTAGCTATAGAGTAACTCTTAGAGGATGCGCAGACTTTGCAGCATTTGACGGAACTCATTTCTGGGCAGGAAGAAGTGCAAACAGTAATTCGTGCCTTATGTATGGATATAGAGTTAAGCGAAATAAAAAGACAAAACGATTAACATTTACAAATCAATATAACCTTTATGTTCCTGCAAATACACAGGGATTGGTTGTAAATAAGATTTCTGCTACAGAAAGAAAGTTTACATTGTCCCAGTCATACGGAAGAATAGCAGATTCATATTTAATGGTTTATGAACCGGTAAATATTGTGACAGCATCCGCACTTGATACACCGGTTAAAACGGTTGTGCTTCCATCAATGCTGGAAGGAATTTGTGTAAGCGGAAAGAAGACATATGTGGTATTCGAATCTGCAGCAGGCAAATATTGTTCAAATCAGGACAATACGTCAGAAATTCAGATTGATAAAGTAAAAGTAATTAAGACATGGAAATTGCTTGCACTTAACTAATTAAAAAATATCTATGACAGATGCATTGAAAAATGTAGAATAACAAAAATTTCCACAGATTAATTCTTAATTGTGAGGGTTTGTAATATTAACTAAATAACGCTCGCGCTGAATTCAAAAAAATTATCTCAGATAAAAAGCTTTGGCTGGTAAAACTGGAAAATTTCCCAGATATACATATTCACAATATGCTGATTTTAATGCACTACTTTCTAAACAAATTTTGTTACGAAAGTGGTGCATTTTTATGTGTGTAACAAAAGTGGCAACTATTATTAATTATATAAGCCAAAGCTATTTATATCATTATATTTCCCGTTAATTTGACATAAAAAAATTATAATATATAATAAGATTAGTTTATTGTCGGGAATTTAATCTTATATGGATAAACTATAAAAATAAGTGCTTCAGTTTTGGAGGTTATATGAATAAGTACGTGAAAAATTTTGCAAGATACAGATATTTATTAATCGAACTTGTAAAAAAAGGAATTAAGTTAAAGTATAGAAGATCATATCTTGGATTGATATGGACAATGCTTGAACCGTTACTTACAATGATTGTTCTTACAATCGTATTTGGACAGTTGCTTGGTAAAGGTGACAGATTATATCCTGTTTACATTTTGTGTGGACGACTTATATATAGTTGCTTCTCAAGTTCAACAAAGATTGCGATGAGGTCTATCAGGGCAAATCAGGCAATGATAAAGAAAGTTTATGTACCTAAGTATTTGTATCCGCTTTCAAGTTGCATTTATAACTACATTTTATTCTTACTGTCATTAATAGTTCTTGCAGTAGTTTCAGTAGTTTTAGGTGTTCCACTTACATGGCATGTAATTGAAGCGGTTATTCCTTTGACAATTTTGTTTATTTTGTCAATTGGTGCAGGAATGGTATTGTCAACGGTATGTGTATTCTTTAGAGATATGGAATATTTGTGGGATGTTGTGTTGATGCTTGTTATGTACTGCTCAGCAATTTTCTACAAAATCTCAAGTATGGGACAGGGATTAATTCTTATCAAATTAAATCCGCTTTACGGAATTATCAGTAACTTCAGAGCTGTATTGTTAGAAGGTCATTCTATGTTTAACAGTTATAGTTACGGAGTGTCAAATTTAAAATTATTTGCATACTCAGGAACTTGTAGTGTTGTATTACTGATATTTGGAATATATGTATTTAAGAAAAATCAGGATAAGTTTATTCTTCATATTTAGGA
Organism: Eubacterium sp. AF17-7; assembly: GCF_003461285.1. Taxonomy (NCBI): domain Bacteria; kingdom Bacillati; phylum Bacillota; class Clostridia; order Eubacteriales; family Eubacteriaceae; genus Eubacterium; species Eubacterium sp. AF17-7. The sequence continues at coordinate 18,349 of NZ_QTWU01000015.1, read as the reverse complement.
GGAGTTATGGCAAAGAATGATGTAGCTCTTAGAGTTAATGATGTTAGTATTTGTTTTAATTTAAGCAAAGAAAAAGTTGATAATTTTAAAGAATTATTTATAAAGAAATTAAAAGGCGAAAAGCTTCGTTTTAATGAATTCTGGGCGTTAAAAGATGTTTCGTTTGAGTTGAAAAAAGGCGAACGTCTCGGAATACTTGGACTTAATGGAGCAGGAAAAAGTACGCTTCTTAAAGTAATTGCAGGTGTTTATAAGCCAACAAAAGGTTCAGTGCAAAGATATGGACATATGGCACCTATGATTGAACTTGGTGCAGGATTTGATCCTAACTATACAGGTAGGGAAAATATATTCTTATATGGCTCGGTTCTTGGATTTTCAAAAGAATTTTTAATGTCAAAATATGATGAAATTCTTGAATTTTCTGAGTTAGGAGAATTTATAGACGTTCCAATTAAAAACTATTCTTCAGGTATGAAGGCAAGACTTGGATTTTCAATTGCTACAGTTGTAGAACCGGAAATTCTTATTTTAGATGAGGTATTATCAGTTGGTGATGCTAAATTTAGAAAAAAATGCGAAAAGAAAATGAAAAAAATGTTTGATCATGGGGTTACAGTTTTATTTGTATCACATAGTTTGGCTCAGGTTAAGAGATTGTGTAACAAGGCAATCATTTTGGAACATGGTCAGTTAATTGCCAAAGGTGATATAGATGATGTTGTAGAAATTTATGAAAAGAAGATAGGCGATTAGAAAGCCTTTGATAGGAGTGCAGTTATGAATTATAAGACAAAAGGAACGTGTTCAAGAGAAATTAGTTTTGATGTTGTTGATAATAAAGTTACTAATGTAAGATTTCTTGGAGGATGCAGTGGAAATACACAGGGAGTTGCTGCATTAGTCGAAGGAATGGATGTGAACGAAGCAATTAAAAGAATGGATGGAATTGATTGTGCAGGAAGAGGAACTTCATGTCCGGACCAGCTTGCAAAGGCATTAAAATTGTACTTAGAAGAAAATAAATAAAGGAACAGGTGTAACGTGTTAGGAATAATTGGAGCGATGGACAACGAAGTCCAGGAATTAAAAAATGAAATGCCGGATGCGAAAATTACATCAGTTGCAGGAATGGATTTTTATGAAGGACATATTCATGACAAAGATGTAGTTGTTGTAAAGTGTGGTATTGGAAAGGTAAATGCAGCTATATGCACACAGATTCTTGCAGACAGATATAAAGTAGATTCTGTTATTAATACAGGAGTTGCAGGCTCGTTAAATAGTGATATTGATATTTGCGATATTGTTATATCAAAGGATGCCATTGAGCATGATATGGATGTGACGGCGTTAGGTTATGAACGTGGAGTTATTCCTGATATGGACAACTCTGTATTTCATAGTGACAGCAGATTAATTGATGTAGCAGTCAAAAGTATAGAAGAGGCAAATCTTTCTGTTAAGGTATTTACAGGAAGAGTTGTTTCAGGCGACCAGTTTATTGCCGGTAAGGAAAAGAAAGATGATTTGGTAAATACATTTGCCGGAGATTGTGCAGAAATGGAAGGTGCTTCTATAGCACATGCAGCATATGTTAACAATATTCCATGTCTTATAATCAGAGCGATTTCTGATAAGGCAGATGGAAGTGCAGAAATGGATTACCCTACATTTGAAAAGAAAGCAGCGGCTAATTCAATTAAAATATTAAAACAGTTAATTAAGAATTTGTAGAAATTTGACGAACGATTTATAGTGTTAAAAGACCTCTTGTATGATAAAATTTTATTGTATAAAGGAAACAGAAAACAAAGTTTAAGCATTAATGTTTCCGACTATCGGCCACCAACAAAAGGCTGGTCAATACATATCGTACGAGGAGGTTTTTTATGTTTGACAAATGTATGTCATGTTTTACTGTTAATATGGAAAAAATCACATCAATAATTGAAAATAAAGCGTACTTCCTATGTTTATTAGGAAGTATTTTTTTAGTAGGAATTGTAAGTAAATGTCTGGTAATGTGGATTTTTGGTAAAATGATTAAAAAGGCAGAAAATATGGATAGCCCAAAAAGTAATATTCTTCGCCAGATAAAATTGAAATTTGAGAGTATTAAAACCATAAACGGCACGGTGGCTAATCCCATGCTTTTAGTAAGTAGGTACATAAATAAGTGTAAAATAGGCATATTTTATCTTGATTCCATAAATAAAATTATTAGCTGGTGTGGATTTTTGTGTGTGGCAATAGGCGGATTATGTGGATATATACTGTATAATCAGGGATACGGAAAGACAACGGCGATGTCGTATATTCTTGTAGGATTTTATTTTGCACTTGCATTATTTGTAGTTGAAAATACAATTCATACAAATGACAGAAAAACAGAACTGATATATGTTATTACGGATTTCTTTGAAAATAGTGTTAATTTGCGAGAGCAGATTAGTAGGCGGGAAAATGATTACAACATAGAAATCGGTAGCAGCAAAAATGAGCAGGAATCGGAACAGAATGTTAATGTAAATGAAATAAATAATACAAATAAAAAAATAGAAAATGAAAAACAGGGTAGAATAAATATTACAAAAGAACAGGAGAGAATAATCAACGAAGTTTTAGGAGAATATTTGCAGTAAAGATTTAAATGGTTTTGCAAAAATAAATTAAGATTTAATCATATAAGTTTTGTAGAAATGTTTACAGGTTCAATTGTATAATTTATATAGAAATGTTCGCAGGTTGAAACAAATATGTTTTAAGGAAATATTCACAGATTAAGCAAAATAGTTTCGGGGATATATTCTCGGGTTGACTCCAATAAAATTGTTTCAATAAATATGCTAAAAACATTGACATATGACGACAAAATATTTATTGTATATATGTTAGAGAGAATTTGAAGGAAATTTTACCGGTCGGCATGAATATTATATTATGTCGATAAATAAACGCTTTACCGGACACTGTGGATTTAGTGGAGAGATACCATGACAGTTTGCAAGGTGTACGGGATAGCAGGATTTGAAATGACGGAGGAAAAAGATATGGCTAAGGTAACATTTGATTACTCAAAGGCATCAAAATTCATCTCAGATGATGAAGTAGTAGCAATGAAGAAAATCGCAGAAGATGCAAAAGAAGTTTTGGTTAACAAATCAGGAGCAGGAAATGATTTCTTAGGATGGATTGATTTACCTGTAGATTATGACAAGGATGAATTTGCAAGAATTAAAGCAGCAGCTAAGAAGATTCAGAGTGATTCAGAAGTTTTAGTTGTTATTGGTATTGGTGGCTCATATTTAGGAGCAAGAGCAGCAATTGACTTCTTAAGACATGGTTTCTATAACAATGTATCAAAAGAAATCAGAAAAACACCTGAAATTTACTATGCAGGAAATAGCATTAGCCCTGCATACTTAAAGGGATTATTAGATGTTGTTGGAGACAGAGATTTCTCAGTTAACATTATTTCTAAGTCTGGTACAACAACAGAACCTGCTATCGCATTTAGAATTTTCAAGGAAAAACTTGAAAAGAAATATGGCAAAGAAGAAGCAGCAAAGAGAATTTACGCTACAACAGATAAGGCAAAGGGAGCTCTTAAGAATCTTGCAACAGAAGAAGGATATGAAAGCTTCGTAGTACCTGATGATGTAGGTGGACGTTTCTCAGTTCTTACAGCAGTAGGTTTGCTTCCAATCGCAGTAAGTGGTGCTGATATAGATAAATTAATGGAAGGTGCTGCAAGCGGAAGAGAAAAAGCTTTAAACAATACATTTGAAGATAACGATGCAGTAAAATACGCAGCAATCAGAAATATTTTATTAAGAAAAGGAAAATCAATTGAAATTACAGCTAACTATGAACCAAGTTTACATTACTTTGGTGAATGGTGGAAACAGCTTTATGGTGAAAGCGAAGGAAAAGACCAAAAAGGTATTTTCCCTGCAGCAGTTGATTTGACAACAGATTTACATTCAATGGGTCAGTTCATTCAGGACGGATCAAGACTTATGTTTGAAACAGTTGTAAATATTGAAAAGACAGATGCTGATATCGTAATTCAGGAAGAAGCAGATGATCTTGACGGATTAAATTACTTAGCTGGAAAAGATATGGATTTTGTTAACAAGAGTGCAATGAATGGAACAATTCTTGCTCATACAGATGGTAATGTTCCTAACCTTATGGTTAATGTACCTGAACAGAACGAATTCTATCTTGGAGAATTATTCTACATGTATGAATTTGCATGTGGTGTAAGTGGATATATTCTTGGAGTAAATCCATTTAATCAGCCGGGTGTAGAAAGCTACAAGAAGAATATGTTTGCATTACTTGGAAAACCGGGTTATGAAGACATGACAGCAGAATTACAGAAAAGACTTTAATTATAAGATAACACGGAGCGATTCGTGTTATATCCGGTAAATTTAAATAGTATATAAATATCCCCTCCGTATCGGTTGTCCGGTAAAGAGGGGATATGTTTTCTATAAGGCTTTTTTGTCAAGAATGATTTTGCCCCCAACATATTAATCTTCTTCGATAATATAAAAATCTAAATAATCAAAATCAATATGTTCAATAAAACTGTCCTGATAAAATCTGGTTCGTGAAATGCGTTTGAATTCATCAATGTTATTATCAAGCCAGATTGGATTGCTTAAATCAAATTCCTCGCAAATATCTTCAAGTGCTTTGAAAACTTTGTGAGTTCTCGTCATCTTAGGGTTATCTATTTCGATTGTGGTATTTTTTATCATTTTATTATTTTTAAAGGTTCTTCCCCATATTCTAAACATATAAACTATCTCCTGTTTCATATTTTACTAATGTAAAGATGCCGGATAATTGTGAGAGTGCGTAGCACTGAACAATCTGTAGGCATCATAGTCGTGGCGGTTAACCCTGACATCATTTAATTAAAGGTAATTTTATACGAAATGATAAAACATGTAAAGAATATATTAGTAATCTGTTATGGCTTATAAAGTAGTATAGTGGAAATAAAAATTACAATATGGTATACTAAATAATTAAAGTGCGTTAGAAACGTTGTAAGCTTTTTATATTTTAAAGATATACAAATATAAGGCAGAGATGAAGAATAAAGCAAATTAGAGGTGCTTATATGTTAAATGATAAAAAAGTAGCATTAAATGGGAAAATTACAAAGTATTTAAGGTGGCCTATAAATCTTAGTATACTTTGGATAGTAGTAACGGCTATAATATTTTTTATTGACAAAAGAGCCGGGGTGGTTATGGCGTTTGCAACAATTGTGTTTATTGTAATAGCGATTGTTATGATGCTTAGATTTTATCCTAATATTAAAAGATATCTTGTGGATTTTGGTGCAGAGTATAGTCAGATACAAAGACAGATGATGCATGAATTTGAAATCCCTTATGCGTTACTTGATTGTAATGGAAAAATGCTGTGGCATAATAGCGAAATGGAAAAGGCATGCGAAACTAAACTTTTAAATATGAGGGGAATTGAGTCTATATTTAAGGAGTTTACAAAGGATAAATTTGATTTCAAAGAAGAAAAGAAAGAGTTCAAAGTTGAGTATAATGAAAAAATATATAGAGCTGTGCTAAAGAAGTTTAAAATGAAAGATGCAGTTGATGAAGTGCCTATTGCAGTACTTGATTCAGATGATGACGATGCGGATATGTTTGCACTTTATTTATTTGATGATACAAGAATTCAGCAATTATCTAAGGAAAATAAAAATGATAAGATGATACCGGGACTTATCTACATAGATAATTATGAAGAGGTTCTTCAAAGTATTGAAGATGCCAGAAGAACACTGTTAGTTGCATTGATTGATCGACAGATACAGCGATATTTTGCAGAAATGGACGGTCTGGTAAGAAAACTTGAAAAAGATAAATATTTTGTAGTTGTTAAGGCTAAAAATATAGCAATTATGCAGAGTAAAAAATTCTCACTTCTTGATGATGTAAAGAATGTTAAGATAGGTAATGAGCGAACAGCTACAATCAGTATTGGATTCGGAATGGGTTCAGATTCGTATGTTCAGAATTACACGTCAGCCACAGCAGCTATCGATATGGCACTTGGCAGAGGTGGTGACCAGGCAGTATTAAAAGATGGCGCAAAGATATATTATTATGGCGGTAAGAGCAAGTCTGTCGAAAAGAATACCAGAGTAAAAGCCAGAGTAAAAGCTCATGCATTAAGAGAATTAATTGAAACAAGAGATAAAGTATTCATTATGGGACATCATTTGGGTGATAATGATTCTTACGGTGCAGCAATTGGTTTGTATAGAGCCATAACTACAATGGGTAAAAAAGCTTATGTGGTAACGGGAACTATGAGTTCTTCAGTAAAACCTTTGATTGATAAGTTTACGACAGATAATGGCTATGAAGAAGATATGTTTATTGCAGGAACATTGGCTACAACTATTTTAGAAAAAAATGATATGCTCATTGTAGTTGACTGTAATAGAGCAGGATATACTGAATATCCTGAATTAGTGAGAAGAGCACAAACACTTGTAGTAATAGATCATCATAGACAAAGTGCAGATGCAATAGAAAATGCACATTTATCATACATTGAACCATATTCATCATCAGCATGTGAAATGGTTACTGAAATTATGCAGTATATGGTTGATTCAGTTAAAATGAAACCGTATGAGGCAGATGCATTGTATAGCGGAATTATGATGGATACAAATAATTTTTCTAACAGAACAGGTGTAAGAACATTTGAGGCAGCAGCTTATTTGCGAAAAAATGGAGCTGATATTGTCAGAGTTAGAAAAATGTTTAGAGATGATATTGGAGATTATAAGGCAAAAGCTAAGGCTATTCAAAATACAGAGATATTTATGGATAAATACGCTATAGCCATTTGCCCGTCTGAAGGAACAAGTATGCCGACAGTTGTTGGAGCACAGGCAGCGAATGAATTGCTTAATATTAAAGGCATAAAGGCAGCGTTTGTATGTACGTTTTATAATGAAAAAGTATATTTAAGCGCAAGGTCAATAGATGAAGTTAACGTTCAGTTAATTGCAGAAAGATTAGGCGGTGGAGGTCATATGAATCTTGCCGGAGCACAGATTGAAGATTGTACATGTGAACAGGCAAAGACCTTGATAAAAGAGATTATTCAGGATATGACTGATGAAGGTGAAATATAGTTATTTACACAAGTGATATTTGACCTTAACATTAATATAGTTTGACGGATCGAATTTGAAAAAATGAAATTAATTGCTTAGATATAATAAGTTTATTGCTTTGAAAGGAGACATGAATATGGAAGTTATTTTATTAGAAGATGTTAAAGCGTTAGGAAAAAAAGGTGAAGTAGTAAAGGTAAGCGATGGATATGCTAAAAACTTTATTTTAAAGAAAAAACTTGGCGTAGAAGCAAATAGCGCAAATAAAAATGATTTAAAACTTCAAAAAGCTAATGAAGCAAAGGTTGCTCAGGAAAAATTGGATGCAGCAAAAGCTTTGGCAGAAGAATTAAAAGATAAAAAGGTAGTTATAAAGATTAAAGCCGGAAATGGAGACCGTGTATTTGGCTCAATTTCTGCAAAGGAAATAGCAGCAGAAACAAAGAAGCAGCTTGGTTTAGAAATTGATAAAAAGAAGATTGTTATGGAAGAAGGAATTAAAAATCTTGGAGTCCATACAGTAAAAGTTAAATTGCACAAGGATGTAATGGCAACTTTAGACATAAAGGTTGAAGCTTTATAGGAGATAATTATTAATGGAAGATCCAATAGTAAAAAAAATACTACCTCATAGCTATGAAGCAGAACAGGCAGTAATAGGTTCGATGATTATGGATCCGGATGCTGTTCCGATAGCTATGGAGTTGATAAATAAAGATGATTTTTTTAACAGACAATATGGATTGCTCTTTGGGGCAATGACAGAATTGTACCGTGAAGGAAAAAATGGAGATTTGGTTACCATAAAGGCTAAATTGGAAGAGATGGATGTTTCTAGTGAAGTAATCAGCCTTGATTTTATCAGGGAAATATTAGAAATGGTACCGACTTCAGCAAATATAAAGCAGTATGCGACTATTGTATATGAAAAAGCAATGTTGCGTAAATTAATAAAAGTAAATGATAATATTTCAGCTAAATGTTATGCAGGAACGGATAAGCTTGAAGATATAATGGAGAGTACTGAAAAAGAAGTTTTTGAAGTGCTTAGATCACGTTCAAGTGGCGACTTTGTCCCAATTAATAAAGTAGTTGCTAATGTATTTGATAAATTAGAACAGGCATCGCTTACAAAGGGAACTGTTACAGGTTTAGCAACCGGATATATATATCTTGATAATCAGTTATCCGGATTGCAGCCATCAGACTTTATTTTGATTGCGGCAAGACCTTCAGTTGGTAAAACAGCATTTGCACTTAACGTAACAGAGCATATAGCTATACGTAAGCCGAATGCAGTCGCTATATTTAGTTTGGAAATGTCAAAGGAACAGTTGGTTAACCGTCTTATATCACAGCATTCAATGGTAAGTTCTCAGAAAATGAGAGCAGGAGAACTTAATGAATCTGAATGGGAAAAAATTGTAGAAACAGCGGATATTATAGGAAATTCAAATATTGTAATTGACGATACGCCAAGTATTACGATTGGTGACCTTCGTTCCAAATGCAGAAAGTTTAAATTAGAAAAAGATATACAGCTTGTGGTTATTGACTACCTACAGCTTATGAGAGGAAATGGTAATTATCCAAGCCGTGAACAGGAAATTGCGGATATTTCAAGATCATTAAAGGGAATTGCCAGAGAGTTGAATATTCCGGTAGTTGCACTTTCACAGCTTAACCGAAGCGTAGAATCGAGACCTGACCATCGACCTATCATGGCCGATTTGCGAGAATCAGGTTCTATCGAGCAGGATGCCGACGTTGTAATGCTTTTATCAAGAAAATACAACAAAGAGGACGAAACAGAAGACAGAAATACTATTATTGTGGATGTTGCTAAGCAAAGAAACGGTCCTGTAGGAGCTATAGAATTATTATGGTTACCTGAATATACAAAATTCGAGACAAAAGCAAGAGAGTAGATTTGCTTGTTTGTCCGCATTTTAAAACAAATGTGAGAGAATAATTATTATATTGTTAATCAAACAACTGGTGAAAAATATAGGTTCAAAATAAATGCGAGAGAATAATTATGCTAAGCCATATGCGAATTTGAACGAAAAAGATGAGATGTTTACACTCATTTGACGGCATTCGTCATTTGCTTAAAAAATAATTGAATATGGGACTGCCAATTCGTTGAATTGAGTAATAGTCAGAATTATACTAATGTTAACAATAATTTGGAAATTATTGTTAACATTATTTTTTTGGAGGGGAAAATGGGAACACGACGATATATTATTTCAGATGCATCTAAAATGCTAAAGGTAGAATCTCATGTGTTAAGATATTGGGAAGAAGAACTTGAGATAAAGATTCCCAGAAATGAAATGGGACATCGATATTATACGGAAGAAAATATTGAATTACTTCGGAAAATAAGAGATTTAAAAGAACAGGGATATGGTCTAAGAACTATAAAAATGATGATTAATGGAGAAATTGACATTAATCGTTCTAATCCTAATACAGTCAACATTAGAAATCTTTTTGACAAACCAAAGAGTGAAAAAAATACATTTTATAAAGAAGATGAAGAAGGATGTAATAATGGTGTAAATAATAAAGAAATTATGGATACAAAAACAAAAGATAATAGTGGAGACATAGAAAAATATAGAGGATTAGAAAATAAAACATCTTTAACTGAAAGTGTTAGCTCAGAAAGTAAAATGCAGCAATTTCAGGAAATTATGGGAAACATAGTTTCGAGAGCCTTAGAGGAAAATACCGAAAGTATAGTTACCAGAGCGATAAATAAGTCGACACAGAATATGTCTAAAGAAGTGAGTGATTGTGTGAGCGAAAAAGTATTGAAAGGTGTAGATTATATTATTAGAATGCAGGATGAAAGAGAAGAAGAACGTTATCGAAAAATAGATGAAGTAATAAGAAAAAAACAAAGAAAGTCCAGAAAAGAGCGAAAAATGGAAAGCCGCATTAATAAAGATGAAAAAGTTATGAACAAAAAAGCTGAAAGGGCTCGAAAAAAAGCCGAAAAAGTGCGAGTAAAGTCTGAAAAAAATAGGGAGAAGTCTAAAAAATTGGCGTTTAGCACATTGAGTAAATGAAATTATGTACATAATGTACAAATTGTGACTAAATTATTAAAAAATATTGACTAAATGACGAAAAGTATTATAATAATACTATCATAAAGAAAACGTTTTAAACATTTAATACATAAGGGTTTTCTATGTAGATGCAAGTAAATACAGAGGAGGAAACAGCAATGGAATACGCGATATACGCGACGGTGGGTTTGCTCTCTGGATTATGCTTTTACTATCTGGCGAGATACCAGATACAAGTAAGAAGTATATATGATACAGAAAATAAAGGACAACGAATAAACAACATAGGTTACAGAATAGCATGGATGGTGGTTCCGGCAGTATTGTTTGTAGGTATAGCCCTTAAAGAATTTGATTACTGGCAGACAGTGCGATATATGCTTATCATATTGATGGCAATAAATGTAGCAGGAATTGATATGTTGATAAGAAGAATACCTAATGCATTATTATTAGGAATGTTACTTTTACAAATATGCAACATAGTAATTACAAGTGGTGGGTTAGATGTGTTTATGGATACATTTTTTAATTCATTTATGGGATTGATAATTGCATATGTAATATTTGTTATTCCGGGGTTCTTTAAATTGAGGATTGGGGCTGGCGATGTGAAATATAGCGCCGTAATAGGTTTTATGTTGGGTCTTCAAGGTTATGTTGAAGCAATGGCAGTGATGGGTTTTACAATATTTATCTATTATCTGTTCTTAAAAATCACAAGAAGAGGCAACTTAAAAACAGCAGCTCCTATGGCACCGTTTTTATCGGGAGGGGTTTTGGTTTCATTATTTTTCCCGTTAATTTATTAAATTTATAATTAAGCACGACGGAGTAAAAGAGAGTCGTATGCAAGAAGGAGGAAATATTATGAGAGATGTAAAGAATTTCTTAATGGATGAAGATGGACAGGGCATGGTTGAATATGGTCTTATCATCGGATTAGTAGCTTTAGCAGTAATCGGAGCATTAGCTGTATTAGGACCAAAGATTGCTGATATGTTCACAAATGCAAGCGATCAGCTTACAACAACAGCAAGACCATAAAAGTTACAAAAAGATTATATTCTAAAATAGAGGGGCATCAGCCCCTCTATTTTAGAATATGAGGAAATTATTTGAGAGGTAGCATCAATGAAGAAAAGAGAAAAAGGACAATCGGCTGTTGAATTTGCTTTGGTTTTGCCTATATTACTTTTAATTGTATGCGGGATATTGGACTTTGGGTGGCTATTTTACAATCAGTTATCAGTTGAAAATGCCTGTAGGGAAGGCGCACGAGTCGGATGCGTAAATGCACAAGATGCACAATTAGATCAAATTGTAACCGATAAGGTGGAAGCAATATTGCCGAAAAATCTCAATTCAGTAGTGGTTGATTCAAAACTTACAAATCCCACAAGTCCACTTGAGGGAGATTTGAAAGTAAATGTTAAGGCAGAAATGAATACACTAACACCGGTTCTGGGAGTTATATATGGAAAGACTAAAGAACTATCATATACAGTAACAATAAAAACGGAATCGTAGATTAATAAAATACTAAAAATAAGAAACAGAGGGGTACAATTACCATGAAGAGAATTTATTTGATTGCACTTATAAGTGCATTGGTTGCAGGAATCGCAACATATATGTTTGCACAATCAGTTATAAGCAATAATGATCCAAATAAAGATAAGACAGAGATTGTGTATGCTATAGCAGATGTTCCAGCTGGAACACAGGTTACAGCTAATAATGTAAATAATTTTTTTAGTACTAGAATGATTGATAATGGTGCAATTGTAGATGGCGCAGTAAGAAGTCTTGATGAAGTTATAGGAAATACATCATCAGGTTATATTTATGCAGGTGAGCAGGTTTCAATGAAACGATTTGGAACTGAACAGGAATCAAATGCCGGATTATCTTATAATCTTGCGGATGGAATGGTTGCATACAGTATGGCAGCAGATGGTGTTACGGGTGTAGATGGATATATCCTCCCAGGAGATACAGTAAATGTTTTGGCAATGAAGACAGGCGATGGTAAGGCTACTGTAGATACAGTTTTGAGCGATGTTAAAGTATTGAAAATATCAACAAATGATGTAAATACAGATACAGCAAATGCAATAGTAACATATTCATCAATTACATTTGAACTGTCATATGATGATGCTGATATTTTATACGGAGTAGAAAATTCAGGAGAATATTCAGGTTATAAACTTATATTAAATAAGAGAACTGCGGAGGACGGAGAATAATATGGAAAGTATAAAAGTTGTTATTATTTCAGAAGACACATCAATTCGTGTTAATTTGAAGAAAAAATTAGCAGATAGAGATATTCAAATTGTTGGTTATGCAGATTTTAAAGACGAATCAAGATTGAAAATAGATGGATTATTTCCGGATTTAGTTATTGTTGGTGTTAAAGTACCAATTGACCCAGAAGTATTTTCATTCGTTGAAAGTATGAAATTCCAAAGTAAAGGATGCGCAGCAGTTGTAGCTACAGACGATGTAACCGTTGATTTAGTAAACTATGCAGCAAGATTTGGAATAAGACAGGTATTATCTTTGGATATGAAGGATAATGAATTTTATTCAAGAGTAGTACAGGTTAATGAATACGAAAAAGTAATTCAGGCACAGCTAAATATTCAGAAAAGAGTAAGATCAAAAGTAATTGCATTTTTCGGATGTAAAGGTGGTACAGGAAAGTCCGTAATGGCAACAAACCTTGCAGTTGCATTATCTAAGAGAGGAAGTAATGTTATTCTTTTAGATATGGACTTAAGATTTGGAGATCAGAATATTCTTTTAGATTTGGAACCAAAAGATACAATTGTGGAATTGGCACAGGATCCGGAAGGAATATCAATTGAAAGAGTTAATGCATTTAGTATAATGCATTCTTCAGGTGTAGTATTGCTTGCAGCACCAAAAAGTCCTGAATATGCCGAATATATTAAACCGGAACATGTTACAAAGGTTATACGTAGTGTAAGACCATATTATGAATATGTAATAGTTGATTTAGGAACGAATTTTAGTGATGAAACAATAGCTGCATTACAGGAATGTGATGAGATTATGATTGTGAACAATCCTGACATTTTATCACTTAAAGCAGCAAAAGCAGCTGTAAGTATATTAGAGCAATTAGGAATTAAAGAAAAAGCAAGGCTGGTAATGAATAAAAATGTTAACAGTTTAATCCGAATGAAGGATTTCGAATCAATGTTGGAGATACCATTTTACGCTTCAATATCATCGGATAAGATGTTTAACAGTAGTGTAAATAAAGGAGAACCGTTTGTATTAAGAACAAGTAGAACGGTGGCAGCAAAAGAATTCTCAAGTTTTATACAAAGGGTTATTGCGGATAAAGGTGAGTAAATAGTCGGAGGTTAATCGTATATGGGATTACTTGACATAATAGAAAAGAATAAGGAAGAAAATGGGGAAGAAACAACTACTCAACAACAGAAAAAGGTTGAAGAGGTAAAGGAAATAAAGGTTGAAGACCCATATGACGCTGTAAAGAAAAAAATTCACGGAAGAATTATTTTGACATTAAACAGAGCGGGAAAGGCTACTGTTGATAGGGATGAAATGGAAAAACTTCTTACGGAAGAAGTTGATAAGGATGAGTACAATATTCCGAGAGTTGAAAGAAAACCGATAGTAAAGACTTTATTAGATGATATATTAGGATATGGTCCAATACAGGATTTAATTGACAGTGACAGTTGTAGTGAAATAATGGTAAATGGACCGGATCATGTATATATTGAACAAAAAGGTAAATTGGTTCTTACAGATATAAAATTTAGAGATGAAGAACATCTTATGAATATTATTGATAGAATTGTTACCCAGGTTGGTCGACATGTAGATGAAGCAAGTCCGATGGTTGACGCCAGACTTCCTGACGGCTCCCGTGTAAATGCTATTATTCCTCCAATTTCACTTATTGGAGCAGTGCTTACAATTCGTAAATTTAGTTCTACACCGGTAACAGCAGCACAGTTAGTTGAATGGGGCTCTTTAAACCCGGTAATGCTTTCATTTTTGGAAGCCTGTGTTAAAGGAAAATTAAATATAGTAGTATCTGGTGGTACTGGTTCAGGTAAAACAACATTGTTGAATGTATTATCATCATATATTCCTGAAGATGAACGTATTGTAACAATCGAAGATGCTGCAGAAGTTCAGTTACATCAGGAGCATGTAATTACACTTGAATGTAGGCCGGCAAATCTTGAAGGAAAAGGAGCTATAACAATCAGATCTCTTGTAAAGAACGCATTGAGAATGAGACCTGACCGTATAATTGTCGGGGAAGTTCGTTCTGAAGAAACATTGGATATGCTTCAGGCTATGAATACAGGTCATGATGGATCATTAACTACAACCCATGCTAACTCTCCTAGAGATGCTATGTCGCGTATCGAAACGATGGTTATGATGTCAGGTATGGAATTACCGGTAAAAGCAATTAGAGATCAGGCTTCATCTGCCATTGATTTAGTAATACAACAAAGTCGACTTAGAGATGGATCTAGAAAAGTAACTTCTATTACTGAAGTTGTCGGTATGGAAGGTGATGTTGTAAGTTTGCAGGATATATTTGTCTATGAAACAGATGGAACATTAGATTCCAGAGGAAAGTTCAAAGGACAGTTTAGAGCAACAGGTGTAGTTCCAAAGTGTATTGAAAAGATTAGAGGAAATGGGGTTGTTGTAAAGAATGAATGGTTTGCTAATTAGTATGATTTTTTTCGTTGTAGTCATGATGGGTGTTACATTTGTGCTTGTTACAACGATAGTTGCTAAAATAACTGAAAATAGCAGAAATGTAAAACGAAGAGAAGATTACATTGTAGGAAAGAAAAAGGAAGAAAAAAAGGTTGAAAAGACTGGAACACAAAAGGACAATAGAAAACAGTCTATAAACAATAATAGAAGTGCATTGACAAAAATTAATAAAATATTAGCTGAAGAATTAGAAAAGAGCGATATTTCAAAAAAAACAGAAGATTTTATTATAATATGGATAGTTGTAACATTTGTTCCCGGCTTATTGTTTATGCTTATTTTTAAAAACCAGTTAATAGCACCGATGCTAATGATAATCGGAGCTGTTGCACCAATTATGTATATGAAAAGTAAACAAAAAAAGAGACGTGATATGTTTGAATCCCAATTAAGTGATGCATTAATGATTGCAAGCAACTGCTTAAAGTCAGGTCTTACTTTTAACCAGGCAATGGATACAATTTCAAGTGAATGTGATGATCCAATAAAATCTGAATTTAAGAGAACTGTTAATGAGATAACTTTTGGTAGTTCGCAGGATGAAGCTTTAGAAGCAATGGCAAAAAGAGTAAAAAGTGAAGATTTTGATCTTGTTGTTTCTGCTGTTAGTATTCAACGACAGACAGGTGGTAATTTGTCTGAGATACTTGATACGATAGCTGGAACAATTCGTGAACGATATAAGATTAAAGGCGAAATAAAAACAATGACAGGGCAAGGAAGAGTATCAGGAATGATAATTGGTGTATTGCCTATTGCATTACTGCTAATAATGAGTTTAATAAATAAAGAATTGATAATGACTTTGTTTACTACAACGATAGGAAAAACTTTGATAATTATATCTGTTTGTTTAGAAACTGTAGGTGCAATTGTTATTAATAAAATTGTAACGATTAAGTTCTAAAGGAGAATAAGCATATGGAATGTATGGTATTAGCAATTAGTGCGTTAGTATTCTTTGTTGTTTCATCTATTGGATATAATAAAGGAAAAGAAGCTGATGCAAAAGAAAGAAAAATAGAGTACATAAGTGGTAAAAAGAAAGTACAGAATGAAAAAGAAGGAGAGAAGTCTTCAAAAAGATTTCTCTCATCTCAAATACAGGCACTTAACAATATGGCAAATAGAAGTGCAGCAAATGTTAAGAAAAATGCTAAGTACAAACTTGTTGAAAAACAATTAAGATTAGCAGGACTTTCTATAAGCCCTGAAAATTTTTTGTTTTACAAAAAAGCGATTATGGTTTTAATAATAGTTGTGAGTGCATTTATAGCTATAATTACAAAGACGATATTTCTTATATTAATTGGATTATTAATAGCTTTGTTAATTCCAAATTTATATTTGAATAGTAAAGTGAAAAGTCACCAACAGGGGATAAGAGATCAGTTGCCAGATGCTATGGATCTTTTAGGAGTTTGTATTGAATCAGGATTAAGCTTTGATGCATCTTTATTGAAGGTGTCAGAAAGAATGGAAGGCCCATTTATTGAGGAATTGTTGAAATTATACAGGCAGATTCAGATGGGTGTGCCTAGAGGGGACGCATTAAAAAATATGGCAAATTCATCAGAAATACCAGAATTAAAGACATTTATCGCTGCTTTGGCACAGGCAACCCAGTTAGGTATTCCAATGAATAATATTATGAAGGTACAATCTGAAACATTAAGAGAAACAAGAATGCAGATGGCAAGAGAAAAAGGGCAGAAAGCACCAGTTAAGATGCTTTTACCTATGGTAGGTCTTATTTTCCCAGTACTATTTATTGTAATTTTAGGACCTGTTGTAATTAATATTATGAGTATGGGAGTTTTTTAAAGAAAAAGTAAAAATAATTTGAATTAATAATGCAAATTTATAAAAAAAGTGATAGAATCGAGGTATGGATATGGTTATAACGTGTGATAGTCAGATTATATGCACGAAAGCTGAATATGCAAATACATTTTTTAAGAGATTTAAAGGACTTATGGGTCGTAAATCTTTAGCGGAAGGAGCAGGACTTTTAATAGAACCGTGTAACCAGATACATACATTCGGTATGAAGTTTGCTATAGACACATTGACATTGGATAAAGATGATGTGATTTTGTATATAGACCATGAAATTCAACCGGGAAAAATAAGAAAAATGGTTTCGAAGGGCAGAAGGGTGTTAGAATTGCCAAGCGGAACTGCAAATAAATATATGTTACAGGTTGGACAAGTTATTTCAGTGGAGTAGGAAACATTGAAATTGGACTCCAGCATTTATGCATTTCAATTGAAATGTAAAAAATCTAGGAAAAGGAGTTGAGAAGTATGGCTAAGTTGTCAAGAATAGCTAGACCACAGACCAGGTTTATGCAGAGCAACGAAATTGGGGAGGTTGCAGCAGAAGAGAATGCTTATGGATTTAATCATGCGGTAAGAGGATATGATCCTGAAGAAGTAGATGATTATATTAATAACCTTTTCGGCAACTACAAAAACACACAGAATGTTTTAAATAAGCAGAAAGAAGAGTTTGAAACAGAACGAGAAATGCTTCAATGTGAAATCAATGATTTACATGGAAAAAATGGTGCTCTTCAAGAAGAGAATGATGAACTTAAAGCAACAATAGAGGAACTTAGAGAAGAAATATTAGCATTAGCAGAAGGAGCAGGAGATTCACAGCAGAGTGTAGCACCTGCCGCTCCAGTAGAAAAACCGGAACCTGAAATTGTATACGTTGAAGTGCCGGTAGAAAAACCATCTACAGACGATGGAAGTGCTGAGTATGAAGTTCTTTATGCCGAGAATAATGAATTAATTGGAAAGAACAGGACTTTAAGTATTGAGAATGCTAAATTGCAAAAGAGTGTAGCTACAAGTGCTATGGAAGCTAAAGAAGCAACGGACAAATTAGGTGAAATTCAAAGTAGATTAGACGAAAGCGAAAATAAATTAGCAGATAATCAGAATAAACTTGAAGAATGTCAGGCTCAATTAGAAGACAGTCAGGTTCAGTTATTGGAAACTCAGGAAAAGGTTGAAGAAGGTCAGACAAGAATTCAGAGCATGGAAGAAGAAATGACTAAGATGCGTAAGAAGATGGAAATTGTTGATAGTAAAGAATTAATTGATTCACTTATTTCATCTATGGGAAGTCTTGAATCTGTACTTAAACAAAGACAGGAATGAAAAAACGGGGAGTATGAATTTTTGTAGAAAAAAAGGATCGACAAAGATTGATATGCTCCCTGTCAAGTAGACAGATGAAATATCTAAAAATAAGTACAGA
>NZ_QTWU01000014.1:0-69974 GCF_003461285.1 Eubacterium sp. AF17-7 | reverse complement strand
CAGGAAATGCACCTGGTAATGACATGAGATTCTACTGGGAGAGAGTAGAAGCATCAAGAAACTTTGCAAACAAAGTATGGAATGCTTCAAGATTTATCCAGATGAATCTTCCTGAAGAAAATATTGATTTAAGTAAGAAACCTGAAAATCTTACAGATGCAGATAAATGGATTTTATCAAAAGTTAACACTTTAGCCAAAGATGTGACAGAAAATCTTGATAAATTTGAACTTGGTATAGCAACTGACAAAATTTACAACTTTATTTGGGAAGAATTTTGTGATTGGTATATTGAAATGGTTAAGCCAAGATTGTACAATGATAATGATGATACAAAACAGGCAGCATTATGGACACTTAAGAAAGTATTAATTGATTCATTAAAACTTTTACATCCATATATGCCATTTGTTACAGAAGAAATATTCTGCACAATTCAGGAAGAAGAAGAATCAATTATGATTTCAGCATGGCCTGAGTATTCAGAAGAAAATACATTTGCAAAAGAAGAAGCAGCAGTTGAAACAATCAAGGAAGCTGTTCGTTCAATTAGAAATATCAGATCAGAAATGAACGTTGCACCAAGCAAGAAAGCAAAAGTTTTTGTAGTATCAGAAGATGCAGCTGTTTGTGAAATTTTTGAAAAGGGAAATGTATTCTTTGCAACACTTGGATATGCCAGTGAAGTAATCATTCAAAGTGACAAGACAGGCATTGAAGACGATGCAGTATCAGTAGTTATTCCAAAGGCAACAATTTACATGCCATTTGCAGAACTTGTTGATATTGCAAAGGAAAAAGAACGTCTTGCAAAAGAAGTAACAAGATTGGAAAAAGAACTTGCCCGTGTTAACGGAATGCTTTCAAATCCTAACTTTGTAAGTAAGGCTCCTGAAAAGAAGATTAACGAAGAAAAGGAAAAGAAAGTTAAGTACGAGCAAATGTTATTTGCTGTAGAGGAAAGAATAAATTATTTGACATATAAAAAGTAAATAAGAATTTTGAGTTAAAAGCTGTTGTGCTATTTTCTAAGAAAAATTACTGTATAGTATTTATAGTATAAATCTGTACAGAAAAATTGGAAAACTAGTACAACAGCTTTTTTTACAATTAAATAAATGATAAAAGTTAGCGAGTTAGGATATAGGTTTACAAGTTTAATAAACATATACAGAAGAAAATAAAAATAAATGTAACCATAGATTATATTGAAATCAGTGATGAATAATATGAGGTATGAACAGGAACATTAGGTACTGTTAAAATTAGAATACAAATAATATTATTATAAAAAATGAAAGAATAGTTAGGAGAAACAAATGAAAGAATTAGCTATGATAAAAGAGATAGCATTTGAAATAGGTGATGATTGCAACTTGAAAAGTCAACATAAAAAATGTCCTATTAATGTCAGATGTTATAACAAATCATATGGGAAATTAACTGTGGATAGAATAATTAAATTAATGGATGAAGCAAATAAAATGGGATTTGAGGGATATTTTGCGTTTCATTATTATAATGAACCTTTACTATATAAAGATAAGTTAGAAGAAATAATTAATGCAAGACCTCAAAATAAATATTTGCTATGGACAAATGGAACATTATTGAATTTTAATATTGAAAACAATAAGATATTAAATAAATTTAACCAAATTGTTATCACTTGTTACGATACCAAAAGATTGGAATTTTATAAAAAAATAAAAAATTATTATAAAAATGTGCAAATTGCATTATGGAGTTTGGATGACAGAATAAACATATATGAGCTACCAGAAGAAAATAGAACTCCTTGTGAAAGGGTATTAGTTGAAATACCTATAGATTATTATGGAAATGTTCATTTATGTTGTGAGGATTGGAATAATGAATATGTGATTGGAAATATTATAAAAGATTCATTGAGAGATATAGTAAAAAGTAAGGCATATAAATTATCAAGAAATATGATAGAAAACGGACAACTAAAAGAAGAATGCCCAGATATATGTAAAAAATGTTATAAAAAAGAAATAAAAGAAAACTTTAATATAGAAAACTTGAATGGTTGTATATAAATACAAAAATAGGAATTGGTATCTTATACTAAACAAATTTAAGTAGTTAAAAATAATTATCATAACAAATATTAGAAGAGGAGATTATTAATTAAGTAAAAAAATGCATAAGGTTAAAGTGACGATTGTTATCCCAATATACAATACAGAAAAATATATCAAAAAGTGCTTAGATTCAATATTAGAGCAAACATATGAGGCATATGAAATAATAATAATTGATGATGGGTCTACAGATGGGAGTTCTCAAATATGTGATACATATGCGAAAAAAAATAAAAAAATACGTGTTATACATACAAAGAATAACGGAGCATATGTAGCTAGAAAAATAGCAATAGAAAATGCACAAGGTGATTGTATTACTTTTGTAGACAGTGATGATTGGATAGAAAAAGATATGCTAGAAGAATTAGTTAAACTTATGGAAAAAGAAGATGCAGATTTATCGGTAATAATGAGAAAAAGTGGTGATAGACTTGATGATCATATTAAGATAGGGAATGGAGCAGAGATGCTACTATATCTTTTAAATATAGGGTGCATTGAATTGTGGGGAAAATTATATAAAAAAAGTTTATTTGAACAAATAAAATATAGAGAAAGGAGAGCAAATGAGGATTTAAACATGTTACCAGAGATAGTTTTTGGCTGTAATAAAATTGTTGTTCATACATTGGGAAAATACAATTATAGAAATAGAGATAATAGTATAACAACAAGTGTAATAAAAAATGGCGGCAAAAGTTTATGTGATTGTTGTTTAGAAGGTATAAGAAAAAATGAAAATCGACTTGTCTCTTCTGAATTTAGATTGGAGTTGCAAAAATGGTATTTTTATCATATACTGTGGCACTTCTATAATGTTTATTGTGTTTACAATAGTAAAAAAGGTTTAAATAACATAGCAAGCTTTTATAGAAAAACATTTACCATTTTTTGGAGGAATAATAAAATTAAAATATCTGATAAATTTAGATTTAGTTTTATAGCGTATTTTCCTAATTGTGTAAGGAAGTATAATTTTTTAAGATATGGAAAAAAGAATAATAAATAAGGAGACTAGTATGATGGTAGCAATAGTTGGATTAGGTTATGTGGGATTGGCAAATCTTATGTTATATTCATCAAAGTATAATGTTATTGGTTTAGATAGTAATAAAGAAAAAGTTGATTGTCTAAATAATCATTATTTTTTAGAAATGGATGAAAAGGTGGCAAAGTGTTTGGAAAAGAATTCGTCAATGTGGATTGCAACTACAAAATATATGGAAGTATATAGAAAATGTCAATATGTCATAATATGTTTGCCAACAAATTATGATGAAAAAACAAAAAGACTAAGTACTGAAATCATTGATACAGAAGTTCGTAGAATAAACAATATTAATAGAGAGGCTGTTATAGTTATTAAATCAACTGTACCAATAGGATATTGTAAAAGAATAAATAATAAATATGAAAATTCAATAATTAGTTGTCCAGAGTTTTTAAGAGAGGGAAGGATATATAAGGATATTTTTTACCCATCCAGAATAGTTGTGGGTGGGCAAAAAGATGTAATATATAAATGGTTAAAAATGGTATATTCTTGTATTAAAAATAAAAAACAAATTTCAACGTTTATTGCTGAATATGATGAGGTAGAAGCAACAAAATTGTTTTCTAATGTATATTTAGCAATGCGAGTTGCATACTTTAATGAATTGGATATGTACGCGGAAAGTAATGACTTGAATACTAGAAAAATTATACAGGGTGTTTGTGCGGATTCGAGAATTGGAGATTATTATAATAATCCATCATTTGGTTATGGAGGATATTGTTTGCCAAAAGATACAAAACAGTTAGATGCTGAATTTGGTGCTATTTCACACAATCTTATTGGGGCGATTAATTTGTCAAATGAGCAAAGAATAAAATATATAGCAAACATAATATTAGAACTAAGTGCTGAAGTGATTGGTATATATAGATTAGTTATGAAAAGTGATTCAGATAATTTTAGAGAATCGGCAGTTCTCAAATTACTAAAAGAATTAAGTAATAAAAAAGAAGTAATATTATATGAACCATTATTGAAAGAGAAAGAATATAATGGTATCAAGGTTATTTCTTCTTTTGATGAATTTAGTTCGAAATCAGATGTTATTATTGCCAATAGGTTATCGAAAGAGTTAGATGAAGTTATTGAAAAAGTTTATTCAAGGGATTTGTTTGAGTATAATTAAGCAGAATAAATAATAAATTATGGCAATAATATTTTGAGATTAGTAAAATTAATTAATGTTGAAAAAGTAACCACATAAAAGTGAATTGTTTGAACAGAAAACATTAATGCTAAGAGATATATTATAATTTTGTTTACAAGAAATATAAAAAAATATAGTTATGGATTTAATAGTTCAATTTATATAACGAATGAACTATTGTTCCATAAAAAGTGAAGTTTTGTAGGTTTAACATAATTAGAAAGGACGATACAATATTACTAAACATTGATACAAAGGATAGGTGGGGGTAAGACACTATGGATAACAATACTAATGCTGGATCAAGAGTAAGATATGCTAGAGAATTAAATCATTTTACGCGAGACGAATTGGCTGAGTACGCGGGAATATCAACAAAATTTCTTTATGAAATAGAAAATAACCATAAAGGAATGTCAGCACATACATTGTTGAATATTTGTAAGGCATTAGATGTTTCTTGTGATTATATTATGACAGGAGGAAGAAAGTGCACGTGCGATCAGGAAGTGATTACTATATTGGAATCATTTGATGCAGCACAAATTCCTAATGTAAAGAAAATATTATCGGAACTATTGGAGTTAAGCAAATATTAAGAATAATTAAATTATAGAAAAAAGAACTATCACATTAACGGTAGAAATGTTAAAGTGATAGTTCTATTTTTTATTATTTTTCTGAAATAAGTAGAATGAGATAATTCGAAAAAGTAAATGGTTAAAAAAAGTGACTTTTTCTTTTGTAAAAGTAATATAATATGTAATCTAACATATAGATAAGTAGTTTTTTTCACTTATAAACATAATTGAGTGAAAATATGAGATTAAATTAACATGATTGGTATAATAGTTGTTAATATAGATAAGGGAGAAAAAATGAATTATATGCACTCAAGTGAAAAAATAAAAGGTCTCAGAATACATAAAGGTTATACAGTTGAACAATTGGCGGAAGAGGCAAATATTTCAACTAAATTTTTATATGAAATTGAAGCAGGTAGGAAAGGGTTTTCAGCAAATGTGTTATATAAAATTTCTAAAGCGTTAAATGTCAGTTGTGATTACATATTAAATGATAGTAATCAACAAACGGTTCCTGAACTTATTATCGAATTAGTGAAAAAACTGGATAGTAAAGAACAGGTGGCAGTTGAACACATTTTGGTGGAAATAATAAGACTGAGAGAAGAATAAGTTTAACACCTGGAGATAAATGTAATGAAATATGATTATTTAGATTATGAGCAAATAAAAAAAATGGGAGAGAGGATAAAAATAAGTAGAAAAAGCAATAATATGACACAAAGCGAATTGGCTGATATTTTGGGAATATCAGCAGATCAGGTCTCAAATATTGAATTAGGAAAAAGTGCCTGTAAAATAGATCACATATACTTGTTGATGCAAGTATTGGATATATCGGCTGATTATTTGTTTGGAAATTTTGTAAATACAAATGTAGTGCGGGTAACTGATGAGCAAATAATAAATATGGCAACGAAAACAAATAAAAAGATGAAAATGATAATATATGAGTTACTTATGCTTATGGCATAGTACTCATATATTTTTTTATAAGTGGCATAAATATACTATGAACGCATATGACATAAAGTAGCGTGTGACGTGCTACCTTGTGCAATGGTGCATACACAAAAAAGAATTTAAAATCATTTAGTGAAAAAAGCGGGAGTGGTATAGTTATATGGACAAGAAAATGATATCAAGAAAAGACAGACAGAAAGCAAAAAGATTAAAAAGTGTAAGAGATAGGCAACATTTAACACAGGAGAAAATGGCGGAAAGATTAGATATATCGTATTCAACATATCAAAGAATGGAAAGTGGACGAAACAATATTACTATCGAACATTTGGAAAAGTTGCATAAAGAGTTTGGAGTATCATCGGATTATATTTTATTTGGTACAGTCAACGACGAAAAACATTATGAACTGGAACTCGAATATATGAATGATGAAACAAAATTTTTAATGGTTACTAGGCTGATAGCGTGTTTATGCAGATTGGATGAAAATAAATACAAAGAACTTATGATAAAATTAGAGAAAGATTTAAAAGAAATACAATAGGTGGCAGGTAATGCGTATGAATACTTCAGATAAACAAATTTTAATAGTAGAAGATAATAATAAAAATATGGAGAAGCTATGCGAGGTACTGAAAGATATTAAAGATGTCTATATACATAAGGCAAAGAATAGTGAACAGGCATATAGATATGCATTGGAGTATAATATAGACCTATTTATTGTAGATATTATATTGAACACCAAAGTGTTTGCTGATATATCAGGGCTAAAATTCATAGAAAGCATTCGCTCAATTAATGGTTATAAATTCACACCAATTATAGTAACAACGTCTCTAGAAGATCCTAAATTTCATGCTTATTCTAATCTACATTGTTTCAGATATTATGAAAAGCCTTATGATTATGCAGAATTTAAGAAATCAGTAGTTGAGGCATTAGAATATACAACACCCAAAAAAGCTAAAGATTTTTATTATTACAAAGATGATGGAGTCATTTATTCTATCAAAACAAAAAATATTGTATATTTTCAAACAAATAACAGAATTACTTACATAAAATGCAAGAATGGAAAGGTAATGCCAACACCTTATAAATCTAACAAAAAGATATTATTAGAGCTGAATTCAAAAAAGTTTCTCAGATGTAGTAATAATACAATAGTGAACGCTGAGTATATAGAAGGGATAGATAAGTCAAATAGATATGTTATGTTGGTAGATGGTTTTGGAACATTGGAAATAGGACCCAAGTTGAAGAAAAAATTTTTAGAGGACTTTTTCAAATGTTAGAAAGAATATATTGGTTATTAGAAATTATTTCCTTGGCAATATGTATAAGTAGTATTTATGGTGTGAAAATTAAGGCAGATATTAAAACAGTTGTATGGATTGCTATAGAAGTTACGTTTATGGGAATGTTGGATAGAGAGGTAATTACAACAAAGTCATATTTTGTTATATATGTTTTGTATATTCTATATGTATATATCAAATTTAAAAAGCCTTTAAAAACAGCAATTTTTACGGCAATATTAAGTATGATATTTACAGGATTGATTCAGATGATAATTGCTCTTCCGGTGTATTATATAGGAGATTACTGTAAAGCAAGTGAAAACATAATGGTTTTGGCAATTAACACTGGTGTTTTGATGGCTATTGTACTAATAAGTAGAACAGAATTTCTATATGGTGTTTATAAATTCCTAGCAAGAAAAGAGTTGATTTTAAATATAACGTTTATACTGGTAATGTTCATATATGGATATTGTATGTATAGAATAAAGGATAGTAACAAAATACAATCTGACTTATATGTAATTATTGTAACGTTTGCTTCAATAATAGTCTGTATTTTATTAAGATGGAAAGAAATGGAAAGGGAGACAAAATATCAACAGGAGCAGATAAAATTGTCAAATCGTTATAGTGAAGAATATAATGCTTTAGTTGAAATATCAAGAAAAAAGCAACATGATTTCAAAAATCAGATTAATGCATTATATGGTTTGTCAGATATAAAAGCAGAAAAGGAACAAAGAAAATATATAGACAAATTATTGGACGAAAATAAAGTTGTCAAAATATTGCATTCTGTAGAGCAACCTGTATTAGCTGGATTCTTATATCGAAAAGTGAATGAGATTATGGCAGCAGGAATAAATATAGAATTTAATTTATCTGTTCCGGATGCAGAGTTAGCGATAGAAGTGCTTGACTGTATTGAAATAGTAGGAATATTTTTGGATAATGCAGTGGAAGCATTGAGTAAAGAAAAAGATAAAAGTGTTATTCTGGAAATGTTCGCAATGGAACAAAAGATTGAAATAAGGGTTAAAAATGTAAGCCCTTATTATGAGAATGATGAGATTGCAAAGTTCTTTCAGTATAATTATTCTACAAAAGGCAAAAATAGAGGAATAGGTTTAGCTAAGATAAAAGATTTACAGAAAAAATATAAATTCGATATTTTAGTAGAAATGCAGGAAATACATAATAAAAACTGGATAAGTTTTTCGGTAATTAAATAAAGAATAGTAAAAGCCCCCTAAAAGTTACCATTTTGATAACTTTCGGGGGTTTTTAGCATTAGTGTTCTATTGGTGTTGGAAATTTTCTTTCGCCAAAAAGCAGAAAACTTACACCTGAAAAATGAATAAATGACATTAATGCAAGGCATGAACAACAGATTTTGTTCATACAAGATAAACTTAATTTTTTACGAAACATTTTTACGACCTCCTTTGAACATTAGAATTTTAGCAAACATCATTTGACATGTGTGTAATATGATAGTCCAAAAGCCAATAATTAAATATTGATATATTATGCTATGGCTATTGAAAATGCTAACTATTATAAAAAAAGCAAATATAATAAGAAAACTATTGTTCTGACAGTGTTTTAACAATACGCTATTTGGAGATGGTCTAAGAGGTGAAACTATTGGACCAATGTAATAGTTAATTATGATACAGACAATAGTAATAATTTGAATAAATAAGATATCCGGAGTTATCAATTGTGGAAGGATAACTACTGCCAGATAAGATATTACGAAAGTTAGCAGCAAACAGGTTGTATAATGTTTACAATGAAAGCCGCCACTGTTAAATCTAATTAATGATAATAAAAGTATAAATACGGTAAAACTTAAAGCTTTACCAATAATAATATAAAAAATATATAGCAATAGTATCTTGCTAAATTCAGATGCAATGGAAAGCAATGTATACTTTACTAATTCCAATTCATAATCTGAATAGTTATATGTTGTTTTTAAGGATTGTCTGATTTTATCCATAGTAAATAGTCCTTTGTAAGTTGTTGACTATATCATATATGGTGTAGCGGATAATATTAGATTTTTTTCAGAAAGTTGATTTTTTTACAAAAAAAGAACAAATATATATGCTTATAGAAAAAGAAAGATCTTTTTAGAAGAAAAAACGTAGAAAATGAAAAATAAGAAAAGGTTGGGTGAAATTGGGTGAGGGATGTAGTATAATAACAGATAATTGATGATTATTCATCAAAAAACTATGTTTACATAATGGAGAACACTTATGAAAAAATTATATTCAGAGAAAGAAATAAAAGAATCCTGCATTAAAGTAAAAAGATTATTACCAGATAGTGATGCAATGGATAATAATTTTTCATTACAGTACTTTAATGCAGAAATTTCTAAGGATTTTACGCGAAAAGATTTAAAAAGAATAGCAGTTAACAAATCTAAGTTTATTAAAAGTAAATTTAATGGAGCAGCTGCTACTGGATCAAAATTTACCAAAACTAAATTTGCTAAATGTGATTTTAGTGGAGCTAACTTTCAATATTGTTATTTTATCAATGTTTCCTTCACTAACGATTGCTTAATTAAGGGAACAAACTTTAGTCATAGCGTATTTATAGATTGCATCTTCGAAACAACTACAATAATTGAAAGCACGTTGTTTGATTGCTTATTTGAAAATTGTACATTTATTTCGTCTGAAATCAGAACGGATACTCTGGAAAATTCTACAATGCGTAATTGTAAAATCCGAAATATTGATTTATCACACATTAATTTAGAATATATGAAATTTGAAAAAATGCAAATGGAAAATGTGACACTTCCACCATATCAAATTCCGTATATTATAGGTGCTACTAGTTATTTAAATACAACACAGGATAATGTGGAAATACATACAGATAACCAAAATATATCAAAGAAAGAATATTGTTCGATGTACAACGACCTTGCTGCATTTTTCTATTCACATAAGGAATATTTTCCGTTAGCAAATATTTATATTGCATTGAATAAAGATGATTTAGCATATGAGTGTATTATATTAGGTATTCAAGAGGCTTGTGATTTATGTGATTTCAGAATGGTAAAACATTTTTGTAAATTAGCATGCTCTAATGAGAACTTTTCTCATCCTCAATTGAAATCATTATATGATATAGTTACTGATTTGTCACATAATAACGATTGGGATTTGAACGTATTACATTCATATTTATTAAATATTGGAGAAATTAGAGAATTGCTACTTAACAATTTGTCTCATGCACAGAAAGTTGAATTATTAATTAAGACTAATATAAATAAAGATGACTTAGATGCAGTAAATATATTGTATAAACAAATAAATAATATTCTACGTGATAATTGTTCGGATAAACATATAGATTCTATAGAATTACGACATAATTCACCATATGAATTTTACATTACATGTGTGGATTCATTGCCAAACATAATGTTGTTTATTAGTTCAATATATACCATTTTTGCAGCAGGCAATAAGTTTATGGATTTCTACAAAAAAATTGAAGAAACACGTAGAGTTCATCAGCAAAACAAACTTTTTAAATATGAATTAGAAGAAAAAAAATTAGACATAAAAATAAAAGAAAAGCAAATTGAACAAATGGATAAGCAACCATCAACTCAAAAGAAATCAGGAATATATATGGTAAATGAAATTGAGCATAGTATTAAATGTAGTAATTTAGAAGTTGCTCAAAGTATTGCTCCTGAATATCTGCATTATAAATATAGCAACAATATTCAGGAACAATAATATTTTAAAATATTTTAGTGTAACTCAATGTATTATTTTGACATTGTGGACAGTCAGGCCCCAAAATTAAGTTATGTTTTTGAACTATATCTTGACATTTTTGATATATCTTCAAAATATCAGACGTTGGGGGTGGATTCAAATATGATAATTCAGTATTTTCCAAAGGTCTGAAAATTGATATTATTGGTTCTACCCCTAATTGACAAAGCTGTTCAATTCCAGACAAAAAAGTATCGTCTGTGTCAAATCCATAAATTAACAAGCTTCGTACACAGCCAGTATTTCCCCATAACTTTATTGAATGTCTAAAAGCCAATAGATATTGATTTAATCCTATGCATCCTTTCCCTGGCATAATATTTTGTGCTAGATTACGGTCGAACATTTCTAAATTAAATGCAACCTCGGTAATTCCAGCATCTTTTAGTTTATCTAATATTGATAGTTCTTTAGGTGGAATCGACATAAGATATATATCTTTGTTACATTTAGAACGAATATATTTAGTTATATTTAATATTATATTCCAACCACCATCTTTTGAATATGTACCACCTCCAATTAGAAAGTGTCGGAAATCCACATATTCCAAACAATAATCAATAACCTCATAAATATCATTAATATTATATTTATCATTTATTGTTGGTAAATTACAAAACTGACATGATTCATTTTCTAATTTATAAACACAAATAGGAGCTGGGTTTATACGTATTCTATCATTTGCAAGATTTATGATTGAATCATATGGGACTCCTGAGAGAGTTTTTTTATTAATCAAGTTGTTAGGCAAAAATGAAATGGAAACAGTACAAATTCTAATATCGTCCCAATAAAGAGTATATTCGTTATCAATAAAATCAATTGTAAAAGGACTAAATGAAACAAACTTACATTTTATAGGGACATTCACTGAAATGTTATTAAATATTGTAATGTCAATCGCATCAAATACCGCTTCTCTTATTGTTCCTTGTTTTCGTGAATATGTTAATGCAGCTTTAGTAAGAGTTACTCCATGATTTAATAGTGCAAATTTTATGTACTCTTTTTTATTATTTAATTTGTTAAATAAATTATATGCTATTTTTTCAACAAATAAATTTGGATGTAAAGTAAATTTGTTGTTTATATTTATACAGCAGATACTTTGTTTAAATATACATCTACATAAATAAGAATTTTTCTCAAATGGTGTTATACAATCTATATCATATCCATCAGCTTGAAATTTTTCAATTTCGTAGGAATTAATTATTTTTTTTAGTCTTGTTTTAGTAATATTATTGGTTGAGAATACATAATTACTATACAGAACATCAAAGTCACTTATCGCTCTGATAGGGAACAAATCAAAAGATTGCAAATGAATTTCAAAAAGCGAACTTTGATTAGACTCTAACAATCCTCTGTTTACTAATTGACTAGAAGCTTGAAAACGAGGATTGATTTCCATAAAATAAATTGTTTCATTATTTAATAGAAAATCTATACCCAATACCCCTTTATATCCACGTTTACATACAAAATCACCAATTTTAGTAGATAAGTTTTTTATTTCATTTTTTATTTTTTCAGATATTTGTTGGTAGCATATAAAATCTGCACCATGATACAATAAGCGTCCGTCCTGTTCTGTAATAATTTGAATAGACGGTGGAAACACAATTGTTTTATTATTTATTATTGCAATGTGAACATTTAATGATATTGAATCTTTTATATAAGGGGAAATCATATATTCATCAAAAACGTTTAATTTAATAACGTCAGAATTTGAATTGATGATATATGTCCCTTCTCCACCAGAAGAATGCTTTTTTTGAATAACAAATTCAGTATAACCACAAAAATATTTGCATAAGTTACTAAATGAACATTCGGAACCTTTCAATGTAATAAATGGAACTGTTTCTACTATATTATTAAGAATTGTTCTGCATCTTATTTTATCAGCTAACATATCGATTATGTTATATGGATTTAATCCTATCACATGTTTTTGAATTTCATCATCGAATTCATAAGCATATGAAAAATTGTAAAAAAGAAATTGGGACTTAGGATCATTATGACATATTTCTTTTAATTTCTCGCTAAAAAATCGATTACAATCATCATTATCCACATTATGATTTATTCTTTTATTAGCTATGGAGCAATATGCTGTATTGCCATTAATATTGCTTCCATAAATTGTTATTGATCCTGCAAATTTAAAATTTGTATTATCAATATCAGATTGACGTGGACCTATCCAATATATATTGTTCATATTCTACCTCCATTGTAAAAAAATGATGAATAATCATCAATTATCAATCAAAAAATAAAATTATTTATGATGAAGTTAGACATTAAACATATTCCTAGGGTGTTTAGTACTTAAAATATCTTTTTGTTTTGCAGTAGCAACATGAGTGTATATTTCAGTAATGTTTATAGAACTATGCCCGAGCATTTCCTGAATATATCTGATGTCAACATCTGCATCAAGAAGACTTGTTGCAAACGTATGACGAAACATATGTGGTGTTATGTGTAGATTTACTGATGCAAGTTCAGTATACTTATTTATCATTCTTCGAACAGTTTGGTCAGAGAGTTGGTTACCTGATTGATTGGCAAAAAAGTATCCACAGTTTTCACATTCACGCAAAAAATCTGAGTGATATTCTTTTAAAATATTAATAACTTCAACATTTCCTATTTGTAACATTCGTTCTTTAGAGCCTTTTCCAAAAATTAAAATTGTCCCGTTATCTAAGTTAATGTCATTAATACCAAGATAGCAAAGTTCAGATATTCTCATACCTGTAGCAAATAGGAGTTCAATGACAGCTGCATCACGTAAGGCATTTCTTTGCTGAAATTTAGTTTTTGCAGAACCTTTGTAATCATATATAGTAGATAAAATTGCTTCGATATAGTTCAAGGGAATTATTTTTGGTAGTGTTATTGATTCTCTAAATTTAATCTGAAGTTTATTGAATGGATTTTTCTCGATTAAATCACGATATTCGAAATAATGAAATAATGCCTTGATAGATGCAATTTTGCGTTTGACGGTTTTAGGTTTATATTGTGTGTGTAGATTAGCTATGAAATTCTCAAGCATAGAAGGTGTAATATCGATAAAATTTTCAGTATTAATTTCTCTCATAAATTGTGCTAAATCTATTTTATAAGCCTTTAGCGTTTTTGCATCTAGTCTTTTTTGAATTTTACAATATTTTAAATATTCTTCAATGCGTGTCTGTAAATTGTTCATAATAATAAGTCTCCTTTGTAAATTAAATTTAGTAATATACATCTTATATCTTTTACAAATTGATTTCTATTTATTGGTTGTTTAAATATTAAAAAGCATGTTGTATTCAAAAATAAAATTTAAATAAAAAAAATAAAGTCTATATGCAATTAAGAAAATAAACCTTGTTTTCCCAATTTGGTTAGGAAGAAAATGTACGAATATTAATATAGAATTTATGAAGAACATTTTTGTAGCAAATAATAAAAATTTATCTGGTATAAATCAGAAAAGAGAGAAAACATATGATTTACAATGTAAAAGAAAGCGGCAGAAGGATTAAAGAACTAAGAAAACAGAAGGGATATACGCAGGAAAGCTTTGCAGATGATATAGGTATTTCGGTAAGAACTTATAGTGGTATTGAATCCGGGGCACATAGTACGAGTATAGATACTTTTGTAGAAATAGCTGGAAAACTAAATGTTTCGCTAGACTATGTGATTTTAGGGCAAAGGGAGAATAATTTATCGATTAAGATAAAAAAGGAAGAACGAGAAATAATTAAAAAATTCTTATATAACATAATTCAAGGTATTTAGGCTACGCATATGATACGTAGTGAATACGTAAGTAACCACATAAAAAATAAGAAAAAAATCAAGTACAGTTATATTGTGATTAAGAAACGTGCACATTTGTTAGTCGAAATACTTATGAAAGAAGGAAATATTTATGTTAAAGATTTTTAATCGTAAAGAAGTTGTTAATGGAGTGATATTCATTAAGTCAATAAAAGATTTAAACACAGTAATTAATGTAGCTAAAGATATTGGTAAGGAATGCAAAAGGAGAGGCTTAAATGTAGAGTATTGTTTTTGGGATACAAGTGAAGATAATGTAATCGAAAGAAAAGCAATAAAGCAGTTTTTAGATGAAATGCAGGATAAAAACATTAATCTGGTGGTGTTAAGAACTCTGGATGATATAAGCAATAATCCTATCGAAAGAGAAGCATTTCTTACAGTCATGAATGATAATGGAGTAGGAATTTATCTTTTTGAAGAGGGATGTTTCGCTATGGTTAATTATAATTTTGAATAATAAATCTTATGTTAGGCAGACATATTATGGTCTGTCTAACATAACAGGATGAATATGAACGTATGGAGGAGGCAACATATTGAAATATGAAGGATGGAATGTTGGTTCAACTATTCGAAGATTGAGAAAAGAAAAAAATATGACGATAGAAGAGTTAAGTGAAGCTGTAGGCAAAAGTCCTTCACATATAGCACAAATAGAGCAGGGATCTAGAAGGTTAGGTATTAATCTGCTTTACGAATTAATAACGGTATTAGAAACTGATGCAAATACAATTTTGGTTGTCCATAGAAAGAATTCGGAGTTATCAATTGATAAAGAATTAATGAAGTTGACACCGAAAGTAAGAATATATTTTCAAAAGCAGTTTCTTAATATGATAGAAGAGTTTCCGATTAAGTAAGAAAGGTAAAAGGTATGGGAAAGAAAAATAGAACAATTAAGGTAATTGCATATTTGTCAGTTGTAAATTCAACAGAAAAGAATGTGGAATGGAAGGAAGACAAGCAACTGAGATACATAAGAGAGTATGCAAAAGCACATTGCATTAGAATAGTAAAGATATTACGTAGAAACATATTAGGTAAAAATGTACGTGATGCACAATTTAGAAAAATGATTGGAGCCATAGAATGCGGGATGGTTGATGGTATTATAGTATGTAAAATGGCTTTAATATCTGACACGGTTGTTGATGCGTATAAGAAAGTTGGAGACGTGGTGCAGGCAGGTGGACATATGATAACTGTAGATGAAGGAGAGTTAAATCTTCCTCTAAAAATGTAAAGGAGATATAACTATATGAGACAGATTATGAGGGGAGATGTGATATATGTGGATTTGGGACAACATCCAAATAGTTCCATTCAGTCAGGCATTCGTCCCTGTGTAGTAATAAGTAATAACCAAAATAACAAATATTCAAAAGTAATTTCAGTTTGTCCCTGTACAGGAAGAGTAACGAAGAAGAAAGTGATAACACATATCCTAGTTACTACGAAAGATGTAAATGGATATTTTCAAAAGAACTCAATATTATTAATTGAACAAATTACCGTGGTTGAAAAGAAACAAATAATAAGTAAGGTAGGTCATATTCCACGAGATTCAGAGGTTATGAAAAAAGTTAATTGTTTAATTAAAAAGCAATTGGGAGTTGACTAAATAATAGAATTAATAAAAGTAAAGATTCAAAATGAGGTGGAGGAAGAAAAAGTGAATGAAAACACTAATGTTATCGAACCAGCATTACTAACATTGGAGCAGGCTTGCAATTATTTGTGTATTGGAAAGACATCTTGCAGAAAACTGTTTAAAGAGCATGAACATGAATTTGTTGTACGAATTGGGAATAGGCTATATGCAAATAAATCACTATTGGATAAATGGATTGATGATCAAACCAAGGCTTAAAAGAGGAATAACTAAATAGTAATGCTTGAGAAAAAGGAGAAAAGAAAATTTAGAAATATAAAGCGATTATTGTATTGAAAAAGAGAGCAAACTTTGCTATAATAAGAATAGAACGTTTGTTCTCTGGATTACATTTCGCAGAAAGGAGAACAAATGGGCAAAAAAACATTAGTAAAAACTAAAAAAGAGCCAAATATAAGAAGGCGTTCAAATGGTTTATGGGAAGCGAGAAAGCAGATTAATGGAATTCCAATTCGTGTTACTGGGCATGATAAGAAACAGGTATTAGCTGAATTTGACAAAAAAGTTGAAGAAGCTGAAAATCCAGCACTTATTAGTAGTGATATTACGGTTGATGCGTTTAGAGACAAATGGTTTAATACATTTAAGGTTCCTAAAATTAAAACTACAAGCATATATCCTATGACTAGAAGATATGAAAGAACTTTTGGTAATAGAATTGGTAAAAGAAAGTTAAATAGCTTAACTTGCTTTGACATACAGGTAGCTATTAATGGAATGTTAAGTGATGGAATAGGTATCACCACAATAAAAGATGCTCTTGGAAGTTTCAGAGAATGTCTTGAATCAGCTAAGAATAATGGATTGATTGCTATAAATCCCTGCTTTGAAATTATTCTTCCTGAAAAGACAAATAGTAAGCAAAGACGATTTTTAACTGTAGATGAGCAAAAGAGTTTTTTGGAAACAGCTGAAACAGAATATGGTTGGTATTACCCTATGCTGAAAGTTATGTTGCTTACAGGAATGCGTATTAGTGAAGTGGGCGGATTATGTTGGTCAGATATTGATTATGATAATGATGTAATTCATATTAGAAGAGCATTATTTAGTCAATATGAATATGGTAAAAAGAAATTACATTTTACAACAACAAAGACTATTAATTCGGTAAGAGATATTCCAATGATGGCAGATTGTAAAAAAATGTTAAAACTTCAAAAAAAGAATCAGAATAAGATAAAAAAGGAATTAGGAAAAAGATATAGAAGTGAAAATGAAGAAGGATTATCTGATTTAGTATTTACATCATCTATGGGCTCAGCAGCAACAAGATATAATGTTGCACCAATTATAAATAAGATTGTAAAATCAATTAACTTGAGAGAAGATTATGAGTCTGTAAAAGAAAATCGTAAACCGATATATATGGAGCCGGTTTCACCCCATGCTCTTAGAAGAACATTTTGTACAAGATGTTTTGAAGCAGGTATGAACATAAAGGTTGTTCAGAAAATTATGGGACATAGTAACTATGCAGTTACAGCGAATATATATACAGAAGTAATGCCGGATAAAATGAATGAAGAAGTTGAACTTTTTAATTCTAAGTTATTGACAATGTAAAGAATTTGGTCCAACTTTTGCAATGGACCAAATTCTTATAAATTTGAAAATGGTAGAGAAAATAGTTTTGCTAATGTGAAGAGAGAGTCGTTCAACTTAAAAGTTGGACCAGAAAAAATTATATATAGTATTTCTTACTGCATTGAAGGAGAATAATAAAAAAAGTTATCACTTCAGATGAAATAGTCAGGCTAAAGCCGTGCAAATAAAAAGAAGAACATCCACGAGCCATGTTTACATGGGCGAGAGGGTGTTCTTCTTTTTATGGCTCTTTGTCAAGCATGGGGGTAATCCCTTATATATATCGTGTGTGATTTGTAATCACACACGATTTTTATATAGTATCACATGATAACATTATTCTGTTTCTGAAATTTTCAAAATTCCTATATCCATAAGCATTTCGCTTAATTACTTTAATCTTATTATTCATTCCTTCTGTATATCCGTTTGTATATGGGCAATCAAAACTGTTGAGTATGTATTTCGCCCAATTGGCAAGTGTAATAAGTACTGAATTGAATTCATCCAGTTCACTGACAGAGGCAGCATTAATAAATTTACGAAGTTTGGGTTTGGCTTCAGTACTGCTTTTAGAGTTCATAAAGTCATAAAAAAGTTCTTTTAAATAATAAGCCTGAGCTAGATCGTTTGATTGTTGTAACATTACTTCAAGAGCCTCAAGATTTTCTTCATTTAACTTATCCTTATGGGCGAGAATTAATTTACGGCTTCGTTTGAAATATTTTCTCTTTGAAGGATGCATCTGTTTTTGAATTCTAATTCGTACTCTTTCGGTAGCACCGGTTACCTGTTTAACCACATGAAATTTATCAATAACAATGGTTGCGTTAGGCAACAACCTCTGTGCAATATCCTTATAAACCTTGTACATATCCATAACAAAGTAACGAACATCCTTACGGTTGGGAAAGTCTCTTAAGTATTCTTCAAGCCTGTATTGGGTTCTGGAAGGAAGAATGTCAAAAACTTTATGCTCTTTTGGTGCTGTCAGAATGGAATGATATTTATTTCCACCCGAATTTTCCTTAAACTCGTCGATTGAAAGTACTAAAGGAAGCGTTTTCGGTTTCTGATGTTTGATGTCTTTGAGCCGCCTGAAAATAGAGGAAACGGATATCCCCAGCTGAGAGGCGACATTTGAAACATTAAGAGAACTCTTTAGCAAGTGTATTGCTTCAAAACATAAACGGGTGGTAAGGCGACAGTTCTTAGGAAGAAGCGAAAAAGGTTCCGTAAAATGTCTGTCACATGAATCACAGTGGTATCGCCGTTTTCTATAATGAAGGAAAGTACTTTTTCCCATAATGGGGCTGTCTTTAATAATGGAAGTCCTGTAGTCATGAACTTTGTTGGTTATGGCTTTACAGTGAGGACAGACACAGTCTTTACGCTTTAACATGAAGTAAATATGGTTTTCTTTTGATGTATAATCGATATTTGTGATAAAAAGGTCTTTTATTTCCAGTATATTTGAAATATAATCATTGTTAGGCATAGTAATAATCTCCTTTGTGGTTTTGTGGTGATTCTATTATAAGAGATTATTTTATCTATGCCTACTTTTTTGTAGAAATATCACAAAAGATAAAAAAGGAACTATACCTTACCCCCAAGTAAAGTATAGAACCTATTTAATAAGATTTTCTTCTTCGTGTAATATTAAATGTGTCGGCTGTAAAATTAACAAAAATTTAATTGGATTTTCATTGACCCATATAACACCTTACAATATAATAAAAGCAAATATATAGCTTATAAAGGAGGTTCCTTAATGACGAAAAAAATAACCGCAATATTCTTGGCATTGTGCATGGCAATTTCCGTTTTGCCGATGACCATTCAGGCGGCATCAAAGCCCGATATTAAGGTTGGCGACTATGTTAAAATGGGCGCGTATAACAATGCCTCAATTCTTTGGCGATGTGTAAGCATTGACAATAACGGACCGCTTATGCTTGCAGACAAAATTGTTGACACCCTTGCATATGATGCCAAAACAAATGACAACAGCAATTCAAAATCACACAGCAGAAGCTATAAGCGTGATGATTACGGTTCTAACTATTGGAAAGACAGCAATATGCGTTCTTGGTTAAATTCGACCGCAGCTGAAGGCAAAGTCGATTGGCTTTGTGGCAACCCTCCGAAAGACGGATATGTAAGCGGTGTGGGAGCGTACAACGAAAAAGCGGGTTTTCTCAACGCTTTTTCAAAATCTGAAATTGCGGCAATGAAAACCGTTACCCAGCGTTCTCTCGTTTCTCATCCCGAATACAACAAGGGCATAGTTGATGGAGACGCAAATTCGGATTTGTTATACTACACCGATATTTCGGAAGCGGTGGCAAACTACGACAGTTCATATTTTGAAACTACAACCGAAAAGGTTTTTCTTCTTGATGTAAAGCAGGCTAATGCCGTGTGGAAAAATCTCAAAGGTTATTATGTTGCGTATAATAATGACGGTATGGCTTGGCCTTATTGGCTTCGCACTCCTGTTACCGATTGCAATCACGATATGCGTTATATCAGTTCATCGGGTCAGGTCGGTCGTTATGCTCCGTGGTATTCCGATTTGGGCGTAAGACCTGCATTTTATCTCGATTCCGAATATTTTGTTATAACTTCCGGCAGCGGCTCACAAAGCAGTCCTTATATCGGCTCTGCTCCAAATAAGCAAGAGGATGATTATACAATTTCGGAACCTGCCGAGGACGCAAATCCCGATTGGAATGTCAGCACCGAGCAAAGCATTCAGCTCACCCTCGGCCCGTGGTATTCAAATGACGGAAAATATTCTAATCCTACCATCCCTGTTTATACCATCCAAAAAACACGCAGCGACACGGAAAATATGGTTGTTGTCGTTTGCGGCGAGGGATACACAAAAAGTCAGCAGGGCAAATTCATCAATGATGTCAAACGACTTTGGCAGGACGCTATGAAATATGAACCGTATCGCAGTTATGCCGATAGATTCAATGTTTACGCTCTTTGCACAGCTTCCGAATCGACTTTTGACAATGGTGGAAGCACCTTCTTTGATGTTATAGTCGACAAATATAATTCGCCTGTTATTTCTAATAATCTCCACGGAAGTCAGTGGAAAAATCATATTTTTGAGAGATGTATCGGTCCTGAATTTATCGAGAAAATTCACGATGCTCATATCAAAAAAAAGTGTGATCCAAACACAATTCCGTCCGGTTCGGAATATGAGCCTTATTATTATGTTCACGATTATATTGCTCAGTTCGCTATGGTTGTAAACACAAAATCAGATTTCGGCGGTGCTTATAATAACCGTGAATACGGCTTCCATTATTTCATTTCGCCATCAGACAGTTATCGTGCGTCAAAAACTTTTGCACACGAGTTTGGACACGGTTTGCTCGGTCTCGGTGATGAATACAGTAACGGATATTTGCTTGACGATAAGGAACTTAAATCACTCAATCTTTCCTCGGTTGAAGACCCGGAAAAGATAAAATGGCGACAGCTTTTAGGTTTTAGAAACACATATACCTGCCGCAATGCTTACGGCTCAAAAATGCTTGTTTCAAGTTATGAGTGCATAATGAGAGACACAAACTATCAATTCTGTGAGGTTTGCCGTTTGCAGGGCTTCAAGCGAATGTCTCAGCTTGTTAAGGATGTAGACCTTTATGTTGCAACTCCCGAGGTTAAGGAATATACGGGCGCTTATTCAAAGCCGTCTGATTTTACCGACCTTGAAACAAGTTCATATTATAATTACACATATAATCGCAATGACCGACTTTTGAGCGGCAACAGCAAAAGCACATTTAATACTAATATGAACGGTAAAAAAATCGAGCTTAGAACTGTTATTCAAAACATTTCAGATAAAAATGCACGACAATTAAAATTCAAAATGTGGATTAAGCACTCCGACGGAAGCGTTGCGACCGATTCATCGGGGAATCCGCTTCAAACAGTACAAACCTTTGACATTCCTGTTTGGAATGATAAGGCAAATTTCTGGCCGCTCGGTGCTTTGGATCACATCAAAAGCGACTTTAATTCAGGCTTAAAGAGTTGCTCGCTTATTTATCAAATTCCGTCTGATGCACAGCTTAAGAGCGGCGATACCGTGGCATTTCAGGTGCTCGATGAAAACGGAAATGTGCTTGCAGACGACAATACGGAAACACAGCGCTACACAACCGTTTCAATTCAGTATAAATTTGAGGACGGCTCTGAAATTCCAAACACTGCCGGCGGAACATTTACCGTGCCATACGGCACAAAGCTTGATTTAACACCGGCAAAAACACTTTATGATTATGAATTTATAAAGGTTGACGGCTTGAATAAGCCTATTGTTTCGGACGGAACGGTTGTTACATATTATTACAAAAATAAAAACGAAGAACACACTCACAATCTGACTTTGGTTGCTGCGAAAGCTGCCACCTGCACTACTGCGGGCAATTCCGCATACTACACCTGCGATGGCTGTGACAAGTGGTTCGCAGATGCAACAGGATCGGTAGAAATTACCGATAAAACCAGTGTGAAGATTCCGGCTCCCGGACATACCGCAGGCACAGAATGGAAGTCTGATGATACTAACCACTGGCATGAATGTTCTCGTTGCCACGACAAAAAGGACGAAGCGGCTCACAGCACCAGCGAGTGGATCATTGACACGGCAGCTACCGAAACCGCAGAAGGCGCTAAGCATAAGGAATGCACCGTCTGCAAGAAGGTTCTTGAAACCGCAACGATCCCCGCAACAGGCAGCAGCCATACCAATAGCTACGGCGTATACGTTGGAATGACATATACGGCAGGAAATTTAATATACCAGATTACATCAATTGATACTGCAACAGTAGGACAATCAAAGGTTATTGGTGTAGTAGCTGCTAAAAAGAATAAAATAAAGAAAGTTACAATTCCGGACAGAGCAGATTGTAAGGGATATAGATTAAATGTAACAACAATTGGTAACAATGCGTTTGCCGGCTGCAAGGCCCTTGAGAAGCTTACAATAGGTAACAAGGTAACTGTTATCGGAAAAAATGCATTTAAGAACTGCTCAAAACTTGAAACAGTAGTAATTGGAAAAGCAGTTAAGACAATAAGTTCTAAGGCATTTATAGGAGATAACAAGATTAAGAAGATTACATTCAAAGGTGACAAACTTAAGACTGTAAAGAAGAATGCATTTAGCAAGAAAGCAAAGAAAAATATTAAGTCTAAGAAGACTAAACTTAAAGGAAATAAGAAAGCCATTAAGTTGTTTAAGAAGAAACTTAAAATTAAATAATTAAAAAGTAATTAAAGAGGCTAGCTTTTCAAGAGTTGGACATGTCATGTATGTCTTGTATTCTGCGAAAAGGTAGCCTCTAATAAGTTTATTAAGAGGGAGATAGTGTGAAAGAAAGTAGAAACAAGCCATAAATTGGCGCACTTGAATAAGCTGTCTAAGGCAGGCAACTT
Source organism: Eubacterium sp. AF17-7 (assembly GCF_003461285.1). Classification (NCBI taxonomy): domain Bacteria; kingdom Bacillati; phylum Bacillota; class Clostridia; order Eubacteriales; family Eubacteriaceae; genus Eubacterium; species Eubacterium sp. AF17-7. Next base: position 46,386 of record NZ_QTWU01000014.1, on the reverse strand, counting down.
TTTTGAAGTGTTATAGAGTTAAAAAAATAGATTAAGAAGCTAATGGCTTATCAGGTGGAAGTGTTCCTTCACGTTGTAATAGCTTCTTTGCCTGTCTGATAGCTTTTGCCTTTTGTTTTTCAACAAGAGCTACAGGCATATCGATTTTATAAAGATTGCTCGGATTCCACTCCTCACCGGTAGACAGCATCTGGTAGATGGCAGTAAGAATCATACGGGCAATAGCGATAATGGCTCTTTTCTTGCCACGACGTTTAACTAGAGCTTCATATTTCTTTTTGTAGTAAGGAGATTTGTCAGATTTTACGGCTGCATGAGCACATTGTACTAATGCAGGCTTGAGGTAGACACCAGCACGCGTAATCCAGACAGATTTCTTCTTACCAGCAGATTCATTGCTGCCAGGTGTTAAACCAGCCCAGCAACATAAACGTTTGGAACCCGAGAACTGAGACATATCCGTACCGATTTCGGAGATGATAGTGATTGCACTATCACGTTTGACACCCGGAATGGTACAGAGGAACCGGACAGCATTTTCAAAATCAGGATTAGAAGAAATCATATTTTCTATCATTTTATCAACATCATTGATTTCGGCTGTGATATAATCCATGTGTGCGCGAACAAGACGCATACGGTATTTTTGGGTATCAGTCATCTGATATCCTTCGACGGATTCTATAACAGCATCTTCTTTGGATTTGAGGTTTCTAAGAAGTTTAGATGCGATTTCTTCGTGGTTAATGGATGTCCCCGATTGATCAAGCAGATAGTCAATAATGGACGTGGATGACTTCCCAAAGATATCGGAAACAACAGAATCTAATGCAACATTACAAACAGTAAGAGCATTCTGATATCTATTCTTTTCACTTGAACGACAGGAAACGAGCTTGTAACGATAGCGGGTGTATTCCCTCATAATACGGACTGCCTTGCAAGGAATATAACTGCCTTTGACAAGCCCAAGACGGAACAAGTCTCCAATCCATTTAGAATCTTTGGTATCATCTTTGTTGCCTTTTACAGCCTTTACCCATTTGGGATTGGCAATGACAACATTGATTTCATCTTCCAGAATATTAAAGACAGGAATCCGGTATTTTCCTGTGGATTCCATACAGACATCAAGGCAGTCGTTGTCGAGAAGCCATTGACTGAACTGCCACACAATTATATTGGATATTCGAGGAGGAAGATGAATAGAGATTTACGAATAAATGGATAAAAATTATCAATAAAGAACTTCTTTCCATACACGAAAAGTGGTTGAGCAGAATTATAAAAAATCCAAAAATAGCATAGGTTAAGAAGTCAGTTGTAGTAGAAATAGGTTGGGACCCCGTGTCCCAACCTTTCCTTTTTGCACATCAACCAAATAATTTAAACCACAATATGGTTTATTATCCTAAATCCCATCCACGATAGAATTCGACATCGACACACCGCAATAGTAAAATATAACCATAAAGTTTGAGAGCAACAGGCCTTAAAACTTTAAATCAAAAATAAATAAATGCCTTATTGAGAACAGTAGTTTAAGAACTGACTGTTTTTCAATAGGGCATTTTTTATTGCAAAAATGGAGGTGTCTTATGAAAAGTGAAAGCATTTTAGTTGTTCCACCATAAGAGTGAAACAGAGCAAAAATTAAAATTAAGGATTTTTTAGGAGGACGAACATGAATTTAAATTACGAAGAATTTAAGGAAAAAATTAAGGATGATATTAAGGATTATATGGACGAAAAGTACAAGGATTGTGGAGTTGTAATCAGAAAGGTTAATAAAACCAACCGTGAAGTTGATGGATTGAATTTCTATGACATTCCGGGGTTAAAAAATGCCACACCAACCATATATGTAAATAATCTTTATGAAGAATATGAAAGAACAGGAAAATATGAAGAGGTCATAAGAATTGCAGCTGAAACAATGGAAAGAGGAATCAAGTCATTTAATGATGAAATCAAGGCAGAGCTTTTGGATATATCAAGACTTAAAGATAACGTGTTTTTTACTTTAATAAATGCCGAGCAGAACAAAGAGTTATTAAAGACGGTTCCCCATAGGGAGTTTGAGGACCTTGCAATTGTGTATAGATGGAATCTTGGAAATGATTCTTTGGGAACATATACAAATCTTGTTGACAATGATTTGGCAAAGAAGGAAGGTCTTACGGAAAATGATTTGTACAATGCAGCAAACAAAAACACAAAGGAACTATTCCCTATATTAGTTAAGAATATGAACGAAGTCATTAGCGAAATCATATTTGGTGACAGTGAACTTAGTGGAGAAATGGAGGAAGAATTCAAAGAAGTAATGATGGAAACTCAGGATGAACGTTCAATGTACGTTATAACAAATGAAAGTAAATTGTTCGGAGCAGCTTCAATGTTGTATGAGGAGCCACTACACGAATTGGCAGAAAAAATTGAAAGTGACCTGTATATTTTGCCATCAAGTATCCATGAAGTTATTGCCGTATCAGCAGATTTTGGTTCACCTGATGAATTGGCAGAAATGGTTTATGAAATCAATATGGACCAGGTAGACATTAATGACCGCCTTTCAAATCAGGTATATTGCTATGACAAGGATTTGAGAACACTAAGACTTGCAACAGACACGATAAACAAGAGCCTTGATGACGTTGACCGTGGAGTAATATCAACCCCGGAAAGAGAGGTCAGATAGTCATGGAAGATTTTCAAAAAGAATTAGCAGAGAGAATAAAAAGTGAAGTTGCTAACTGTGGCAAGAATGAAGAGTTTTTTATAAAAGTTGAGGTGGTAGCGGATGGAAAAGGTAAATCAGGTATGGGAGAGAGCTGTACGGCAAATAATGAAAAAATGAGTACATAAAAATGGGTCACATAAATAAAAAAATGCAGCAATATCTCTTAGAGAGGTTTGCTACATTTTTCTGCTATAGGAAAAATCTATTTCTTGGATGTTTTGTACTCAATATATCTCGTTGCCTTGCCGTTGCAACATGTGTATATATTTCCGTTATATTAATAGAGCTATGTCCAAGCATTTTCTGAATGTATCTAATATCTACATCTGCCTCTAAAAGACTGGTGGCAAATGTATGGCGAAACATATGTGGTGTTATGTGTAGATTTATTGATGCAAGTTCAGTATACTTATTTATCATTCTTCGAACAGTTTGGTCTGAGAGTGGATTGCCAGATTGATTGGCAAAAAAATGCCCACAGTTTTCACGTTCACGCAAAAAATCTGCGTGATATTCTTTTAAAATATTAATAACTTCGACATTTCCTATTTGTAACATTCGTTCTTTAGAGCCTTTTCCAAAAATTAAAATTGTTCCGTTATCTAAGTTAATGTCATTAATACCAAGAGAGCAAAGTTCAGATATTCTCATACCAGTAGCAAAGAGGAGCTCAATGACAGCCACATCACGTAAGGCATTTTTTTGCTGAAATTTAGTTTTTGCAGAACCTTTGTAATCATATATAGTAGATAAAATTGCTTCGATATAGTTCAAGGGAATTATTTTAGGTAATGTTATTGCTTCTCTAAATTTAATCTGAAGTTTGTTGAATGGATTTTTCTCGATTAAATCACGATATTCGAAATAATGAAATAAGGCTTTGATAGATGCAATTTTGCGCTTGACGGTTTTAGGTTTATATTTTCTGTGTAGATTAGCTATGAAATTCTCAAGCATAGAAGGTGTAATATCGATAAAATTTTCAGTATTAATTTCTCTCATAAATTGTGTTAAATCTATTTTATAAGCCTTTAGTGTTTTTGCATCTAGTCTTTTTTGAATTTCACAATATTTTAAATATTCTTCAATGTGTGTCTGTAAATTGTTCATAATAATAAATCTCCTTTGTAAATTAAATTTAGTAATATACATCTTATATCTTTTACAAATTGATTTCTATTTATTGGTTGTTTAAATATTAAAAAGCATGTTGTATTCAAAAATAAAATTTAAATAAAAAAATAAAGTCTATATGCAATTAAGAAAATAAACTTTGTTTTCCCAATTTGGTTAGGAAGAAAATGTACGAATATTAATATAAAATTTATGAAGAATATTTTTGTAGCAAATAATAAAAATTTATCTGGTATAAATCAGAAAAGAGAGAAAACATATGATTTACAATGTAAAAGAAAGCAGCAGAAGGATTAAAGAACTAAGAAAACAGAAGGAATATACGCAGGAAAGCCTTGCAGATGATATAGGTATTTCGGTAAGAACTTATAGTGGTATTGAATCCGGGGCACATAGTACGAGTATAGATACTTTTGTAGAAATAGCTGAAAAACTAAATGTTTCGCTAGACTATGTGATTTTAGGACAAAGGGAGAATAATTTATCGATTAAGGTAAAAAAGGAAGAACGAGAAATAATTAAAAAATTCTTATATAACATAATTCAAGGTGTTTAGGCTACGCATATGATACGTAGTAAATACGTAAGTAACCACATAAAAAGTAAAAAAAATCAAGTACAGTTATATTGTGATTAAGAAACGTGCACATTTGTTAGTCGAAATACTTATGAAAGAAGGAAATATTTATGTTAAAGATTTTTAATCGTAAAGAAGCCGTTAATGGAGTGATATTCATTAAGTCAATAAAAGATTTGAATATATGGACTTCTAAAGAACAGGGAATACACATTGACTGAAACAAGACCATCTGATGGTTTTGTAACTGCAGATGACATTACATTTGAGATCATTGAAAGCGATAGTGCAAATGGAAAGACGAGGGTGATAATCAAGAACAAGGGAATATCAAATGAGCTACCAGACAATAATGTGGTAATGTATGATGACACAACAAAGGTTGAATTTTCAAAGAAGGACATTACAAACGGAAGGGAACTTTCAGGATGTCACATGCAGGTAACTGATAAGGATACAGGAGTTGTAATGGATGAATGGGTTTCAACGGAAGAAAGCCATGTGATTGAAGGAAAGTATGCCGTTGGTAAGACATATGTTTTAACAGAAAAACAACCAAGAGACGGTTATGCAACTGCAGCAAGCGTTGAGTTTACCGTGGCAGATAATGGCAAGGTCTAGAAGGTAAGCATGATGGATGACACAATAAAGGTTCAGTTTAACAAGACTGCATCAGACACAAAGAAGCAGCTTTGCGGTGCAAAGTACAAGGTGTATGACAGCAAGGGCAGAAAGGTTCATGAATTTACAACCGGCAAGAATGCTGAACTCATTGAAGGAATTTTAAAGGCAGGAGAAACATATACCTTTAAGGAAGTAAGCGCACCAAAGCATTACAAGGTTGCAAAGGATAAGAAAATCAGGATAAAAGACACAGGAAAGCTTCAGAAGCTTACAGTGGTTGATGAAAGAATACCTGAAGTACCAGATACACCACAGACAGGAATAAAGGGAAAGACTGCAGGTATGATGATTTCACTTATCTCATTATTAATGGCACTTGGATGTTTTGCATGCGTGAGAGCAAAGGACAAGTCAATAAACGTGGGAAAACTTAAGGGAGAAAACAAGGAATGCATTGGATATTTGGAAGTGCCTGAAACAACAATAAGTTATCCTGTAATGCAGACAAGGGGATAATCCGGATTATTACTTAAGCCATGACTTTAATAAGAACTATAGCTTTTATGGAACACCATACTTAAGTCCTTACTGTGACTTAAAGAAATCTGATAATATAATTATCTATGGTCATAACATAAACGGTGGAAAAATGTTTGGAGCACTGGAACAGTATAAGGAGAAGAAGTTTTTTGACAAACATAAAAAAATATATTTTACAACAAATCAAAAAAGAGAATATGAAGTGTTTGCTGTTATGAGTGTAAACATAAGGGAATTTGAATATTGGAAGTTTGTAATGGCAAGGGATGAGAAGGACTATGATGAGTTTGTGGAAAAGGTGCTGGAGCATGGCTTGTGGAATATAGGGGAAAAGCCTAAATATGGGGAGCATACGTTGATGTTGTCTACATGTGATAATGGGAAAGGGGACGATTGGAGAATTGTGGTAGTGGGGAAGGAAATATGATATAATGAATCGTAATATTAAGCAAAATACAAATCGCAATTTATAAAGGAGAATATTGATGAACCTATTTTTATGTTCGCACTTTTCAAGTGTAGGAAGTCTGATAAAGGAAGAAATTGAAAATAAAAAAGTCGCATTTATTCCAACAGCTTCGCTGCGTGAAGGCTACACCGGTTATGTCGGCTCGGCTCGAAAATTATTCAAAAAGTTGGGAGCAATCGTAACTGAAATTGATATTTCAACGGAGGCTTATTCAACGATACAGTCTGTTTTTGAAGATGCGGATGTGATATATTTTACCGGCGGAAATTCTTTTTTCCTTATAGACCAGCTCCGTAAAACGGGAACGGATGAGCTGTTGAAGAAAGAATTGGCAAAGGAAAAACTGATGATTGGTGAATCGGCAGGTGCGATTATATGCGCTCCAAGCATCCAATATATCGAGCAAATGGATGAAAAGCCGGAGGACTACTCCCAAGAAGATGATGCAGGGCTTGATTTGATTGATTTCTATGTTCTTCCGCATTATCTTACAGCACCATTTAAGAAAGTTACCGAGAAAATAATGACTGAGTTTTCGGATTTGAATCTATGCCCAATTAACAACCGTCAGGGAATTGTAATTGATGGTGAAGGTTCAAAGGTTATTTGCAAAGACTAATTTGAAAATTCCAGTTTATCTATGCGATGCATTCACATTCCGCATCGCTTGTAGAAACGCGCAACTTCCAATTTTTGAGATTGAGAAATCGGTATTTGTAGGAGGAATGAATCATGTTATTGTTGTTACAGAACGTATTGTATTGTTTATTGTATGTTATGCTGATAAAATGTGCAGTAAAGAACGATGGGCTTAATTGCTTATACTTTTATCCAAAAGAATATATAGAAGAAGCAGAAAAACGCGGAATTGCCAATAAAGAAACGGTTATGAAAAAATCAAAGTGGTTTATGATTCCGTTTTGTGTCATCATATTTGTAGCTCTGATTCTGATTATTTCCATTTGGAATCATGTTACGGATTTTAAAACAGCATATTTTCAATCCTTTCTTTTTCTTGTAATTATGAACTGGTTTGATGGGATTGTGATTGACAGATTATGGGTAGGGCACAGCAAAATCTGGCATATAGAAGGTATGGAAGATGTTTCTTATGTTAAGTCCTGGAAGACAGTACTGATAAAACGAGGAGCGGCTACAGTGGTATACATGCTTGTGGCACTTGTGGTAGCCGGAATCGTGGTATTGATAAGTAAAATATGACAATTCCAATTTTTGAAGCTGAGAAATCGGAATTTGTGGAGAGATTTCCTGAGTTTTCCTTATTTTACAGGCTTTTTAGCCCCTTAGATAGTGAAATGATATGTATTTTCCCTTATTTTTACCCTTGTGAGGAATCCGCAAGGGAAATAAGGGAAATTTTTATTTAAGCGTTGCTCGCTACTTTATCAAGAAGTCTTGCGGAATCCCGCTTTGCTTTTCTTGTTGAGTGAGCGTAAATGTTCATTGTGGTACTGACATCGGAATGTCCTAACAGTTCCTGTACATCTTTCGGAGCAGCTCCATTCGAGAGCAGGTTGCTGGTGTAGGTATGTCGTAACTGGTGAAAGTGAAAATCTTCAAATCCTTCCAGCTTTTTTGATACTGACCTGCAAGCAATGCCGAGTGTACTCGGCAGTTCCAGACTGCCATCCGGTCTGAGGCAGACAAAGGATATTTCTTTATAATCTGCCGGGACTTCCTGTGTTCCGTCAAGGTGATAGTATTCATAATACACCCTGTTTTTCACATGCACCTCTTTGTAGTAGTTGCGGTGGTAAAGTTCCCCGTACTGCATCCGGCTTTTCAGTTGTTCCCGTCTTGCTGCTTTCAATATTTCAGTCAGCGTATCTCCAAAATCAACAATCCTTACTTTCTTTCGCTTGGTCGTTCCAATCACATTTTTATGCTTTGCACCGTCGTAACGGATACTTCTTTTAATGGTCAGGCATTGATCTTCAAGGTTGATGTCCTGCCATGTAAGACCACAGGTTTCACCGATGCGAAGTCCTGCATAATATGCAATCTGAATCGGCAGGATCGCAGGTGGATTTTTCTTTTCCAGATACTTGATAAGTCGCTCATAATCCTCATGTGAAATCGGCTGTGTGCCATCTTCGACTTCATCATCGGAAAAGAGGTCAACTTCCTCTGCCTGTTTTTTCAGCTTAATATACTGCATCGGATTGAAACTGATTAACTGTTTTGGAAATACTGCAAAACGGAATGACTGCTGCAACACTGCGGAAAAAGAATGGATATAATCTTTACTGTATCCTTTTCTCACTTTTCCGTCTGGAAATTCGCCACCGAATGTAAGCAGATCAAGAAATGCCTGTAAATGTTCGGCAGTAACTGTTTTCAGTTTACGGTCTGCAATCGGGTGTTTCTTAGTGCAACGGATTGCACTGAGATAATTTTCCACTGTGCCATTACTGAGTGTTCCGGTTTTCAGTTCTTCTTCTGCCCACATGTCCAGAAGTTCACCTACGGTAAGGTTATCTGCTTTTGCAACAAATTTCTTATCTTCGTAATCTTCCAGTGCCTTGCGGAGAAGTTTTTCTGTCTCACTTTTGCTTTCGGTTCCGGCATATTCTTTCTGAACCATTTTGCCGCTTGCGTCCTCTACATAGAAGCGGTAGTACCATTTCTTTCCTTTCTTTCTAACAGATCCTTTTGCCATAATCGTATGTCTCCTTTCGATATCAGACAATCGGAACTGCTGAAATGCTTCTTGCGTGTAAGTATATCATAACTCCGATTATCTTACTATACCGATTCAGAATCCTCGTACATAACTTCGGATAAAAGATTTGCAAGCCGTTGTTCTGCTGTTTCCGGTTTCTTGGAATAGAGCCTTACAATATCTGCCATGTCATTCAATGCGTTGACAGTATGGGTGATCTCCCTGAGAAACATGATCTCGTTATATTCATCATTCGATTCAAACCCCATTACTTTTGCAATGTCCGCTTCTTTGGTATTGCCTTTGTAATTCTTGCAGGCGAACTGGAACGAATCCAAAAACAGTTCATATTGTTTCAACATTAACAGCAGTAGGTCTTTGGAAAAAGCATCTTCTGTTTTCGTAAGGTCAAGAGGTAACTGTTTGAGAATATCCGTCATGGCATCACGAATCTGTAATTCTCTTTTATCCGTAATGTCGGTTTCATATTCGTCCGTTTCCCCTCTGAGCCATTCCACAGATACATGGAGAGCTTCTGAAAGACCTTCCAGCACCATTTTCTTTGTATTGTCAATCGTTCCGGCTTCATATCTCTGAATCGTAGATGCAGTCACACCCATCTTTTCAGCGATATAAGGCTGTGTCAGATTCAATTCTGTACGGCGCTGTTTTGCCCTGCTACCGATCAGCTTGCGTAATTCTTTATCTTTCATGCTGATGTGCCTCCTTTTTCGGTATGTCATTACTATACCACATAACAAACAATATTGCAATATGCAATTAAACAATAAACAATATAATTTCGTAATGCTTGACAAGATGATATAAACACGCTATACTGACAGCACAAAAGAAATTGCATAATGCAATTTATAAGGAGGTGGTCACATGACGCAAAGAAAGATTGCCTTATCTATTGAGGAAGCTGCGGATTATACGGGAATCGGCAGGAACACCCTGAGAAAACTGGTGGAGTGGAAGAAACTTCCGGTATTAAAGGTCGGGAGGAAAGTCCTGATTAAAACGGATATGCTGGAACTTTTCATGGAAGCCAATGAGGGCAGGGACTTAAGGGATAAAGGAAATGTGAAAGCCGTCACAAGAAACGGTTCCACTTAAAAAGGCGGTTCCCGAAGAAACCGCCAAAGGTTTTATCAGACCGAAGCCATGATATACCTACACGCAAGCAGATTATACCATGTACTTCGTCTGACAGACAACAGGAAACTTATGTTTGGAAAAAAAGAAAGGACGATGATATTTATGGCAAGATCAACAAAGAGTTATGAGGAGCGTCTGCTCCAGTTGGAAAAAAGAGAACAGGAAAGCCTTGAAAAAGCGAAACAGTACGCAGCACAGAAACGGGAACTGAAGAAACGTCAGAAAGATGTGGAAACAAAAAAACGAACCCACAGGCTCTGTCAGATTGGCGGTGCGGTGGAATCAGTGATTGGTTCTGCGATTGAGGAAGAAGATATTCCGAAGCTGGTCGGCTTCTTAAAAAGGCAGGAAGCAAATGGGAAATTCTTCTCAAAGGCAATGCAGAAAGAGCCAGTTGCAAATACGGAGGAAGTGTAATGCCGGAGGGAGTGGAGTTTCCATTCCCTTCATTGCTTTTTTATGAAGGGCGCACTTATGGACAACCAGAGGTCGTCCGTATAAGTTTGCCACAGGTGGCAACCGGTCTGCGCTAACGCTTGCCGGGCTCGTTCCGTCGGCGGGCATTTCATGCAGACCTGCTCATGTCGCAGGAGGCACTCTTCGCCAGAGGGGCGCATTCCATGCAGGCTGTTATGCACAGAGCACTCTTACGCAGAGGGCGTTCCGGCAGATACCATTCTCTTTTACAGGAAATGTTAACTGCCGGAAATCAATGCCGGGTACGGCAGAAAGGGGGGAAACGGATCATGGCGATCTTTCATTATACGGTAAAGATTGTCGGACGCAGCAAAGGGAAATCCATCATATCAGCGTCTGCCTATCTCAATGGTGATGTAATGAAAAATGAAGAAACAGGCAGGATCAGTTACTACACTTCCAAAAGAGAAGTTGTTTATACCAGTTTGATGATGTGTGAAAATGCACCGCAGGAATGGCAGAATGTACCTGCCGAAAATATCAAACGGTTTCAGAAATCTGTCCGGTATAAAAGGGCAGACAACAAAGAAGTTGTACTGGAGAAATTCAAACTTACTTTTCAGAAACAGTGCTTATGGAATGAAGTTTTGAAGATTGAGAAAAGTTCAGACGCACAGCTTGGCAGATCGTTTGAGTTCTCACTTCCAAAAGAATGGAATCGACAGGAACAAATTGAATATACAACAGATTATATTCAGAAAAACTTTGTGGACAAAGGCATGTGTGCAGATTGGAGCATTCACGATAAGGGCGACGGAAACCCGCATGTGCATTTACTTGTAACCATGCGTCCCTTTAATCCCGACCACTCATGGGGAAACAAAGAAGTCAAAGACTGGGAGTTTGTCAGAGATACTGACGGAAATATTGTGGTTGATGAATCCCACCCGGACTGGTGGCAGGATAAAAAGAATCCTGACCGTCATGGAATCCGAATTCCGGTATTGGACGAAAACGGTAATCAGAAAGTTGGTGCAAGGAACCGTAAACAATGGAAACGGGTGCTGACCGATGCTACCGGATGGAACAATCCAAAGAATTGTGAATTATGGCGGAGCGAATGGGCGAAAGTCTGTAATGACCATTTATCAGTAGAACAACAGATTGACCACCGTTCCTATGCAAGACAGGGAAAATTAGAAATCCCTACAATCCATGAGGGTGCTGATGCAAGAAAGATTGATGAGAAATTCCAGAGTGGACAGGTGCAGACAGCTTCATGGAAAGTAGAGGAAAACCAGATCATAAAAAGACAAAATGCACTGCTGAAAAAGATACAGACCAGTTTCGGAAAAGTATCTGGTGCATTATCACAGTGGAAGGAGTGGTTAAATGACCTTAGAAGAAAGCCGGGAAGTCATTCCCATGATGGAGTCAATGATAAACCAGATCGAGGAACAGCAGAACCTTATGGCAGAGATGGTACAGGAATTACAGGAACGGGACAGACAGCTTCTGTCCTTTCAGGAGCAGAACCAGAGTTTGCAGATCTTAAACAGCGAGTTATCCGGGCTTCTGAATCTTTTGCCAGATACAGAAGAACTGCTCTCCCAGATCGAACAGCAAAAAGTCAGAATCGAACAGTTGGAAAACGAGAATCAGCAATGGCAGGAATTAACGCAGAAGCTGAACAACGAGAACAGCTTATTACTGACATTAAACAGCAGATAGAGAAAGCGAGGGATATTGATGAACGAATGCGTAAACTTAGAGAACGTCGGGCGGGTGGAAGAACTCCTGGCAATGACGGAACAGATGCAGGACGAACTGGATCAGAAAGACCAGACAATTCTGGAACTGAACAGGCAGCTAAACAGATCGCTGACCTTGAACGAGAAATTGAACAGCGAAAACAGAGCCGAGAATATCGAAGCATTGCGGACAAAATTAAAGCAAACAGAGGAACAATTAACCAGCGAGACAGACAGCAGGAAAAGAGCCGACGCAGAAGTCGTGGCATGGAAATTTAAGTACGAAAAAGCGGAGCAGGCAAAACGCTATGCACAGACACACCAAAAGACGGTAGAGGTGCCTGTCGAGAAAAAAGTGCCTTATGAGAAATGCGATAACTGTGACCGTACTGCTTATCAGAAAGCAAAAGAAAAATGCGATAATCGAAAAATTCAGTTGGAGAAAAAATATAAACAAATGACAACAGGTTATGAAAGCCTTATGTTCCTGTTGGCATGGTACAGCATAGCAACTACACTGTTCACAGCTATCCTTTCTCCGGTTTTTCTTAACGACTGTATCACCTTTTTCGGTACGATTGGTAAAGGAATCATAAACCTGTTTCGAGAATTTGTTACAGGAGCAGATTCTTTCGGACAGTTAAGCAATGGAATCTCAAACAGTATCGTTTCCGGGATTGTGTACTGGCTGATCGCGGCTATTGTTATGGGAATTTTATTCATTATAACGGGATTCCTGATAATTGGGATTGGCTATCAGGTGGGAAAAATCTACCGGAAATATTGTTGGGATATCATCAGCATTATGGTGGCAATAATGAGTACAGCTATCGTAATCTACTTTGGCGAATGGATAAAATCTGTCATTCCGATAAACCTCATTGTACTGTTACTACTTGTATATGTGGTCTATATTGGAATTCGATGTTATGTAAAAGACTGGCGAGAAGAGCGGGGATATTATTAAGAAAAACACAGGGAGATGTCTTTATCTTCCTGTGTTAAAAATGAAGCATTGATTATTTTTATATGAGAGGGATTATCGGACAGACCTATATCGTGTTACAAAGTGTTGTAAAGCCTGCAATTTCGTGATTTTTAAAATTGACCGTTTTATAGGATAGTATAAAAGTTTGTTAGAGAATCTTAAAAATAAACATTAAAATTATATAAATCACCACTATTATAGGATACTATAAAAAATAATTCAAAACAAGTCTTTTATTTTTTTAAAGAGTGATATATATTAAGTGTATACAAAAGCATGCGCATTCTTTTGCATTCTTTTAAAGTTGTCTATAAATCTTAAATTCCTCAAGAAAGGAGGAAAATCATGAAAAAAATTAAACGTTGTATAGCAATTATTTTGTCAATGGTTTTAGGATTTTCGATGTCAACAGTATCTTTTGCTAGTGAAAGGTATAATCAAAATGACAATTCGAAGGGGACTTGTAGTAAAGAAGATGTTGACTTATCCAATGGTGGTTATACTATAATTTATGAAGATGGAGAACTATATATAGTTCCTTCTCAAGAAACACGAATGGGTGGCGGAATTGGATACTGTACTGTAAAAAATAAGACTTTTTCATATTCTATGACAAGAAGTCAAGCAGAGGCAGCTCTTAAAGCAATAAATGTGGGAGAGGGTGCGACTAAAAGTTTAGGGACTTTACTGCTAGCTGCTTTAGGTGGTCCTGTTGGTTCGGTTGTTGGACTCAGTGTTTCTGTAATTCTTAATTTTATCGGCGGAGAGAGTACTTACGTTAGTCATTTAAAATCATTTCTTAATTCGGGTAAATCTGTAGCATATTTTAAGTTTGACACACATTGTGTGAATAGAGGAACTATGTATGGAGATCCAATGTATGATTACGTGGTAGATAACGTAAGAATGACTTATTAAAAAATTGCATGAAAAGAAAGTATTGGGCGTTATTAGTTTTTGCGTTAATAATAGTATTGCAGTGGATTGGATTAGGATTTCATGGTCAAATAAGGTTTATTTTTTTGATAATTATATTAGTTCTAATTGTTTTATTTGCAATATTATTGCGAAAATAGCAAAAGTGATTTGTGAATAGTGAGGTAAAGGAACAAGGTGAAGCCGATACACTTAGGGCAGTCCTTTACGGAACGGACACAGCCAGTACCGCAATGATACATAAGAGGGCTTGAAAGAAGGTCACAAACCTTGCAAGTCCTCTTGTTTATTCTATGTGTCGAGCCCGTCTATGTGTCAGATTGCATTTTCTGATAGACTGTTTCTTTTCGTGACTTATCAAAGAAAGTTCTCCTGTCGGGTATGTTCCAATTGTTTATTTCGGATATAAGCGTCTAATTCACAATTATATTCGTAGAGGCGAAAGACTACTTTGTTCTAAAAGGTATTTCTATATCTCTAATGAATCTTCCGCGTTCACCCACATCTGCAAATTTCCATCAAGATATAATCTTGCATATTCAAGTGGTTCATCAACTGCAAGTGAAGTTAATGCACAGTCTGATCCGGGAGTGGTTTTTAAATTCTTTTCTGCTTCCCAACAATCAATGCGAAGCATATAGCCAGCACTGGTATAAACATCAATACTGTTTCTGTGTGGATTGTATTCTGCAAATATCGTTCTCATCGTATCCTATCTCCTTATCATTCAATCAATCATCAGATACAAAAATCAGAAGCATTTCAATCAGTTCACCATGTCACTTTTATTTTGTGTTATACTGTTTTATATGATTTTCTTGCCCTTGTATTTGCCCTTATCAGAATTCGTAAACACTGATGGGACGATATAACACAAGGGAAAGAATAAGGGAAAGCTCATCTGCGATAAATCCAGTGTTTTCAAGGGTTGGCAGAGAATTTAATAACAAGATATAACAGTTATCAAATCTCTTAAAACAGGTGAAATCTCAATCGAAATTGGTGGAGGAATATCCATGATAAAAGTGGAAAATAAATCAAGGAAAGAAATTGCAGACATTGGCAGAAGAATCGGTGAGGCATTTGCTGATGAAAAAGCCGGAACTGTTACGATGCTCACAAGAGAGCAAACAATAAAAGGCTTTGAGATTATGACGGAATGGTTTTACAGAGCAGGAACTCTGTATACCACATCGGAAATAGGAGAGGGATATCTTGCTTATTGGAGTAAGAGGGCAAAACCTTCAATGGGTCCGACCTTACATATGATCAAGCGACTTTTATGCGAGTTACCGCTTAAGGCACTGATAGCTATGGCACAAAGCGGAGACGAACAGTATGCGAAGATTTTCAAAAAAGAGCATGACTATATTGCAGTATCCATGGTTGTTGTCCTGCGAGAATTTCAGGGGAAAGGATATATGCGCAAGATTTTGGAGCAACCTTTTGCCGAGGCGGACACAAAGGATATTCCCTGTATTCTGGATACTGATACGCCGTTAAAAGTAAAAAAATATACTCGATGTGGAATGGAACTATGTGGCGAGAAAAAATTGAAAAATGGCATTTCACTGTATACGATGGCGTATAATAAAAATTAATATGGATAGTGGAAATGAAATGTTTCAAATGTTGGATGAACTAAGATGATAATTCTAAGTTGTAAAGGTGGAGCATTATGAAGAATATTTTAATTCATGGGCTAGGGCAAAATCATAAAAGTTGGAATGAAACCATCAAATTTTTAGAGATAGATAATATAGATGTTCTTTGTCCTGCACTTTTTAAAATGTCAAGTGGCAATAGCAATGATTATCAAAACATATTTTCTTCTTTCTCTGATTTCTGTAACAATCAGGAAGGAAAACTTAATTTATGTGGACTTTCATTAGGTGGAATATTGGCATTGGATTATGTAAAAAAGTATCCAGAAAAAGTAAACTCTATTATTATCATTGGAACTCCTTATGATATACCCAAAGTTCTTTTCAAAATACAAAGTATGATATTTCACTTCATGCCAGACTCACAATTTAATGATATGGGCTGTTCAAAAAAAGATTTTATTACTTTAGTAAACTCAATGAGCAATCACAATATAAAAAACGGTTTGGATAAAATTAATTGCAAAAGCCTAATATTGTGCGGAAGTAAAGATAAAGCGAATATGAAAAGTGCTAAACAAATTAGTCAGAGTATAAGAAAAAGTGAATTCAAAATAGTTAAAGATTCTTCCCATGAGGTTAATGTTGATAATCCAAAGGAACTTGCACACATAATTTATGATTTTTGGAAGGAATTTCTGTAACGCAACTTCCAATTTTTGAGATTGAGAAATCGGTATTTGTGAGGATAAAATGCAACTTAGAAAATACACAACTTCTGACTGTGGGTATTTGGCTGAATTGTTTTATCATACTATTCATAGTGTAAATGCAAAAGATTATACAAAAGAACAATTAAATGTCTGGGCAACCGGAACAGTGGATTTAAAAGAATGGGATGAATCATTCCTGAAACATCATATGGTAGTTGCAGTTGAGCATAATGAAATCGTTGGTTTCGGTGATATTGATGAATCCGGCTACTTGGACAGATTTCAGTTTAAGAAGTTTATGGGGCTGTCTCCAAGACACGTCAATTTGAATTGTTTATTTTCATAAAATGTGTTATAATCAAGTTAGTTAAAACTAACTAATTATATTGCAAAAAAGGTAAATGTATGAGTGAAAGAATAAAACCTACTATCAGTGGCAGTGCTGAGACAATGCTCCAGAGCTTTTATGCCAGAGCCCAATATTCCAAAAGTAAACATAATAAATTCTATGATGCAAAGGCGGTAGAATTAGTCGACAAAATTGATTATGATTTTTCTACAGCGGCTAGGGATTCTACGATGGGGAAAGGGGTAATTGCTAGAACGGTAGTTTTTGATGAATTAGTAAAGAATTTTATAGAGAAAAATCCTGATTGTACGGTGGTTAATATTGCCTGTGGTCTGGATACGAGATTTTATCGCATGGATAATGGTAAAATCACCTGGTACAATCTGGACCTGCCAGAAACGATAGCAATTCGCAATCAGATTTTCGAGGAATCAGGACGTGTTTCTACGATAGGAATTTCTGCACTTGACCCTGCATGGCCAAAAGAAGTAAAAGTGCGGGGGAAAATGCTTTTTATCATTGAAGGATTATCAATGTATCTGACAGCAGAAGAAAACGGTAAGATATTAAAAATAATAAAGGACAACTTTGATAATGCCTGTATTCTTATGGAATGTCTGGCAAAGGCATGGGTAAAGAAAGAAGGAATAGAAAAATCCATACAGCAAACAGGCTCAAAATTTGTCTTCGGTGCAGATCATTTTGAAGACCTTGGGAATATGACAACAGGGTATCATAAAATAAAAGATGATAATATTCTTCGTGGCATGGAGTTATTTTCATCTGCATACAGACTTTTGGAGTTATTACCGATTGCAAAAAAGGTTACGCAGAAGATTCTGATATTTGAAAAGGACGAACAAAGCATGTGAAAGAGTCTTTATACGTGAATGTAAAACCACACGTCTGATGTTAAAACTGGAATTTTTAAATTTCAAGATAGATAAAGACATAAGAATAGCCGAAGAAGTAAAGGTCAGATAAATAAAAGAGTGTTACGGTGCGGTTATCCAGTGGATAACCCTGAGCAGTAGCAGTGACAAAGCCTGAAGGCTAGATATAGAGGTTTTAGGATTCTTCCTAACAAGAATGCATTTGTATATACAAATGCGTATCTTGCAAAAGACCCAGCCTACATTATTTTGCAGAAAGAAGGTGGACACATGAGCTCAAACAAAAGAGACATTACAAAAATAATACGGTTAAATGGCAGAGAATATCAGATGGTAATGGAAAAATTATAAAAAATAACATATAATTCAATGTCAAAATAGTAACTAAGAGATTTCGGGTAAAAAGATATTTGATTGTAATGGTACAAAAAATCCTTTATGTATACAAGTTTGCAAGCCTTGTATATCATAAAGGATTTTTTAGTAATGATATATTGAAAAATTATATTTTATTAAATATATCATTAGATCATCAAAGTCTCAAAAAATAATTGACTTTTTAATTTGCTTTTATTATAAAGCCTTTTATTTTACTGTTACTTTGCAGACAAATTTTTTCGTACCTGAAATTACTGTAATCTTAGCCTTTCCTTTTTTCAAGGCTTTGATTCTACCGTTTCTGTAGACTTTGACAACTTTTTTGTTTGAGGTTACGTAAGTGATTCTGTCACGACTGTTTATCGGTGTTAGAGTAACTTTAAATTTAAAAGTTTTGCCTTTTTTCAAAGTCAGTTTCTTACAGTTTAGCTTAATCTTTTTAGTAGTAATTTTGCTTGTCTGTGCATCCTGAGACGAAGTCGTTGGAGTTTTTGTAGTTGCCTTAGAAGAAATTTTTGCAAGTGTTACAGAATATACTTTTCCACAAGCACTGCAAGTCTTGGATTTTAATCCGTTTTCTGTGGTTGTAGGTTCTTTTACAACTACATATTCTCCGTAACTATGTCCTGGTGCTTTTATGCTTCTTGTTTTTGATTTTTCACATACAATGCAGGTAAAAGTTGTTACGCCGTTTGCTGTACATGTAGGCTCTTTTGTGACTTTTCCGTCATCCCAAGTATGGTTACCGGTTTTTGTGATGGTCTGACCATATGAAATTGTTTTCTTACAATCAGTGCAATATGTATTTCCTGTATAACCATCTTCGCCACAGGTTGCGTCTTTTTTCTTGCGAATTTCAGTATGCTGATGTCCTGTTGCTGCAATGCTCGCAGTTTTGGTTTTTGCACATATACTACAAGTAAATGTTCGAACACCTTTCGCTGTACAAGTAGGTTCTGTTGTGACCTTTCCGTCATCCCAAGTATGAGTAGTTAATTTTGCAATGGTCTTACCGGATGAAACTTTAGTGCCACAATCAGTACAATATGTATCGCCGGTATAACCGGTTTCGCCACAGGTAGCAGCTTTTTTATTACGAATTTCAGTATGAAGATGTTCTGTTGTTTTTGCAATGTTTTCAGTTCTTGTTTTATTACAAATTCCACAAGTATAAGTTTTTACGCCTGTCTCTGCACATGTAGGTTTTTTAGTGATTACTCCCTTATTCCAACTATGATTTTCTGTTTTTGCAATAGTATTGCCTGATGAAAGTTTAGTTCCACAGTCAGGGCAATATTTATCACCGGTATATCCTTCCTCTTTACAGGAAGCTTCCTTTTGATTTCGAATTTCAGAGTGGAGGTGCTTTGTTGCATCTATGCCAATTTTTTCAATTTTTGTATTATTACAAATAGCGCAGGTATAAGTTCTTTCGCCTTCCACTATACAGGTTGGAACTTTTGTAATTACTCCACCATCCCAATGATTATCACAGTCATGTACAATTATTGTTGCCGAAGTTGTTGATGGCAATCCGTACAGTGATGTGGTTAACGTGGTGGTACCTTCTTTAAGACCTATAATCTTTCCATCACTATAGGTGGCAATGGAAGGATCATCAATGGAAATGGTTGGAGTATCCAGCACAGTTCCAATAGCTCCCCAACTATTTTCAAGATAAATTACAGGTGTAATATTTGGAGTTACTGTTTCTCCTAATTGAAGAATATATGAATCCTGGTCAAAAATTGGCTTGAAACTCTTAAGCCAGCTTTGAGTTACTGAAACAGTAACAGTTTGCCAGCTGTCATTTGCCGGTGTTTCTGTTGTATTAACAGAAGGTCTGTATGCAAATTCCTCTACCCAGTAGTCATAGCCATTGTAAGTTACATGACCAACACCAACGCAATTAAAATCATAACTTAACATATTTCTGCGGTGCCCCTGACCGGCATAAGGTTCAGTATCTTCACGCCATCCTCTATTTACTACTTCTGCAGAAGAATAAAAGTTAGTACTACCTGCTGCAATGTTCTCGCCTGCATACCATGTAGTAATACTTTCTTCAGTATAAATAGTAAAAGGACCTTGACCATTTGGGCGGGTGTGATCGTAGGATAATGCAATTTCTGCTGCACGCTTCATTGCAAGTCGCTCTAAATCATAGTCGTAGACAAGTTCTTTTAAACCGGAATATGCCTCTTGTTTTGTATCAGTTTTATCCCAAGCCCATGCGTCAGTAGGACTGGTTCTCAGTTCATTAATCATATCTAAGATTCTTCGGGCTTCTGTCTGGCCATACTTTACAGATATATTGACCGGAATGATTTCTTCTGCATTTACCTTTGTAGGAATTATCATAAGTAAACTCATAACAAAGGAAAATAGCAGTAATTTTAAAGATGTTTTTTTCATATATTCATCGTTCCTTCCATAAATAAAATATTGTTAAGGAAAAAAGACTTTTCCGATATATAAAATTCATAAATTATCGGGTAATTTATATAATTATATTTTATTACATTTTTTTGCGATTGTATATGACATTTTTGTGTCTTGACACCCTGATTTTTATGTGAAACCTCATAACTAAAAGGTTAAAACTGCATAATTAAGAGAGACTTCTTAAAGGACCATAATTTTTATATAATAAAATCGGCAGAAACTATTAATTAGAGATTGAATATTGGTTTAAGGAGTGTCGATAAATGACAAAGTGGGCAGTTATAATTGTGGTATTGCTAGCCATAACTATTAGTGGATGCAGTAGTAATGGAAAATCAAACGATAATATTACAGATGTAGGAGAAGCGACAACAGTGAATAATTCACAGGAAAATATAGGTAATAATACAGAAGAGTTTAATAAAAATACAAAGGTAAAGGATTATTCTTCCAGAAAAAACAGATTCCAAACAAAGGCGATTTTTAACTGTGGATGAGCAGAAAAAATTCTTGGAGACAACAGAAACAGAATATGCATGGTACTATCCAATGCTTAAAGTTATGTTGCTGACAGGTATGCGTATTAGTGAAGTGGTCAGATTATGTTGGTCAGATATTGATTATGATAATGATGTAATTCATATTAGAAGAGCATTATTTAGTTAATATGAATATGGTAAAAAGAAGCATATCACATTACAGAGATTTTTCCTAATTACTTTTTGGATTATCGGGAAGAATGTGATGATAAAGCAGTACGTTGGTTATTCTGCACGCACTCTAATGAAGGTGATTGGAGTGGAAATATATATGATTTCTTCTGCAAGGTACGTACACGAATGGATGATGAAGTGGCAGTTCCATTTGCCAACCGAAGAGATGGATATCGTGTAGACAGAGTGGATGTTCATGATGCCTTAGAGGAGGCTTTAGCAAATGCTCTGGCACATGCCAATTATTACGGCAGACGAGGGATTCTTGTTGTAAAAAAAGGAAAAGAACTTACCATATCGAATCCAGGAACAATCCGAGTAACAAAAGAGGAATTTTACGCAGGTGGCAATAGTGATCCACGAAATCCCAATATTCTTAAGATGTTTGGTTTTGTCAATGTAGGTGAGCGTGCCGGAAGTGGTGTTGATAAGATTATGACTGCATGGAAAGAGCAGAACTGGAAGAAGCCGGAGTCTGATTTTTCAGAGCACTCAGATAGAGTGACATTAAAACTGGAAGTAGGACAGGTTGTTTATATTCCGGGTGCTGCTGATATTAGAAATGAAAATACAGACCAAGCGGAACCGAAGCCAATGTCGAAAGAAGAAAAGATATTGGATTATATCAGACAGAATGGAAGTATTTCTTCACAAGAGGCTGCAGATATAGGTGGTTATAAATCTAAGACTGGAGCACGAAAACTACTTGATAAGATGATTGCAAATGGTTTGATTAAGAAAGCTGGAAAAGGACCAGCTACTAAATATATTATTTAGAAAGCACATAATTGATTATTCGACACTATATCGAACACTATTGAACACTTTTTCTGTTTATTGGATACAAAGTGTTCGATAAGTGTCCGATAGTATCCGATAAGTGTCCGATAGTGTTCGATTAATGACCAACTATCGAATACTAACAATCACTCAAATCAGAACGACAAGTAATTTGTGCAGACTGTCTGCACAAATTGGATTAGGAGCATATATATGGATTTACAAAACATACAAGAGATAGCACATAGCTACCATAAGTGCAAGAAAAATAAATTTGAAGCAGAAAGCCTTTTTCATAATAATTGAAATAATTATATAGAAAGTGCGTATAATCATAAAAAATATGGCTATAATACTTGCGTATAATCATAAAATTGAGTACAATGTGCGTATAATCATAAAATTAAGAACTTGCATATATGCGCATAATCTGGAGGAACAATGATATTAAAAAGAAAAATATATAAAAAACTACTGGAATGGAAAAGTGAATGTCGGGGGAAAAAAGCTTTACTGATAGAAGGCGCCAGACGTATTGGAAAGTCTACCATCTGCGAAGAATTTGGAAAAAGCGAATACGAAAGTTATCTTCTTATTGACTTTGCTAAAAAAGATAAGGAAGTCGAAATGTATTTTAAGAGATATCTGAATGATTTGGATACATTTTTTATGTTGTTACAGACGCATTTTGGAACAAAATTGACAGAGAGAAACTCTCTTATTATTTTTGATGAGGTACAGATGTTTCCACAGGCAAGAGCTGCGATAAAATATTTAGTGGCAGATGGAAGATATGACTATATTGAGACTGGCTCATTGATATCAATTAGGGAAAATGTAAAAAATATCGTGATACCATCAGAAGAAAGACATATTAATATGTATCCATTGGATTTTGAAGAATTTGCAATAGCATTAGAGGAAGATTTGCTGGTTGAATATATAAAAAAATGCTTTGAAAAAAGAGAACCTTTGGAAAGAAGTATGCATAACAAGGCAATGCTTTTGTTTCAACAGTATATACTTGTTGGTGGGATGCCCATGCCAGTAGTAGCATTTATTGAAGGTAAAAAAGATTTTACAGAAGCGGATAAAGAAAAAAGAGACATTCTCAAATTGTATCGGGAAGATATTATGAAAATAGATGCAAAGTATAGAAGTAAGGTACTTGCAATTTATGACCAGATTCCGGGATTCCTTTCACAGCATGAAAAAAGAGTGGTATTCAAAAAACTACAAGATGGTAGTTATGCAGATCAGTATGAAGAAACATTTTTCTGGCTGTCGGATTCTATGATATCTAATGAGTGTTTTTTGTGTAATGATCCTAATGTGGGTTTATCATTAAACGAGACAAGAAGCTATGTAAAGTGTTATATGGGAGATACCGGGCTTTTGGTAAGCCATACATTTGATGAGAATGAATTACTTGAAGATGAAGTGTATAAACAGATATTGGCGGGTAAATTGCAGATAAATGAAGGGATGCTTTATGAAAACGCAATAGCCCAGATGCTGGTGGCAAATGGACATAAGTTATATTTTTATACACACTATAATGAAAATAAGCATCGAAATGATATGGAAATAGATTTTATCATTTCAAATAACAGCAGATTAAAATATAAGATGTTTCCAATCGAAGTGAAGTCAGGAAAGCAATATAAAACAACTTCATTAAATAATTTCAGAGAAAAATACAAGAAGCGCATAGGGGAAAGTTATATTATTCATCCAAGAAATTTAATCGTGAAAGATGGAATTATATGCATTCCTCCATATATGACGATAAATATATAAAAATTAGACATACACACTTGACAATAAGACTTGAGGTTGACCTTGAGTCTTTTGTTGTATAATAAGGATAAAAGACAATATAAAAAAGCATTTCTTTGGATATATGTATATATCAAACTATTAATAGCGAAAATCTTTATCTTTCTGAGCAAGTTATTAGAATTGTTTGACAAACAATGTGTTTTCGACTAATATAAAGAAGTTAGATATGACTAACCTAACGCAAACGTCATTTAAAAGCATGTCGTAATTTGTACTACTGATGGATTTGGAGACTTTCATCAGGGAAGATAACCGGCTGCAGGCAGGTAATCAATTTTCTTCTAAAATTGGTTACAGAAAGAGGAGAAAAAATGGGAAAAAAGAATAGGAGAGCAATAGTATTAGGAATAGTTTCAATGGCACTATTTATGATTGGTGATTGGCTTTTGGATGTAAAAGGAAGTGGCAATGAAGAAATTGGTACATTCGTTAATTCAAATTGGCCTAAAATGTCTATGTGGAGATTTGAGGTATCAATACTTTTGGCCGCAGTGGCAATGCCTTTATATTGGATTGGACTTATGAAGTTAAGAAAAATAGTAGAAGATGCATGTAAAAGAAAACCACAGGGGTATGCTTTAGGAATGAACCGTTTGTTTCAAATAAGTTCGGCAGCAGGATTAATAGCTGTATTTTTTATTCATGTTATGTGTTGCTTATTGCCAATTATTTTCAAGGTGGTTTATGGACAGGAAAATACATTTGAACAGGCTGCAGAAATAACAAATCAGGTTGGAATGTACATAATTATACCATTTATGGTTTATTACTTAATTATGGATGTTGGAATGTCGATTGTAATAATTTATTTAATTGTTACCAGACGATTTGCATTGCCAAGATGGATGGTATGTTTTCAACCGTTGGGAGGATTGATTTTATGTGAAATTATGAAACGCATACCGGTTGTATGGTGCAATGACATTTCAGTTGCATTTGAGAGTATGGGACATATGTTAATGTTTTTAGCAACATATATAATGCTGTGTAAGGGAGGAGAAACATGTTATTGTAATAGTTAATTTAAAATTTGCACAGAGACTGATTGGGTGGTTTACACGAAAAGTCGGGATAAAGCCATTGATATAATTGGTTTTTGTTATATTGCCATTGATAAAAAATTAATTATTGAGGACTTTTTTGTTGATATTGTAGAAGACACAATTGATATGCTAATCCGATAAATTATTATTTTATGGAAAAATATGGATTAACAATAATGACCATATTTGAATTCGACATCCCTTCACACCTTTGATAAAATAATTGTGTCAAGGAAATTGATCAATAACCAACAACAATAAAATAAATGCCTTATTAAATTTCGGTTTTGTGCCGGAAGTTTAAGAGGGCATTTTTATTTTACAAAAGATCAAAGGAAAGTGAGGAACAGAACAGTGAAACAGATAGTAGAAAAGAATGAGAGCAAAGAAATTACATATCTTTTTCAGGCTCTTGAAAAGGAATGGGATAGCTGTTTTCGTTTTACTATGCCGGTGAGATAAAGAATGCTTTAGCTTACAGAAAAAAAACTCCTGTGGTACACACTTTTTGCACCTTATATGAGAATATGATACAATGACTCCAGATAAATAAAAATTTGTGATAAGGAGAAGCACAATGGAAGAAAAAACAATGGACAATGTAGCAGAAAACGAAATAGAAAAAATGGAAGATTTAGGACAGGCATTAGAGGAGTCTTATGCACATATGGGAAATGGAGAGTATGATACAGATACTTTGTTGGCATGGGAAAAGATTAATGAATATAAGGAGGCAGGAACTATTCTGTCGGTTACGATTTCTGGAATCGTAAATAAAGGTGTGATTGCTTTAGTGGAAGGTGTGCGAGGATTTATCCCGGTTAGCAGATTAGATATTAATCATGTGGAAGATACAAATGATTGGTTAGGCAGAGATATTAGAGTTCGTGTTATTGAAGCGGATATGGAAAAAAACAAACTCGTTTTATCAGCCAGAGAAATTCTTCGTGAAGAAAGTGCAGCTGCCAGAAAGGCGCAGCGAGAGATGGCTGTTTCAAAGATAGAGGTTGGTTCTGTTGTTGAAGGAAAAGTAGAATCTATTCAGCCATATGGTGCTTTTGTAGACTTAGGAAACGATGTAACAGGTTTGGTGCATATTTCACAGATTTCCATGGATCATATTAAATCTCCAAAAGAAGCTCTGGAAGTAGGACAGATTGTGAAGGCAAAAGTCATTAAAAATGATGGCGGAAAGATAAGTTTAAGTATTAAAGATTTGTTGGAAGAAAAAAGAATTCAGGAAGAAGAGGAAATAAAAAACAACATGCAGGAAGTGGAAAGTATTGGAACTTCTTTAGGAAGTTTATTTAGTGGATTGAAATTAGATTAAATTTCAATTTTGAAATTGATACGGTAATATTTGTCTGAAAATGGATTTAGAAACAAAAACGCACAAATTATTTATTCTCACAAAGAAAGAGCTTATTATTTATCGATGGATGATTTCTTGTCCAGCAAGGAAGCACAGGCAAATGTTGGAGAGTTCTCAAGTTCAGCCGGCACTAATTATATGGGAAGTCATGGACTAATTTTAATTATTTTTATTGTAGCGGTTTGTGTACTAACAGTTATAGGGAAAAAAATATTTGCATTGGCACCTGCAGCAGTTAATTTCTTAATGGTTATTTATGATAGCTTTTTTAGTACATCATTACATGGCGAATCAGATTTTGCAAGTGTAGATGTATCATTGAAAATTGGTGGATATTTAATAATTATTGCAGGTATTATAATTTTGGCTATATCAATATTCCAGTTTTTAAAAGAAAAAAATATCATATGAATATTATGATTAACCAATTATAGGGATATAGGTAATAATGTTAATTGATATATATATTAGACGATTAAAAAGTTAATAAAAGGCGTTCTATGGTGTAATAGCTTCATAGAACGCCTTTTATTATGTTGAAGATGATGAAAATACGGTTTTTAACTTAGAAATGCAAACGACAAAATATGAAGAACTACCTAAAAGATCACGATATTATCAGGATATTATTGATTTAAACCTGATTGAAAAAGGTGAAGCATATGATATACTTAATACAAGTTATGTAATTTTTATTTGCACTTTTGATTTTTTTGAAAGCAATAAAAGTATGTATGAATTTGAAAATATATGTATTAATAGGCCGGAATTAAAATTAAATGACGGAACGCATAAAATTTTCTTAAATACCAAGGGAGATAGAAGCGGCATAAGCAAAGAGTTGAAATTATTATTAGATTATTTCGATGGCAAAGAACCGGAAAGCAAACTTGCTAAGAAAATTGATCAGAAAGTGTTTGAAGCCAAAAGAAATGACCAATGGAGGCGAGAGTATATGTCATATCAGATGGAATTAAATCAGCAGTATAGGAATGGAAAGGAAGAAGGAAGAAAAGAAGGAATAGACGATATGAGTAAGCTGATAAAAATGCTAATATAAGAAAATAAATATGAAGAACTTGAAAAAGCAGTAAATGATGAGGAATACCAGAAGGCACTAATGAGAAAATACAGAATAACTAAATAGAACAGTGAACATAAATAAAATTTGGAGGAATTAATATGGATAAGAAGGCAATTTATAACTTGACTTATGGGGTATTTATGGTATCCACTAAGGCAGGGGATGTGGTTAATGGATGTATTACAAATACATGTATTCAGGTGGCTAATAATCCGGTTAGAATAGCCGTGTCGGTGCTTAACAGTAATTATACATGTGAATTAATTAAAAAGAGCGGAATTTTAGCAGTTAGCATTTTAGATAGTGATTGTACGTTTGAGTCTATAAAGCATTTTGGTTTCCAATCAGGAAGAGATGTGAACAAGTTCTCAAATATTACACCACCAACTGATAATGAAGGAATTCCTTATCTTGGATGGCAGTCATGTGCAGTTATAAGTGGTAAGGTTGTTGAAAAGCATGACCTTGGAACACACACTTTGTTTATTGCAGAAGTTACAGATGCAAAAGTTTTAAGTGAAAAAGAACCATTGACTTATGCACAATATCAAAATGAAATAAAACCAAAGCCTAAAAAGGATGATGAAAGTAACGGAAGAAAAATAGTAGGCTGGAGATGTAAAATCTGCAATTATGTATATGAAGGAAGTGAGTTGCCTAAAGATTATGTATGCCCGGTTTGTGGACATGGCGCAGATGATTTTGAACCAATTTACGCTTGATAGAAAGATGTTGATTTTGTGGTAGCATAATATAAAATTGCGAGAAGAATAAAAATAAGCATATTCTAGCTGAAATTACGTTAGAATATGCTTATTTTATGGCTGGCTTTACACCTGTGGCATCTGTGGAAATAATGGATGCGGCAGTGGAAACATATAAATACAACTTCATTGAACAAAAAGGATTCAATGAAACCGTAGAAACTAGAGACATAAGGGAAGAGGAAGTTAAGCAAAAGCTTTATGATGAAATAGGAGAAAGACATGTAAACTTGGTGGTTGGAGGATTCCCATGCCAAGGATTTTCAATGTCGGGAAATAGGGTAATAACTGATGAAAGAAATAGCTTGTATTTGGAAATGAAGAAGATTGTTGAACGCCTTAAGCCGGAATATGTGGTAATGGAAAATGTTGAAGGATTGCGTTCAATGATGAATGGAGCAATAGAAAAGAAAATCATAGAAGATTACAAGAAAATTGGATATGACATTAATGTAACCATTTTAAATTGAAAAAAATGGGCATTTATGTTCAATTACATCGGCAGGTGAACAAGAAAAAATAGAAGAGGAAATTAAAAAAATAGATTCTGCAAATTTAATGAATAATTATTGGATTGGAGCATATGAAAACTTTCAGTATGAGGAATGGACATGGATTACTGATGAAGAATTTTTATATAATAATTGGGCGTATGATGAACCTAATAATTATCATAACATAATAGAAGGATATGGTCATATCATTACAGGAGATTATACTTCTGTAAACAAGTATAAAACATTGGGTACTTGGAATGATTCATCACAAGATGGAGCTGGTTACGCAAATACATTTTTTGATTTAAAAAACTACGGATTCATATGCGAAATAGACAACATAAATGTAAATATTTCAGATCATGATTATTCGGATAAAAAAGTTACAGTTAATGGTAAATTTCCTTTTGAAATGGGAACTGGTGGAAATAGTACAACAACTGATTTCTACTATAGAGACAGTTATTTTAGTGAAGATTCATCATCATATAATGCAAGTTTAGCATCAATGTCTATTAGTATGGCTCTTGCTGGTTTTGGGACACCTAATAGTAAGGATGAACCCAAAAATTTTAATAAAAATATCGTAGAAGTGTATAATCAAATAGGATTTGAAGATGAATACAGTTGTATATATGATTTTGATAAAGAAGAAAAATTGTATAACTCGCATGGAAACTTATTATTTTATGATACATCTTTAAGTGGACCAAATTCTACAGATAACTCAATAGGTGTTCATATTGCAAAAAAAGAATAAAAATAAATGATAAAATAAAAACTCTTTTGTCTGTAGTAGCCTGCAAATAAAAAGTCAAGGCTAATCTAAAGAACATTGAAAATTTTATACAGGTTGAAAATTAGGTATCAAAATAAAACCACCACACTAGTGCTGGTCTGAAAATCGTAGTTATAATTAGGATTCTGGAAGAGATGAAAGATATTCTTTCACTCGTCCATAGTAGATTCTTAGAAACTTGTTGGCACCAGCCGTTATATAGACATAATAGGGTTTACCTTGAGCACGTTTCTTGTCTAAGAACTGATACACAGGATCATCCTATGGTTTGGTCTTGATTAAAGCGTCCATTACCTGAAATAAGGTTTTTCGTGGGTCAGTTTGATTTCAAAAGGTGTGGAAACAATTTCACCAAAAGGTCGCATAATAGCAACCATACTTTTACCTTTTGAAACATCAATACCTACTGCGTTCATAAATTTGTCACTCCTTAAGATTATTGCAATGGATAAATATCAGTTTTACTCATTGCCTATTCGATCTACTGTGGTGTGACACGAATGCACCTATGGCGATTCAACCTGCATAAAACGAACGCTGCGAATGAGGAGCTGGTTATCAGTCTTTTTTACGGACGCGAAGTCCAAGAAAGGAGAAGATATCCAATTGCTACCTACATTCTAACAGCTTAAGCAACAAGATGGATAATTCCTTACTGGCTGTAAGGGTTATTAACCATAAATATATTGTAGTAGAAAGGAAATAGAAAATGTTTAAAACAAAATCGGGACGAAATATTTCATATTTCGGAAATGAATACACAAAAGAAATACATAGAAAAAATGGAAATAATTGCAAGATAAAAACTATTGATGAATTGTTCGAAATTTTACTTGATGTTTGGTGTAGAGAAACAGCCTATCCTAGCTGTCAAAAAGAGTATGATGAGGAAAATGATCCTACATATGGACAGTGTGCAATAACAGCAACGCTGGTTTATGATATGTTTGGAGGCACAATTCATAAAATAAGAGTTTCAGGCGGTGGTACTCATTATTTCAATAAAATTAACGAACATTATATTGATTTAACAAGTGATCAATTTAATTTGTATGATATTTATGTAGATTATAGCAATAATGAACTTGTAAAACGAGAGTACTGTGGAAAGAATGCCGACACACTAAAAAGATATAAATTATTGGTGCAGGCTATTGATAACAAAGTGAATAAAGAATAAATTTAAAATAAATTTCAGATATTTATAGTTGAAAATGGAAAAAGAGTTGTTGTGAAATAGACTATCGTAAGAAGCATCAATTGAACAAGAACCATATACTGAGGCAGAATTGAAAATAAATCTAAATTCATACAGACAAATATAACAATATAATTTGCCGGCTTAGTTGATAGAAGGAAATTCAATATAAAAAGAGAGGGTATTACAATGAATAATGAGCAGATGATAAAAATTAAAAATTTTGATTATTTAAATCAGAACATATTAAAGGGAAAAATTCTTTTTACAGGTTCATCACTGATGGAACAGTTTCCTATTTGTGAAATTGCAAGAAGTAAAGGATTTGATGAGGTAATTTATAATCGAGGCGTTGGTGGATTGAATACAGATGAGTTTTTGGAAAACATTAATACATTGCTTTTAGACCTTGAACCATCGAAGATATTTATCAATATAGGAACAAATGATATTACGGAAGCCCGATATGGAGATAAGTGGATGTCACATCTGATGGACAATTTTTGCAAAATTATTGAAACTACAAAAGATAGTATTCCTAATGCAGAAATTTATATAATGGCATTTTATCCTGCAAATTTACATTTGCCTTGGCATACAGAAGAGGCAATTCAATGGATGAAGCTTAGAACTCCTGAAAACATTCAAATGTGCAATGAGTATTTGAAAGAAATCGCAAATAAATATGAATGCTATTATATTGACTGCAATGCAGGTCTCGTTAATGAAAATGGAGAACAAAAAACAGAGTATGCAATTGACGGTGTGCATATGTATGCAAATGGATATTTGAATGTTTTTGAGGTAGTAAAATCCTATTTGAATTAATCGTTTATTTTATATTAAACAAATATAGGAGCATAAAAATATGAATAATATTGAAATTATATTTTTTGAAGAATACAAAAAATTAGATAATTTATGTAAAGATTTACTGGGAAGCAATCAAGGAATTACGCAGTATGTAAATGAAATGGAACAAATACCATTTGAGAAAAGCAAACTTGTTGAGTCATGGCAATACGATTATAAAATGCTTAAGCATATAAGATGGATACGTAATAATATAGCTCATAATAATGGAGATTCAGAATGTAGCGAAAGTGATGTACAATATGTAAAAAATTTTTATCAAAGAATAATTAATAGAACAGATTCATTTTCATTAATAAATGTTGAAATTAGAAAAGCAGAAGACAATCAAGCTAGTAAAAATATTACAAATGAAAATGTGGATAATGTTGTAAGTAGAGATAATAGTAATAATGTATTTATAGGAATAACAATGATTGCATTAATAATTATTTTGGTAATATTTGTTTTGATGATACATTATTTTATGATAAATGATTAAAACTAAAAACTGCATATATAATTTTCACGTGTTAAAAAAGATAAATGAATATATGCAGTTAATAATTAGAAGAATTTGTATAAATGGAGTTCGAAAATGACAAAGGAAGAATGGTACAAACAACTATTTAGCAGACTTAATAATTCAAAATTTCGCAGTAGTTTTCATTTAAAACAAAAGGATATTGATTACATAAATGAAAAGGGAATGGAAACTATAAGGGAACATGCAAGAGAATTTATTTTTAAAAGAGAAGCTCCTGCATTTATTCCAAATGACGGAAAGCAAACTCCAACAAAAGGACATCCGGTGTTTGTTGCTCAGCATGCAACAGCTACATGTTGCAGAGAGTGTATCAGAAAGTGGCATAAAATTCAGCCGGGAAAAGAATTAAGCAGAATTCAGCAGGATTATTTGGTAGATGTAATTATGACATGGATTCAGAGTGAAGTGGACAGGTACAATAATTGAAGGAACGGAGTAATAAAATGTGGAAAATTAAGCATATATTTGATGGCGATTATGGATGTGAAGAACGTTCTGAAAGTGAAAAGCCAAAGGTGACAGTTACACTTGTAAATGAAAATAATGAGAAAAAAATCATATCAGTAGAAGACAAGTGGCTTATGGATAATAACTTAGATGAAGGCGACGAATGGCCTGAAAATTTGTTGTAATAAATTGTTTGAAATTTGAGAATATTAAAAAGAAAGTCACCGGTCAATTGAATATGCATCCAATCAAGTAAGTAGGGTGCGTATCACAATTACCGGTGCTGTTAATTATATTTAAATATTTGATTTACAGAAAAACTTTCACGCTTTTAGTTTGTCATATCAAATGTGTTATTTCCCGGAAGAGTTATTGACTTAATATCATCAAGATTTCCAATAACTCCGGTGAATACAGTATATTTAGAACGTTTGCTGCCATTTTCTACAGAATCAATCTGAGAAATAACTTTAGGCGAGGTTTCTTTACCTTTAATATTTAATGTTGCAATACCGGTATTAAGTTCATCTATTACATCTATCAATGGTAAAGTGTTTTTTTCACCCTTATGGTATGAATAGTAGATTGTGTATTCAATAGGTGTGATAATTATTTCATTAATATAAACCTTTTTGTTGTTATATTTTTCGCCTAAATCAATTTCCCTATTAAATGTTTTTCTAAGTTCTTCAGTACCATGTTTTAAATCCCAGGATATTTTCCAATTGCCATTTACAAAAGTTTCATCTTCAGAATAAACTGTATGACCTGTAGCATAAAAAGATTTTATTTCCATAGTAATATTTTCAAAATCTAAATCACGTTCATTATCAACATCAAAACCGTAAGTGTAACTTGTATCATCTGATTTATAATGATTAGCATATCCTGTTGCCCATGACAGACCAACTTGTTTACCATTAGATTTTGTACAATAAAAATCAACGTCCATAAATACATCAACCAAATCATAGCCCATATCTTCTACAGTTTTTTTCCATTTTCCATAATCAACCTTAAAATAAACGTATGCAATATTATTGTCAGCTACAGTTTCCACAAGTTCGACGGAAATACCTTTATCTTCACACTTAATGTTTTTTAAATTTGAATCAGTATAAATAGTGTCATATCCGTTTTTAATAAGATATTGTTCATGTGTTTCTTTCTCTGTAGTTTTAATAACCTTATTTTTAACGTGTGAATCCATATGTAAAATATAGTTAATTGCATAAACACTGCCATTTGATAATAAAATACAGGCTAGTGCAATAGAAGCAACTTTAAGTAATCGCGGATAAGAATGTTTCTTTTTTGTATCCTTAACAGAATTTAATATTTTGTTGTCGATTTTTTCAGATGTTTTAATTTCATCATATACTTTTTTATATTCATTAACATCCATACTGTTTATCCTCCTCTAAATTCATTTTTAAGAGCTCACGTCCTCTTTTTAATCTCATTTTAATTGCTGATTCTTTACAGCCAAGTATTTCACCAATTTGCTTACAGGAATATCCTTCGTAATAATGCAGATACATTGGAGCTTTACATTTGTCAGGGAGGTTTAGAACCATTTGCAGTAAATCATTATATTCTGAAGAAAATGATTCTCCCGGTAAGTCTTCATGATTAAAAATATCTCTTTTCTTATTCCAAAATAATTTCAGGTGATTTTTGGAGAGATTAATTGAAATTCTAATGAGCCATCTTTTTTCATGTTCATCTGTTTCAAAAGCTTTGTTACTACAATAAAGTTTTGTAAAAACTTCCTGCAAAATATCTTCAGCGTCATTTGGATTTTTTACATATGTGAAGATTATTCTGAAAAGAAGATCCTTGTACTTGTAGTATTTCTCTTCGAATTGCTGAGTACTCATAATTTGAATTGTTTCTCCTTTCACCTTATATACAGTCGGGAAGCGGTAATGGTCAATTTTTAAATAATAGAAAATTTAAATAATAGTTAAATAATAAAACTTAAGCTTAAATAATATAACACATATATTTTACGCGAAAAAGAAGATTACTAGGGAAATAAATTGCTATTGAAAGTGAGCGATGGTAATATATTATGTAAAATAAAAATCATACTTATATAAACATGATGGCTTTATACGATTAGAAAATTAAAAGAAAATCTTATGATTTGGAATAAATAGTAGAATGTCGGTTTGTAAAGGATAATTTTGGGTTGCTTTATCCGATGACAGAGTAATTGGTACAATCGGACTCATGTTGAAGGAGAAAAATTGTACTGTTTTGAAAAAATTTTTTGTAGAGAAGGCGTTTCGTTCACAGAAAGTAGGACTTTCATTATACAATGAACTTTTGAAGTATGCTAACAGCAAAGGTATTGAGCATATAATTTTGGATACACCTGCGGTTGCTCATATCTCACATAGGTTTTATGAAAAAGCTGGTTTTAAAAGAATTAATTCAGAAGAACTACCAGTACCATATTCCTATCCGGACAGGGATAGCATACTATATCTGTTGAATCTATAAAGTTATGTTTATAAGTATTTTGTCAAATCAAAAACTATACACAATTATAAGATTAGAGGAGAAAGAATATGCAGGATTGTGGATTTACAAGAGAAAATAAATGGTTTAGATATCGTGCAGCAACAATAATAATTGAAGAAGGTTGTGTGCTATTTGCAGGAAATGAAATAGACGATTATTATTACTCAATCGGTGGTGGAGTTCATGTTGGAGAAACATCTGAACACGCAGTAAAAAGAGAAGTGCTTGAGGAAACAGGTGTAGAATATGAAATCGACCGTCTTGCAGTTATTCACGAAAATTTCTTCAATGAAAATCAGGGAAGTTTAAAAGGAATGGATTGCCATGAAATGTCAATGTACTATTTGATGAAGCCTAGAGGAACAAAACAGCTTAATAGTGATAGTTATAGCCAGGGAGTAAGAGAAACAATGCATTGGATACCAATAAAAGATTTGGATAAATACAAAGCATTTCCAACTTTTTTGAAGGAATATCTTAGTAAGGAACATGCTGGAATTGAGCATATAATTACGGATGAAAGAAAAACTGGATTATTATATTGAAAAGGTAAACCAGGGAAATTAGTCTCGTAAAAACTTTTATATAAGGAGAAAATTTATATGATAGGTTTAATAGTAGCCCGTTCAAAAAATAATGTTATTGGAAAAAATGGAAAAATTCCGTGGAAAATAAAGGGAGAACAAAAACAATTCAAGGAACTTACAACAGGAAATGTTGTAATAATGGGACGAAATTCATACGATGAAATTGGTCGCCCGCTTCCAAATAGAGAAACGATAGTTATTTCGAATACTAAAAAATATATAGGTGAAAATCTTCATACAGCATCTAGTGTAAAAGAGGCTATAGAATTTGCAAAAGGAAAAGATGTATATATAGCCGGTGGCTATGGAGTATACAAAGAAGCCATACCACTAGTGGACGTAATGTACATTACTGAGATTAATATAAATGTAGAGCAAGGGGATGTCTTTTTCCCAGAATTTGATGACAATAATTTTAATATATCTATTGTAGAAACATCTGAAAATAATGAACTGTTTATAAGAAAAATTTATAGAAGAAAGAATAAGCAATAGTAATTTCCAGTTTTATTAACGATAATAAGGAATTAGACGGGTAAATTTTAAAATGTTAGAAGAGATGGAAAATATTAAATATGGAAATTTAGAAACTGCAATGTATTATTGTGAGAGAAATAAAATAGGGAAATGGATAAATCGAAGTTTGTAAGGAACAGAAACTTTGAATTTTATGGAGGTAAGTCGTAAATGGATTGTATATTTTGTAAGATATTAAACGGAGAAATTCCGAGTTTGAAAGTATATGAAGATGAATATACAATGGTTTTTATGGATATTGCAAAAGATGTTGACGGCCATATGGTTGCAATACCTAAAAAGCATATTAAAAATATTCTAGATTGTGATGTAGATACGCTTAGCCATTTGATGTCCACAGTGAAGAAAGTAGCCAACTATTGTGTTGATAAATGTGGGTACGAAGGTGTGAATTTACTGAATGCAAGTGATGAAAGTGCTGGTCAATCTGTTCCGCATTTTCATATTCATATTATTCCAAGAAGAAGAAACGATAATGTGGATGCGTGGCCTAAATTTGACGGGGCAAATTGCGAAACAGAAGAAATTTATGAAAAGATAAGAATGAGCTAAATTTGAATCTTTGGAGATGTTGAGATGATAAAAAAATACAAAATAGGTTTTGATATATGGGGATTGATTACTTTTATTATTATTATGATTCCCAATTTTATTTGGTTCGCAGTTCCAGCACCGAATGATATTTTAAGGGGAGAGTCAATTACAAAAACAGTAGATGTAATAGCATCTATATGTCAGGTGTTAATGGTAATGTCGTTATGTATATTCATTAATCAAGACCGTAAAAAAATAAGTATCACACGATTTATTATGGCCACAATTATTTGTTGTCTACTGTATTTTTTATGTTGGATATTTTATTATGTAGGTGTGACGAATGGCATTGTTATATTGGGTTTGACTATTTTTCCATGCTTGGTATTTCTGTTTTTCGCTATTGAAAGAAAGAATATGATTGCTGTTATACCTATTTCAATATTTATGGTATGCCATTTGATTTATGGAATAGTTAATTATATTATTTAAGAAACTTCCAGTTTGGAGAATTGAAAAAAACGGAATTTACCTATTAAGACATATAAACTCTTGACAATAAAGCTCCTATATAGTATGTTTTTGATAAACTACTATATAGGAGCTTTTGTATGGAAATGAATGGAGGATTTCTTGTCACCAAAATAAAACAGCTTGGAGACCGGATTTTCGAGAAGATTCTCAGTGAAAAGAATATTGATGCGTTTAATGGAGCCCAGGGGCGTATTCTTTATGTGCTGTGGCAGAAGGATGGTATTTCAATCAGGTCACTTTCGACTAAATGCGGATTAGCGATAACATCTCTTACTACGATGCTGGAAAGAATGGAAAAACAAGGGCTGATAAGCCGTGTTCAGTCTGAAACGGACAAAAGGAAGACACTCCTGTTTCTGACTGAGAAAGCACATGCCTTAAAGGGCGAGTACGATTCTGTATCTGATGAGATGGGTAGTATTTACTACAAAGGTTTTTCAGAGGAAGAAATTACCCGGTTTGAGGAATGCCTCGACCGCATCAGAAAGAATCTTGAGGAGTGGCAGAAGTCATGAGTATTTGTATCAAAAATCAGATTCAGAACATGAATATCGTCATTGGCTGCACAGTGGGGTGTGCATATTGCTATGCCCGCAACAACGTGAAACGCTGGCATATGATTGATGACTTCGCTGACCCTGAATTCTTTCCGGGTAAGCTCAAGATGATGGAAAAGAAACGTCCGCAGAACTTTCTTCTTACCGGCATGAGCGATCTCTCCGGATGGAAGCCGGAATGGAGAGACGAGGTATTTGCAAAGATCCGTGAAAATCCACAGCATCAGTTCCTGTTCCTTACCAAGCGACCTGATTTGCTGGATTTTGATACCGATCTGGAAAACGCATGGTTTGGCGTTACGGTGACGAGGAAAGCAGAACTGTGGCGTATCGACGCCCTTCGGAAAAACGTCAGAGCAAAACATTACCATGTTACCTTTGAGCCGTTATTCGATGATCCCGGCACAGTTGACCTTTCCGGAATCAATTGGATCGTTGTCGGCACCATGACCGGAGCTCAGAGCAGGAAGATTCATACGGAGCCGGAATGGGCATGGTCTCTGACGGACCAGGCACATAAGCTCGGCATTCCGGTGTTTATGAAGGAAGACCTTGTCCCTATCATAGGGGATGAAAATATGATTCAGGAAATGCCGGAAGAATTTAATAAAGTGTTAGAGGTACAGAAATCATGGAAGAAGTAATGAATGGAATCCTCATTCGTGAGGTGGAAACAAAGAACATCATGACTAAGTCTAGTCTGCCGGTAGGCGGTTACTCGGTCAATCCCTATGTGGGCTGTACACATGCCTGCAAGTATTGCTATGCTTCTTTTATGAAGCGCTTTACCGGGCACAAGGAGGAATGGGGCACTTTCCTTGATGTGAAGCATTGGCCAGAAATTAAAAATCCGAAGAAATATGCCGGACAGCGGGTGGTCATCGGTTCTGTGACAGATGGCTACAATCCACAGGAGGAGCAATTCGGGAATACCAGAAAACTTCTGGAGCAGCTGATCGGCAGTGACGCAGATATTCTGATCTGCACAAAGTCGGATCTTGTGGTACGGGATATTGATCTGTTGAAGAAGCTTGGACGTGTAACCGTTTCATGGTCGATCAACACACTAGATGAAAATTTCAAGAACGATATGGATTCTGCTTCGAGCATTGAGCACCGTATCGCTGCTATGAAGCAGGTATATGAGGCAGGTATCCGTACAGTCTGTTTCGTATCCCCGGTATTCCCCGGTATCACGGATTTTGAAGCAATCTTTGAGCGGGTAAAGGATCAGTGCGATCTGTTCTGGCTCGAAAATCTCAATCTTCGAGGCGGTTTCAAAAAGATAATTATGGATTATATCGCCGGAAAATATCCTGATCTTGTACCACTTTACGACGAGATCTATAACAAGCATAACCGTAGCTACTTTGAAGCACTTGAAGTAAAAGCTGAGAAAATGGCTAAGAAGTATGATTGTGCCTTTGTGGATAATGAAATGCCTTATGGCAGAGTCCCGCAGGGACATCCAGTGATCGTAGATTATTTCTATCATGAGGAAATCCGTGGGACAGAGAATACCGGAAAAAGAAATCGCTAACTTCCAGTTTATAAGGATATTTATTAATATAGAAACAAATGATATTACAGAAGCACGATATGAAGATAAATGGCTGTCACATTTAATGGACAATTTTTGTAAAATTATTGAAACCACAAAAGATAGCATTCCTGATGTAGAAAATATTAATGAAAAAGTAGCATAAAAGTGATCTAATAGTTATTAGACAAGGAGACAATGTTTATGCATTATGAGATGTAAGACATTAGTGAACGGAACACAAAAATAAAATAGAGAAAGGAGATGTGTATGAGCAAAATCAAAAGGCATTTTAAGATGATGATTGGTGGCTTTCTGTTTTTTGCAGTTTTTCTTATTGGAATGAGATGTATGAGAGAGTCTGTCTATGCACTGGGAGATGTGTCAAGATATCATACAGAATTTATTAATCAGGCATGTCCAAATATAAAAGTAATAGGTAGGGCATATCTGGTTGGTCCTGACAATGTGGCACATTGGAAAAATCATATTGCCATGGATGTAGTACCTGCAGGAACAAAGATTCAGGGTAAAACAGTAGATCCTAAGTATCTGCCACAGGACAATATTGAAAATTTAAAGGTGCTGTATTCAAGTGTTATAGGATATCAAAATTTCACATGGATTAACGGTGCATATCTGGAAAGTGAAACAGCTAATTTACAGGTAGTAGAATATGATAAGAATACTGTTACTTTTTGGAGTAATGGATATAAAAGTTTTACAGGAGCACCTGTTATGTGTGCCCAGTATTTATTACAAGCTTCACATCCACCTGGATTTTATAGAACATCCAGAAACAATGTCTGGATTGATCTTGACAAAGAATATAACCGTATACCGGAAGGCACAAACATTACAAAGGTTGCTGACGGAAAGGTAACATGTGGGTTTATTGGTATTAGTCCAATACCAGGAACAGCAGATAGTGGTGATGTATATAGAGTAGGAATAAATCAGAAAATATATATAGTTACTACGAGAAGACTTTATTCTAATACATCAGATACAGATGATTTGTATTACAAAGTTATATTCCAGGGGGACAACAGTACCAACTATCTAATGAACGGATATGGTTACTATTATGTAAAAAGTAAGTACATAAACCTTTACAAAAATGGAACAGAAGTGCCAGAGGGCGCTGTAATGAAAAAAGTTTATAACTTGAAAACATTAAAGGAAATTGGTGTTAGAAAATCAAAGGATGAGTCGAATGATGACAATGTTGTAGGACTCCTTCAGGCAGATGCAGAGATAGAAACGTTGCCAAATGAAAGTGATTCAAATTGGACCACGGTATGGTTTAACAGTGAAAGAGCTTATGTTAGAACACAATATCTGACAGATGTAGAGCTGGTTGAAAATAAAACTAA
This sequence comes from Eubacterium sp. AF17-7, assembly GCF_003461285.1. Lineage (NCBI taxonomy): Bacteria > Bacillati > Bacillota > Clostridia > Eubacteriales > Eubacteriaceae > Eubacterium > Eubacterium sp. AF17-7. The sequence goes on along the minus strand of NZ_QTWU01000014.1, from coordinate 5,849 downwards.
AGTAAAAAATCTTTTAGTAAGCAATGTAAAAAATAATCAATATGTATTGTCATGGTCGAAGTCTTCTGGATGTACAGGTTATAACATTACATATACCGGTATAGGGAAAAACTCGAAAGCTTTCTTTAAAAAGACCGATTATAAGAAAACATCAATTACTGTCAAAAGATCTTATTTTAAAAACAACAGAAATACTATTCTGGTGAATATTGCAGCAAATTATAAAACAGGAGCAACCGAAGCTACACAGATAGTTCTTTCGTTGGACAACAGGCCACCAAAGATGAAAAAGAAGCATCTTAACATAAAGAAAAAACAGATATCCTTTGAAAAAATGGTGATACCTGTTGATATTGTTCAATATTCAACAAATAAATCATTTAAGAATGCTAAAACTGTATGGGATAAAAAGGGTGGTGGACTTAGGGCAATTAAAAAGCTAAAGCCTAACACAACTTACTACATAATATATAGTATTACAACTGACGTATCCACTCTAAAAGGATATAAGAAAATTGGTGGAATTTGGTCCAAGACGATAAAGGTAAAGACAAAAAAATAATACTATTTAACCGCAAAATGAAATTAAATAACAAATTTATTTCCATTAAGAGTTTCATAGTTGTCGATATGGCAGATTTCAATGTGGTCACCTTTCCATCCGATATCACAGTCACTATTAAATTTAATAGTAACTTTAAAAATAATCACCTTCAAGCTATAATTGAAAAAATATAGTTTGAAGGTGATTTTATATGGCTAGATAAGGGATATAATTGAATTGGCTGAATATGGAGTGATTGTTGAAAATAATCCAGTTGTAGTTGATGAAAATATTATAACGTCGTATTGTCCTCAAACAGCGCCTAAGGTGGCGTTTACATTATTATAAATGTTAATAGGTAAAGAAAAAACATATGAAGTAAGAGTGGCAATGGGACATAAATAAAAAACATACTTTTATAAACATGAGGGCTTTATATGATTAGAAAATTCAGAGAAAATGATTTACCATCAATTATGCAAATATGGTTTGATTCAAATGTAGAAGTACATAGCTTTATTCCAGAAAAATATTGGATGGATAATTTTGAAATGGTTAAGGATATACTTCCTCAGGCGGAAATATATGTATATGAAAATTTAGGAAAAATAAGTGGCTTTATAGGATTAAACAAAGATTATATAGAAGGAATTTTTGTTGAAAAGAATATGAGGTCAAAAGGTATAGGAAAACAGTTATTGAATTATGTTAAGAAATTAAAAGAGGAAATGCATTTAAGTGCGTACCAAAAAAATTACAAAGCAATTTCATTTTATCAAAGAGAAGATTTTGTGATTCAGTCAGAAAGTATTGATAATGATACAAATGAAAAGGAACTTCTTATGAGTTGGAAGAAATAGTAGAAGGTTGGAAGGACATACTTGCTCTTGCATATATAGGAACATATCAGAAATTAGATACCAATCAGTGGTTTATTACAGGCGGTGGATTAGAAAGTAATGAAAGGCTGGGTCAATGCTGCATATGAGAAATGGCAGAAGTAGCAAGGCACATATATATAGACTTCCATATGCGGTAGAGGTTTATAAAAATGGATTAGTATCAAAGATAATAGTGTCAGGTGGACGCAACATCGGAAATGCAAATATGGTTGAGGCTGACTATCTTAAAGAAAAAGCAATTGAGTTTGGAATTAAAAAGAAGGATATTTTGGTTGAAAACAAGGCAATGACTACTTGGGAAAATATGAAATTATCGCGAGAATTGATGATTAAAAATAATTTGCTTGGCGAATGTACAAACATTGCAATCGTGACATCTTATTTTCATATGAGACGAAGTATTATGATAGCAGAAAGAGTTTTTAGAGATGATGGTGTTAATATAGTTTCTTTGCCTGGTGAAGATAATTCTACAAGAAGAACAACCTGGTTTACGAATGAAAAAGGACGAGTTAGAGCGATAGGGGAAGTAGAGAAGATAATAGATTATGTTAAAAAAGGAAAAATTGACGATTTTGAAATTATATAAAAAATAGAGTATTTATAAAAGTGTTGTTAGATTAAAATGTATAGTGGAGGTAATCAGTAATGGAAATCTGGATGAAATCTGAAAACTAGATAATAAATTTGGAGGTTTCAGATGGCAAAAAAGAAAAGAGAACATATAGTATTTGATCAAATGTTAAAACAAAAGAAGAATATTCCATTTTCAATGGTGAATAAGGAAAATACTAAAAAGAGAAAAAAGAAAGCGTTTAAAGGAGGCAAATCATTAAATGAAAACAATAGCAATTGCAGCTGTGACAGCAGGCGGAAAAACAACTATAGTTAACGAATTGAAAAAGCAAATAGCAAATACTAAAGTTTTGCATTTTGACGATTATTCTTTTGAAGGTGAAGTTGATAATTATTATGAATGGACGAAACAGGGAGCGGATTATAATGTGTGGAATCTGAGTCCGTTGGTTAAAGATGTCATTGATATAAAAAATTCAGGCTGCGATTATTTGTTATTAGATTATCCTTTTGCATACTGTCACGAAGGTTTAAGGGAATATATTGATTGTGCAATTTTTATAGATACGCCATTAGATATTGCGATGGCTAGAAGAGTTTTGAGAGATATGAAAAATGCTACAGGAGACGAGATTCGACAAGACATGGATACGTATCTTAAATATGCCAGAGTTGCGTATATTCAAATGTTAAAAGATGTTTTGCCAGCATCTGATTATGTGATAGATGGGACGAAAGAATTAGATGAGAAGGTTGATGAGATAAAAAAGATAATTTTGTCACTTTAGAGTTTTATTATAAAATTATGACCATGGTGGATAATTTTCAATTTGAAATGAAAAAATTAAGAAAGTGCAGGTTAGTTAGACAGTATGAAAATAATTACATTTGAAGAAAAGTATAGAGATGACCTTATTTTTATGATATTGGAAGCAAAAGATGCATTGGGAAGAGTTCCGGGACTGAATGAAGATTTGTTAGATATCCAAAAAAGTTATATGGATAAGGGCGGAATGTTTTGGATTGCCATAGATGAAAATGACAGAGTTATTGGAAGTGTGGGTGTGAGAATGATTGATAATTCCAATGAATGTTATATTCATCGTTTGTTTGTGAAATGTAATCAAAAACACAACGGCATAGGAACTAAACTTTTGACTACCGCAGAAGAATACGTTAAGAAAAATGGAAAAGATGCTACGCTTGTACACTTAGGTAAACCTAAAGAACAATGGTTTGAGTCATGGAAGTTTTATCCAAAGAATGGTTATGTTGAAATTGAAGATAGTATTATGAGAAAAGAACTTTAATCTATTAGTATTTTGATGATAGGTGGTTATCAAGTGCAGTATAAGGAGAAAAAGATGGCACAAAGATTAATACATTATTTATTAGGGGAGATTTTTTCAGAAGAAATTGAACTAAAAAACAAGAAAAGATTTCTATTGGGAAGCATAATGCCTGATGCATATATGAATTTGAAAGACAGAGACAAAACTCATTTTGCCAATAGAACAGAAGAAACAACATATTTTGATTTTAACTTATTTAGGGAGAAGTTTGACAGGCAGATTAATGAAGATAGCTTGTATCTTGGCTATTATATGCATTTGGTTGAAGACGTTTTTTACAGACAATTTATACATAGGGATGAGTTTAGAATAACGAAAAGTCAGAAAGAAATTTCAATGCTACACAACGATTATCATATTTTAAATTCTTATATAGTTAGTAAATTCAATTGTCAAAATATTTTGCAGGAAAAAATTAACCTTGATTCAGAAAAAATTATGGAAATTGCAGAGTTTAGAATAGAAGGATTCTTGAAAGATTTTGCAGGAGATTTTTCAGATAAAACTCAGGGTGAAACAGTTTTCATAACGGAAAATATGCTAGACCAATTTATAGAAGAATATGTGCCTGTGATGCTGGAAGAATTGAGAGCAGTAAAAAAAGATAAATCTATTCTGGTAGCAAAAGATTATAAATGGAAAAGAGGGAAGAAATGATTGAAGTAAATTTTTATGATGAAGTAGATGATTCTTTACTTGAATTTGCTGTTATTATTTCAAAATCTAATGGTAAATGGGTATTTTGCAAGCATAAAGAAAGAGATACATTTGAAGTACCGGGAGGACACAGAGAAACCGGTGAGAAAATTGAAGATACTGCAGTAAGAGAATTAAAAGAAGAAACAGGAGCTGTAGATTTTAACATAAAACCAGTTTGTGTATATTCAGTAAAAGGAAAAACGCGTGTAAATGAAAATGCAGCAAAAGAATCTTTTGGAATGCTTTATGCAGCAGAGATTTTTTCTTTTGAGGAGATACATAGTGAAATCGAGAAGATAGTTTTAAGCGATGACTTAATACGTCAGTGGACATATCCTTTGATTCAACCTAAGTTAATTAGCGAAGCAAAGAAAAGAGGTTATCTATAAGAGCAGAGCAAATATATGTAGAACTCCAATTTGGATATTGCAAAATCACATCCTGAAACACAGATAGAGGAAGAACATTTTGTTATTGAAATATATCCTATTGAATTGTAGTGGGTAATGTAAACAATTAAAATTAAGGAGGTTCTACAATGGCAGAACTATGGGATGCATACAATAAGAATTTTAATAAAATAGAAAATAAGACATTGATTCGAGGCGAATCCATTCCTGATGGAGCGTATCATCTTGTAAGTGAAATAGTAGTAAAGCATACAGATGGCTCATATTTACTAATGCAACGTGATTTTAGAAAACATCACGGCGGAAAATGGGAATTGACTGCAGGAGGTTCCGCGTTACAAGGAGAGGATGAGTTAGAAGCAGCAGTTAGAGAATTAAAAGAAGAAACCGGCTTAAGCGGTGAAATGAAGGAGATTGGGCGTGCTGTTCGTCATGACCACCATTCATTTTATGTAGTATATTTGTGTGAGGCGGATTTTGAAAAGGACTCGATTGTTTTACAGGAAGGAGAAACAATTGGTTACAAATGGGTAGACAAGGAAACAATGTTTAAATTGGATGGGAATGAGCTAGCCTCAAGCAGAACGTTGGAGATTGTTAAAAAACTAGATTTGTAATTGATTATATTATGTAGTGAACATACGAGAGTAAAGGAATATAAGATAACGGAGTATTTATGAAATACACAATAAAAGAAAATCAATTGAATTATGAAACATATTATACACTTAGAAAATCAGTAGAATGGAATAATTGGAGTAAAGAACAGGCGGAAAAAGCCTTGGAAAATTCATATTATTCAATTGTAATTTTTTATAATGATAATGCAATAGGAATGGGAAGAGTTGTTGGTGACGGCATATATTTTACTATTGTGGATGTTGTTGTCAGATCTGAATATCAAGGTAGAAAGATAGGTACAACAATCATGAACTCAATTTTAGAGTATATTGAAAAAAATATGTGTGAGGGAAGTCGTGTAAGTGTACAATTGTTGGCAGAAGTTGGAAAGGAACAATTTTATATAAAACAAGGATTTAAACTTGTTCCACATGAGTATTGTGGCCCGGCGTTGAGAAAGATTATATATAAGAAATAAATTCTAAAAGAGAAAAAATTGGGTGATTTTTTATTGTATATAATTGGCAAAAATTGTATGGATTTGTTTTTTGTAAAAAATAGACACCTGTATAAAAAAAACACACTCTTCTTTAAAAATACAAAATGATAAACTTGTGAAGAAAATGTGAAAGTTGAATTTTACTATGTAAATGGATAACAAATAGGAGACAAAAATGTATTGAGGAGGTAAGAAAATGAGTCTTTACTATTTCACAAAGAGAAACTCGTTATTTGGCAGAGTTTG
>NZ_QTWU01000013.1:0-80996 GCF_003461285.1 Eubacterium sp. AF17-7 | reverse complement strand
GTGGTAGCAATATCGTACCGGTTCGATTCCGGTCGCCGGCATAGACAAGCAACCTAGGTTGCTTGTTTTTTTATATAGAAAATTAAAGTAAAGAAATGTATGGGTGGTTATATGAATAATAAATGGTTAAGTATAATTCTCTTTTCCGGGATATTTAGTTTAATAGGTTTTATATTTTTTCTAATAGGGCTATTAATGTTTAGGCACATAAATAAAAAAGAAAAAAGATGTATTTTAAAAACATATGGTATTGTAAAGGACGTTGTTAAACATAAAAGTTATAATAGTGATAGTGTTAAAAGTTCAGGATATTATCCTATATTTGAATATCATGTAGGTGATGTTACAATTACAAAAGAATCAGCTTATGGTAGTGGTAAACCAAGATATAAAAAAGGGCAGAACGTGGAAATATATTATAATCCACAAAAATGTAGTGAATATTATATAAAAGATGATAAGTTACCCCATATTTTAGCAAAAGTGTTTACCATAGTTGGGGCAGTTTTGATAGGTATTGCTTTTATATCTGCTGTTTTAATATTTATACTTTACAAGTAAATTACTTAATATGCTATAAAATGATGCTATAAAACATAAGGTTATATGAATTAAATTAAGATATTAAAAATTAGGTTGGTACGCAGATAAATTGGTAAAAATGATTCATAGAGTACGCATATAAATAGCAGATAAATACATAGAGAAATTAAAAAATGTGTTGACAGTAAAATGGTGTTACGCTATACTATTTTAGTATGGCGTGTAATGCGTAGGTTTAATGCTCAGCCATTAGCCCCGGTGAAGCATTTAACATATATTTATTTAATAAGAATGAAGAATATTTCAGGAGGTAAACCAATGAAAACATATATGGCAAGTCCATCAACAATTGAAAGAAAATGGTATGTAGTTGATGCTACAGGATATACATTAGGTCGTTTATCATCAGAAATCGCTAAAGTATTAAGAGGTAAGAACAAACCACAGTTCACACCACACATTGATACTGGTGATTATGTAATAGTTATAAATGCAGAAAAGATTGCAGTAACAGGTAAGAAATTAGAACAGAAGATGTACTACCATCATTCAGATTATGTAGGAGGAATGAAGGAAGTTACTCTTAAGGAAAAATTAGAAAAGAAACCTGAAACAGTTATTGAACTCGCAGTTAAAGGCATGCTTCCAAAGGGACCTTTAGGAAGAGAAATGTACAAAAAACTTTATGTTTACGCTGGAAATGAGCATCCACATGCAGCTCAGAAGCCAGAAGTATTAACATTTTAGTGACTGAAAGGAGGAAATAAACAATGGCAGTAGAAAAGTATTATGGAACAGGTAGAAGAAAGAGCAGTGTTGCTAGAGTATATTTAATGCCTGGTAAAGGAAATATCACAATCAACAAGAGAAGTATCGATGAATACTTCGGTTTAGATACATTAAAAGTTATCGTACGTCAGCCATTAAACGCTATTGATGCTTTAGATAAGTTTGACGTAATCGTAAGTGTACACGGTGGTGGATACACAGGACAGGCTGGTGCCATCAGACACGGTATCTCAAGAGCTTTATTAGAAGTTGATTCAGATGCTTACAGACCAATTCTTAAGAAAGCTGGATTCTTAACAAGAGATCCAAGAATGAAAGAAAGAAAGAAACCAGGTCTCAAAGCAGCTCGTAGAGCACCACAGTTCTCAAAGAGATAATTCAATATCATCAATTAATACAGAAACCCAAGAAAAAATCAACATTCCTTGGGTTTCTCTTTTTGTCAAATTCTATGAAATTTTATCTACTAGTAACACGATAGTAACATAATAGTAACACTATATTTTGTTTATCGCTTCAAGTTTAAACGGAAGCTCGATGTGTGTATATACTGTCTCAGTTACACCTTGCCCTTTGTGGCCAACAATCTTTTTGATGATTCGTTCATCAACACCTGCTTCAGTCAGAAGAGATACACACGTATGCCTTGTGTCGTGTGGTCTATGTTGGAGCTTCAACTGCTCCATCAAGGGTGTCCAATAACTGTCATAGTAATTTCTATACAAGAAATGCTTGTCATCAGGAGTGCAAATAAGATATTCACAATCCCTATTAATCCAATATTGAAAAAATTGAACAACCTTTTCAGCTATTGGAACCTCTCTGATTCCTGATTCTGTCTTTGATTCTCGAACGTAGAACCATCTTTCATCAAGATGAACATCTTCTTTTTTTAAGTCAAGCAGTTCACTGATTCTGACACCTGTATAAATAAGCATCAGGACCACGGAATAATATGTGTTAGAATCTTTAACTTTCCATACCATATCGACTTGCTTACGACTAAATGGCTTTCTATTATATGCATTAGGATTTCCGGCTTTAGTGATATCAACATATCTGACCATATCCCTTTTGTCTGCTGTGACAATTTCATGCATCACAGCATAGTCATACATCAGACCGAACATGATTTTCATTTTTTTTAACGTTGGTGTGTTTTTTCCGGATTCATCAACAACCTGTTGCAAATGGTCAAGTTTGATCTCCACAAATTTCATATCATGTAATTTTGCACATGTTCTGAATGACGCTTTATATCCTTTAATATTAGATTCAGATACTTTTGGAAAATGTAGCTCAGACCACTTTTCAAATACTTCAGCAAATGTGATAGTGTTATGGTGCAAATCATAAGGGTCTTTATTGTATTCAACAAGTGCAATCATTGCTTCTTTTCGTGTCTCATAATATCCGATAAACTCATAAACCGGATAAGATTTTTGCTTCTCTTCATCAAATGTCCATCCTGTAGTTTTTCTCGCAGCCCAAGGCTTCCTTCTGTTCCCAGATAGCTTATAAACGCTTCCAAATCCATTCGGCAAACGCATAAATAACACATCCTTTCTTAAAAAATTAAAATTGGGTATAAAAAAGACACCTAGACATTGTAAAGGTGTCAAAAATGTGATAATATATAAATGCTTTCAGAAGTGGTATATTTATCACTTGCGAGCCGGTTCTTGCATTGCCGGCTCTTTTTTTGACTATTTGTCTAATTTATAAATTTATACATTTATTGAATTTCTTCAACTTCTCCAGTGCTAATATTTACGATTTCATCAGATAAGACCATACCGGAGAATAGCGCATTGGCGTCGTGTTCTTCGCCTTTTACATATTCAAAAGTAGTGACTGAAAGTGAATCCTCTGTGATCACGGATACTTTTGTGGTTGTTTTTAATGAAAAGTCGATAATTGCGTGAATTTCATCATCTGAACTGAACATTTTTTTGTAGTAGTCAATAACGTAGTCATTAATATCTACGCTATCAGATGTCTTAGCAAGTCGCCAATTTCCTGTAACATCATTTCGGACACTATCAGAAAAAATAATGTTAACATTATCAATATCATAGGACCCTGATGCGACTTTTGTATTGTCTGATTTTGTTGCCTTTTCTTTCTTGACTTGTGTAGTGCTTTCAGAAGCAGTCTTGCTCGAAGTATCAGAATCTTCAGAAAAAAGTGAGCTTAAAATCGGAACCACAATAAAGAAGAATATTAGTAGACCAATCACTAGTTTCTTATTGTTTTTTATTTTTTTCATAAAATCCTCCTTTTAGTTAAATTTTCCAAATAAAAATCTGAAAAATTAATGTATAATAAAAATAAAAAATATATAAGGTGAGTAGATGGAATTACTGATTTGGCAAATGCGAACAAAAAAGGGCTACTCATGCAGAAAACTAGCTGACAAAAGTGGGCTGTCTAAATCAACGATAAACAACATCGAGAATGAAAAAACATCGCCAACTCTTGAACAATTAGAAGCAATCGCATCAGCTCTAGACTGTCGCATTATTGATTTATTTAAAGAATAAAAAGTTAAATCTAAAAATTCCATCAAATTCCTTGTTTTTGTCCAAGATTATGGACATTTCAAAAAAATATAAAAAAAATATAAATTTACGAAAGAATTGAACCTTTTGTCTGATATAATTTCAATATCAAACGAAAAGGGGGTTAAATACAAATGACAATGAAGGAAAAAATCATTGAAAAAATCAAAACAGTAGATGAAGATAAGCATTTAAAAAAACTTAAATACATATATACGCTACTGTGTGAATTATTTCAATAAGATTTAACAAGAAGCTGGAGAAGTATTAATCTTCTCCGGCTTTTTTATCATCATCATCAGATAGCCCGCATAGCTCTCTAGCCTTTCTCTCTAAGAATTCCCATTCTTCAACAGTTAAGTTAGATAGCATTGATATGAAGCGATTTTTAAAGGAATCACTTTCTTCATCAAGAAGCTGCTTCGTTAATCTTGCTAAGTCTGTGTTCCTGTCAACAGGAAGGAACATGTCACCTTTACCATCTCTTAACCAATCTTCACTTACGTTCCATTCTCTACAAATTGAAGTAATCACCTGATCCGTTAATGCGTTAATTCCACATTCCCACTGACCAACAGTGTTACGCTTAACACCGAGTTTATCAGCAAATTTTTGCTGAGTCATTCCTAAAAATTTTCTTAACTGCTTCAAACGTTCATTCATTTTAAATTCACCACCTTTCAAATATTTATGAATTAATAATACATCTAAAAAGGGAAAAAGTCAATAAAAAAAGTCACGTAAACAACAAAACGACATAAAAACAACAAAAATAGTGTTGACAATGCTGTTTGAATGACATATAATAGCCACAGAAACAACAAAAAACGACACGCGAAAGGAGAAAAAAAGACATGATGCAAGAAAAAGAAAAAAAGATATTAGAAAATTTTGCTTTGATAATTCCCAAATTATCAGAAAGCAACAAAAGCTACTTGTTAGGATTGGGTGAAGGGATGGCTATGAAGGTTAATAAAGAGGAGAAGGAGAATGAAAAAAAATAAACATTCAATATCGGTCAATGAAGCTGCGATTATCATAGGAGCATCACCCCAATTCGTAAGAATTGCAATGCAAAGGCAGATCCTTGATATTGGAGTAGCAATGATGATGCCGGGCTCGAAGGAATACACATACAACATATCAGCAAATCGCTTAGCTGAATATTCCGGAAAAAATATAGAAGAAGAATTAGAAAAAATAAGAAGTGAAGATTTTGATTTAGCAACTTATTAGAAAGGAAAGTTAATGGAAGCAATAAAAAAACGCCTTCCTGTTCTATCAGGAAGGCAAAGTGTAAAAGGTGCATCAACCAATAAATGCACACGACACACAGTATATATCATTATTTGGGAAATATCAAAACTGGCAGATGCCGTATGGGATATGCATCTACTTAAAGATATAGCAATTGGACTACTATTAATTCCAATGCTACATAGCACATTTGCAGCAGTACTTATTACTCTAATGATAATTAAGGCAGACTGCTATGCATATGACATTTTCACAGGAAAAAACAAATAAAAAAACGCCCCTTACCCGGACGCTTTTTCAAAAAAATACCGAACATGCGAAAATTCGGTTGAAATATTAAATTTCTTAAAGAAAGTATAACATTTTTCAGCCGTAAAGTCAATCAAAAACGCCGATATCAAGGGCGTTTGGCACTTGTTCAAACTATTAACTTTAGAACATCTGAAAAGGAGGCTGATAAATATTTACTATATTACAAAAACGATAGAGGGTGATGTGATCCGTATTCGAAAACACTACGGAAAGAGAGCACCAAATCCAAACAGAACAGAAAAAGCAGAACTGACTACAGAAGAAATGGAAAAAGTTAATCAAAGGAATGCTGAGAAGAGATTAACTGCATTGATTAACTGCAATTTCTGTGAAGGAGATCATCACATAGTGCTGACATATAGGAGAGACAATAGGCCGGTGGTTAATGAAGCCAGAAAAAATATCAAGAAATTCTTGAGACAACTGAGAAAAGCATACAGAAGAGAAGGAACAGTTCTCAAGTACATCATGGTAACAGAATACGAAAACAAGGCCATACATCATCATATCATCATTAACGATTTGATATGCGGGAATACATTAAGAGAGGTTCGAAAGCTGTGGAGCAGACACGGCGGAACGAATGACAAACCTTTGTACAGTATGGAATTTAGTGATTTGGCTACATATTTCATAAAAGAAACATCAAAAACGTTCAAAAAACACGAAGGCAACGCAAGGCAGAGATACAGTTGCAGCAGGAATTTGATTAAGCCGGTAACGACTACAGAAGTTATAAGAGCAGCAGTTAAGTGGCTACGAGAACCTAGGACGCCAAAAGGCTACTTTATTCCACGTGACTCTATTTATAACGGAACAGACTGGACTGGAAGACCGTATCAGGAATACATATTGATACGACTGTCTAACAAGGAACCGCCGAACAGCTGGAGCAAAGAGGATAAAGACAGATGGTACAAACAAGAATAAGGAGGAAAGAACATTGAAAGGAAAATTTAAGGCAAAGAACGTTGAAAGTATCACGTTCACAGTTAACTACAGCGACGGAACGAAAAAGGAAGTCGAAGAGGGAGTGATGTTCGAATTTATTGGTCAGGCGATTAACATATACGTCGGAACACATAGAGCAGCAGCCGTAAAAGCACTTCCAAATGCATTGGATACAGCAATAAAGGAATCAGGATTGAAGATGGAGGGGAAGATAAAAGTAAATGTTTAGAGGAAAGTCGGTAATAACGCAAGAATACATATATGGATATTTATGTGTCGCAAGAGATAAAAAGGGGAATGAGCAGACACAAATATTAGTCCCGGACAATTTCATTGGATATAACAAGATGTATGTCGTCGAAAAAGATACGGTTGAAGAAGAATTGAGAATGCGAGACATAAATGGAAAAAGAATATATGAAGGCGATAAAATTGCAATCGAAATTGGAAAAGAGGGAGTTGTACCGGTGCAACAGCGTAGAACCTGCGTGGGGCAGGCAGTGATGCACAAAGGATGCGAATGCATCAAGGTTAAACAGACAAATGGAAGCATATATATCCAGCTACACATGGCTAAAAAAATTGAAATTATTGAAAGCCACGGCGACGAAGATAAATGGAAAGAGGTGAACGTATGAAAGAGACCATGAACAGAAAAATGTATAAGAAAATAAAGACGATGGACAGAAGGGAGATGGCAGAATATCTAACTAATTTGTATCAGGAAGGCATTAATGCAGGAAGGAAAAGAATGGTGACGCCGGAGCAGATCAATGAGGAAATTAAGAAAGTCAAAGGAATTGGAGAAGTAAAAAGACAAGCAATAATGGAAAAAATAACACAATTATATGAATAAAGTCAAAGTCAAGGAGGAAATCAAGATGAAAAAGAAATTTGGAATATTTAACTCAGTTGAAGAGTTGAACAGAGCAGCAGCAGGACAGTTAAAAGAAGGAGACATTGAAGCACTGAAGGAATTGGCGAAAGAGAATGGGATTGATGCAGATGATGTTGAAGACTATGTAGAAGGATATACAGATGAATTGGCGACGCCCCTGACGGCTGCGTTAGGAAAAATAGAAATAGAGGTTGCTGAAATAACACATACAAGAGAAAAAATACCATGTCGAATTATAGCTAACATGACAAAAGGAATGCTCACAGATATAAATATAGCGAATTCAGTAATGAAAAAAGATAAGAAAATTCAAGATATAGCTGCGATAATGTGTGAAATGCAATGCAATATGGGAACAGACAGAGAACTAGAAGAAATAATAAAAACGTATTTTCTTGAAGATTATGAAAATACAAAAAACAAGGTTAAAGAAATATCAGAAAAATACAAAGGGGAGTAGATATGATAGCGTATAAAGGATTTACAAATGACATCTGGAGTCGATTCGGCGACGGAAAAGAAAAAACATGCAGATTCAAGGTTGGAGATACAAAGAAAGTTAAAGAAAGTAAGACTGCAAAAAGTGGATTTCATTGTTGCGAAAATCCATTTGAATGCTTAGCGTACTATCCAATGAATGGGCAGAATAGATTTTTTAAAGTAGAAGCAGCAGGCGATATTGATGAAGATGGATATGAAAGAATTGCATGCACAAAAATCACAATATTAGAAGAATTAACACCAATCAAATTTGCGATGGAAGGAATTAAATACATGATTCAGCATCCCCAGAGAAGAAATTGGGAACAAGAAATGGAAAGCGTACAGGTAAAAAAAGACGAAGCAAAGACTGACAAGGAAGGATATATTGCTATAGCAAGAGGCAAAAGGCCACGCGTGAAAGGAACAAAAGGGAGTATCGTAGGGCTGTTAGTAGATAAGGATGGCGAGATAACGAATGCAAAGCTATTAGTTGTTGATGAAAAATACAAAGACAAATGGCTACAACTAACAGAAGAAAGGAAGGTGAAAGTCATTGAAGAAAGCTAAAGTAGAAGCAGCAGCTCCAGTTAGAACGCAGAAAAATGGATGGTGGCTCACAGCACAGGTTATTGATGAAGATATCTTAGTATTAAATATATACAAGAATAAGATATTACAAGCAAGACATTGCATAAATGTAGAAACTGGAGAATATGCGACACTAAACGGACAAATATGGTCAACTACAAAGATTGAAAGAGCGTTAGGCTATGGATATGGAACTGGATACTACTATTATGATGATAGCAAGCTTAGTAAGAGAGCTAGAATGTCAAAAGAGGATAAAGAACTTATAGAAAGGTTAATAGTGCCAGAATATCACTATGTACATTCAACAATAGATGCTATAAGTAAAAAAGAAGCAGAGTATAGCTGTAAATGCAGGTTGAATGCAGAAGAAAGACGAATAAATAGAGTGATGAAAACAATGCGAAAAGTTCCGGATATTCCACAAGGAATAAAAAAATGGATAGACATAAAAGAAAATAACGGACAAGACTATATGCTTAAAGACAGAGACACGGGGAAGTGGACTTGCACAGCATGTACAGGTGAAAGTGAACGTGAAGAACTATTCACTACGGATGGAAAAAAGCCAAAAGATAAAGATATAGTCATATGTCCTCACTGTAAAAATAGAGTGAAATTGTTAACTAGAAAGCTACATGTTGATTTAACCACACACTTTATGCTTATACAGTACATAGATGATGAAATGTCAGTAGCGAGACATTTTAAAGCGAGAATATATTACATTCCAGGGAATCACAAACAAATAGAAATTGAAGAAGAAATAAGAATTATTTTGTTTAAAAAGTCAGAAAGAAAAGAAGACTGTTCAATATACTATGAACAGTATGGACGACCAACGAGCATCGTAGAACGAGAACGACATGAAGGAAATTTTGACAATAAAGGAAATCCGCAGAACAAAAAAACATATCAATGCTATTTGTATGAAGATGGAATTGAAGAAGCATTAAAAGATACAGCATATGAAAAGTGGATGGGATTATTTAATCAAATGGCAGCAGCAGGAATTAAAGCAAACTATAACAGTTTGATGGTGACAAAGAATGATTTGAATTTAATCAAATTAGTTGAAATGCTGTTCAAAGGAAGATTTAGTCAACTGCTTGCGGAAACATCGGGAAATATATCGTATTGGACGCGGGCATACTGTGGTCCGTTAAAATTGGCAGGACATAACATTGAAGATGTATTTGAAATATCGGACAGACAAAAAATAAACAGAATTCGTGAAAAAAATGGCGGAGAACTAATGCTTAAATGGATGCGCTGGAGTGATAGCGACGAACAAAAGATATCAGACAAAGCAATGAGCTGGATTTTGAAGAACAAAATAAGCATCACAGAAATAGCAGAAATGATAAGCAAAATGTCTATTGAAAAAGCGATGAATTACGTCGAACGACAAAAAAAAGAACAATACAAAAAAGAAAGTATTAAGCAAATCATATCACAGTATGCAGATTACATTAATATGTGCGGAAGGCTGCATAAAGATTTAACAGATGAAATGATATTTAAACCACGTGAGCTAAAAAGAAGACACGATGAAGCCGTAGAAGAAATAGAAAGATTAAATGAACAGTTAATCGCAGAAGAATATTCAGAAAGATTCAGTGAAGCAGAAGAAGTGCTTAAAGAGATAAAAAATAAATATGAATATGAAAAAGATGAATTTTTTATCAAAGTTCCTGAGAAAATCGTAGATATAGTCAGAGAAGGAAGATATTTACATCACTGTGTTGGAACATCTGATAGATACTTAGATAGAATAAAGCAACATGAGACGTACATAGTGTTTTTAAGAAAAAAGAAAGAACCGGATACACCGTTCTATACAATTGAGGTTGAACCGGGAGGAACAATCAGACAGCACAGAGGAATGTATGACGAAGAACCAGAAATTGAGTTAGTAAAACCCTTTTTGAAAAATTGGCAAAAAGTAATCAGGAGACAAATGTCAAAAAAAGATTATGCAAGAGCCGCAATTTCGAAAAATAAAAGAGAAGAAAACATAGCAGAACTAAGAGAAAAAAATAATACAAGAGTTCTAAAAGGACTTGAAGAAGATTTTATGGAGGCAATTTAATGAATGAATTAGTTAATATAAATAACTACGAAGAATTTAAATCAGCGTTAGATATTGAATTAAAGAATCAGGCAGAAGGATTTGTGAGAACAGGATATTTGCTAAAAAAAGCAAGAGACACAGAGATATTGAAGGAATCAGGATATACATCTGTAGCAGAATTTGCTAAGGCAGAATATGGACTTAATAAAGACACGGTATCGAGATACATAGCAATCAACGACAGATATGCAGTTGACGGATATTCGGACAAACTTCAAGAAAAATATCAAGGATATGGAATAGCAAAATTGCAGGAGATGTTGACGCTATCAGATGATGTAGTAGATATGCTATCGCCTGAACTGAGCAGAAGAGAGATACAAGATGTTAAGAGAGAAATAGCAGAAGAAGAAAAGATAAGTGACATAGAAGTGATGATTGAGCAGCAGGAAGTTGATGAAAAAGACAAGACGATTCTGCAGAGAGTAATGTATCAATATTTCTATGAAAACAGAGAAAAATTCGTAGAACTGTCAGAAGTCATAGAAGGAAAGTTAGAAGCAGATGCAGCAGTTAACAAAATACTGGATGTGATTATTCCGGCAGGAATTGGCCCAGTATTTGTAAGAATCAAGGGAATGGGAAAGATGATGTTATCTTTTCATAATGCAGATCATGATATAGAGATGCTGAATGTTAGAAACAGAGAAAAAGAGATAGTAACGTGGCAAAAGTTAATTGAGACTATCAAACTCCCATTCCCGGCCACAAAGGAAGCGTGGGAACATCTATACGATGAACCTTACGAAGTTAAAAAAGAAGAAAAAGAAGAACCTGTTAAAAAGATTCAGCCAGCACCGGAAAAGGTTGAAGTTGAAGAAGAAACAAAAGGAGAAAAGAACGAAGAAGGATTTGCAAAATTTGGAAGAACAGCAGAAAGCACGGCAGATGCATTAGTAGAATTTGGAAAAAGAGCAAGAGAAAAATCTGAAGTTGCACCGGTGCAACCTACACATTCTACTGAGTGCGACACAGAAATAATCGACAACAAAGAACCAATAATGAATGAACCTGTAACACCTGATACAGAAGCAGAAGAATCAACAGATGCAGCAGTTGAAAAGGTACAAGCAGAGATTGTAACGGATCCACGCAAGGAAGAAGTTAAAGGATTGGTCAGAGAATTAAGCAATAGCGTTAACGAGGAAAGATATACGGAAACCATAAGCATTGCTCACACAATTGCAAGCAAAGTAGCTCAAATTTTGGTGATTGAGAGAAATAGAGAGGACAACAACTACTAAATATATATCACGAATCTAATTAACTATGTTTTGTTAGTCTGCTGCGATGCGCAGCAGACGGAAAGGAGCAAAATGAAATTCAAAATTCCGGGAGAACCACAAGGTAAAGCAAGAGCTAGAACATATATGGATGCAAGAACAAGAAGAATGAAAAGCATAACACCTCGAGGAACGAAGCTATATGAGAATTTAGTAAAGATGAACTATTTAGAAGCTGCAGAGAAGCAAGAATTTAAAGGTTTTTTTAATAAAGAGCCAATTGAAATTAATATATTGGCGATATATCCAATTCCGGCATCGAAGAGCAAAAAAATAAAAAGAGAAATGGAATTCGGCAATATTTTGCCGACTAAAAAGCCGGATGCAGATAATATCGCAAAGGCAATTTGTGATGCATTGAATGAGATAGCGTATCATGATGATGCACAAATATGCAGATTAAGTGTGTCAAAGAGATATCAGGCGATAGCAGACTGTACGCCTTATACAATCGTAGAGATAAAGGAGATAAAAAATTGAGAAAAAAATATAATTTGTATGCAGTCAAAAAAGACGGAAAGCATCTAGGAGTTTTCAAAGCATCGACGATTGCTGAAAAAATTGGATGCAGTTTAAGCTCCATTAGTATTGCTGCAAGAAAAGGATTTATCATCAAAGGAAGATATGAAGTGAAATTTGTGGTTGATACGAAGAATCAGGAAGATGCAGCAGTTGGAAAAAACAATCAGAAAAATAAAATATTCATAGTAGGGAGTGAAGAAACGAAAAAACTACAAGCGCAGGAAGAACATTTAAGTTACCTGTTTGGCACGAATATTATGAAAATTAGGAGGTAAACAATGCGATTAATAGCTGCAGATAATCTTAGGGATTTTATGGTTGAACATGCCGAGCGAATACAGTATGCAATTGAACATAAGGACGGGGAAATATTGGAATCACTAATAAATCAGATACCAATAGCCTATGACGTGGATAAGGTTGTGGAACAGTTAGGTAAAAAACAAAATAATAAAGGATTTGGAGGCACAATTCAAGAAATATTTTATGATTTAGGTTTAGAGGATGCAATAGAAATTGTGAAAGGTGGAGAAGTGAATGAGTAAAATACCAAAAGGAATAGTAGATAAAATAGAACAAAGAAACAGATTAAATGAAGAAATTAGAGCATGGTGCAACGAAAATCTTGATATGGATGGAATGGATAGTGATTCTGCAGATATAACAGACCATTATGTTGGAGAGGTAAATTCATTTGAAGACGAAAGAAGAGAATGGTGTGACCAATATCAGGTTGGTGAAGATTCTTTTTATGGAGATTATTACTGGGAAACAGAATATTCAGGAAAATATGTACATATGGAATTTTGGATATAGGTGGAGAATATGATAGACGCAAGAAAATGTTAAGGTAAAAAACTGTACATTGAAAACTAAATAATGGCTGATAAATTTCAAAAAAACTTATTTTATTTGAAAAAAAGTGTTGACATAGTGTGTACACTATGATATAATAAATATATCAAATGAAGGAGGTAAAGAAAAATGGACAAGAAAAAGAAAAAACACTTATTAAAAGAAGTCCAAGTGATAATAGGTATTGCCCAAGCCATTATCACAACGGTGTGTCTGATATATTCGACATTCTTTAAATAAGTGTTAATAAGCGGTGGGTAAATCCCACTACTCACCGTTTATTTTAAACCATTTTTCGAAAAAAGTCTATGAAGCAGAGTTTATTTTTAACAAACATTACATCCTTTGCAGTATTAGCATATATGGTTATCAACAATGGGATTGACGTAATTTCAGGAATAGGAATTGTGGCGAACATCATAAGCATAATTTTAATTATTGCATTGGAATATAAGATAAGAAAAGGAGAACAATAAGATGCCTAAGGGAGAGCCAAATAGTCAGACGATTGCATCCCAGAAGTGGAATGCAAAAGCTGGGTATGTTGCAAAGACATATAAGCTAAAAAAGGATGTTGCAGATGCATTTGCAGAAACCTGTGACAAGCTGGGAGTAAGTAAAGCAAGCCAGCTGACAAAGATGATGACGGAATTTATTGAACAGAATAAGTAAAAAAGAAAACTATCAGCCATTATTTGGTTGGTAGTTTTTTTATGTGAAATGTTAAGAAATGTTAAGGAGTGAGAGAAATAGAAAGTGAGGATTAAGAATGGCAAAGGTCAAAATTACAAAAGAATTAGATTCTAAAAATACGCAATATTTTAAACTAACTAAAAAGCGTGGAAAGATTACAGCTAGAGAAGCATTTGAGGCAATGGAAGAATCTTACTATTTTGGAGAGTATTTAATTCAATTTAATGTTCCAGAAGAAGTACCAATGGATTTGTATGAAGATGGAGATGAGTGGAGATTATACGCAGTAAAAGAGTTGTTGGAAGAAGAACTATACAAAGCTCATCAGGAAGGTTATGAAGAATGCAAAGAAGATTTTAACCTTGAAAATAATGGATGGATTCCATGCAGTGAGAGATTGCCTGAAAAAAACACAAATGTAATAGCATGCTTTAGTCATGGACTGGTAACAGAAATGAGATATGAAGGCAACGGGATATTTCAAGATATTTATGAATATTCGGCAGATGTAATAAGAGCATGGCAACCACTACCAGAACCATATGAGGAGGAGCAGTAAATGACAGGAAAAGATACAGAGGAATGTGAAAACATAGCAGAAAGATATGCGGATTGTGACGAATTTGTTTGTTCGAAATGTGGCATTCATTTGATGGAATGGGTGGAAGTAAGAATTGATGAAGATTATGATGAAACACATTGCGAGTATGAATTTAAATATTGCCCAAATTGTGGAGCAAAAATAAAGGTGGTGTAATGTGATACGTTATGACGACACAACAAAAAAGTGGTTAAAAAAACAATTACCTAACCAGCAAACAACAGTGATGCAATGTAATTATTGCCATCTATATTACAAGCCATCGTTAGGACATAAATGTGCGAAAAAAATTAGTAGAGGAATTAATTGGTATAGAACAAATACAAAGGCAGGTGATACGGAATGATTAAATTAATAATTGTAGCAATTACAGTAATTGTGGCAGCTGGAATATATTCACTATGTATTATGAGATTTAGAGACGACAGGAGAAGGGAAAGAGACGCAAGAAGCTGGGACGAGGATTAAAAAAGATGATAACTAAAGAAGACGTTAACAGAATCATGAGCATATCAGAAAATTACCAACTTAGAGATGCATTGATGAATGCCTTGTTTGATGAAAAGAAAAAGAATAGTGTTTTCGAACAATTTTTGAAATTGGAAAATGATTTGTCATACGAATGGTTCACGAACTACTTTCAGGAGAATCAGTCAAATAGAAAAGATTTGATGCAGGATTATACACCAAATTGCATTTGTAAACTGATAAGTCGAATTGTCAATGCTAATTCAGTGTACGACGAATGCTGTGGAATTGGAGGATTAACGTTAAGCGTATGGAATGAAAATAAGAATGCTAGATTTTATCTTGAAGAAATATCTGATGTATCTATAGCAATGTTATTATTTAATTTGGCGATAAGAAATATGAATGCATATGTGAGACAATGTGATATTTTAAAAAATGAAACAATTCAATGCTTTAAGGTAACAAGTGGTGAAAAATTTAGCAAAGTGGAAACGTGTGAAGAGATTAACTTTTCAGTCGATTTAATAATATCAAATCCTCCATACTCACTTAAATTTGAGGATGTTGAAGAAAGTAAATGGAATTGGGATAACAGGTTTATGGGCTGGCCAATGATTCCGAAAGCTAAAGCAGATTACGCTTTTTTACTTCATGGCTTGTCAAAACTAAATGATAACGGAACAGGGATTTACATACTTCCCCACGGTGTTCTTTTTAGGGGAGCAAATGAAGGAAAGATTAGAAAGCAATTAATCGAAAAAAATCTAATCGATGCGATTATTGGACTTCCGGAAAAACTGTTCTTTAACACTCAAATACCTGTTATATTGCTGATCGTTAAGAAAAATAAGCAATATGAAGATTTCCTTTTTATTGATGCTTCCAAAGATTTCGAGAAAAAAGGAAAACAAAACGATTTAAAAAAAGAAACAATTGACAAAATTGTCAATGCATACAAAGAGCGAAAAAACATTGATAAATTTTCAAATGTAATTACACTTGAAGAAATTCAAATGAATGATTATAACTTAAATATTCCGAGATATGTTGATACAGCAGAGGCAGAACCGCCAATTGATTTAGGAAATCAAATCAAAAAACTTAATGAAATTGAGAGAGAAATTAAGAAAAGCTCTAAAGAAATTTGTGAAATGTTAAAAGAATTAGTAGGGCCGGCAGAATATGAACAGCACAAATGGGAATTGATGGAACAGCTGAAAGAAAAAAACGAAGACGAATCTTTAATGATGATGGATATATGGAAAGCAATAGATTTAGTACAGAATGAGTTGATAAATCAAAAAGAAGTTAATCTGACAGACGTAGCAAACGTTGAAAGAAGCAAGAAAGGAAAGATATATCCGGCAGGATGTACATTGATTCAAGTTAGTGCAACACGCGGACAACTAGAATTGATGCAAGAAGAAGGAATAGTTGACAATAAATTTGCTGTAATTATACCGACAAAAATTGACGGCGAATACTTGTTTAATGTTCTGCAAATTACGATGCCAAATTTTTTGTTAAAGTATCAGACAGGAATTAATATTAATCCTAATGTTTTAAAATATTTGAAACTTCAAATTCACAAAGATATAACAATACAAAAATTCGTCGTAGAGACTATGCACCAAATCGACAAGAGCATAAACCGAACAGAAAGAGAGGTTGAAAGTTTTAAAAATATAAAAAAATATCATTTAGATGGAATGTTTCCAAATTAGGAGAAGGAGAAGAAGATATGGACAAGCAGCAGTTGAAAGACTATAAGAGATTAAGAGAAGAAATTGAATGCGAGCAGGAAAGACTAGAGATGATGGAGATTAAGATATTAGGAATATCATCTAAGAACAGCGATGGAATGCCACGTTCAAGCAGCAGTGAATATGATAAAATGGCCACACAGATTGCATACAAAACAGACATCGAAAACAATCTTGCTCAACTTCTTCAGCAGGAAAAAATAAAAAGAAAAGAAATAGAAAAAGAAATAGTTGAGTGGTTAGAATATCCTGACGAACGAATGATCATTAGACTTAGATACATAGACGGATTAAGTTGGAGAGAGATAAGTGAGCTACTTTTTTCTAAAAGAAGAGACTACTATGATGAAGAAGAAAAGTATAAAAAAAGAGTCTATAGATTGCATGGAAACGCATTAGTTAAATTAGCAAATGCAAATAACGGAGTAAAAGGGAGTAAAAAGGAGTAAATGTCATTGATTCGGAGCTTTTATCTGTGATAATGTTAAGATATCAATCTTGATAAATCGATTGAGTACCTCCTTTGACATGAGTATATAAGAACAGCTAGAAAATGGTTCGGCGAATAGCCGGGCCATTTTTGTCTGTGAAAGGAATTAAACATGCTAAAAAGCTGCCAGTACTGTGGAAAGATTCATGCAAGAACATTTGACTGCGGAAAAAAGCCACAGCGAAAGAAAAAATATACAGATAAGGATTCAATTAGAAGCACATACAGATGGAAGCTGAAAGCAAAAGAAGCAAAAGAAAGAGATTTATTTTTGTGTCGAATCTGTTTGGAAGAAGGAAGAATCACACAAGAAGGACTTGAAGCACATCATATTTGCCCACTTGAAGAGGACAAGGATAGAGCGTTTGATTTAGAGAACATTCTTACTGTATGTAAAAGACATCACGAAGACTGCGAAAAAGATAAAATATCAAGGGAATATCAAGTGAATTTGGCAAAAACAGAGCCAAACATACCCCCGGGGATAGCAGCTTCCAAAAAATAAAAGGCCGGCTACACCGACCGCCCCCCTTTAAATATAAAATATTCCCACATCAGATTTCGAAAAGAGGTGAGAACGATGCCAACACCACCAAAACCACATATTGTATTAATAAATGAAGGCAAATCTCACAGGACTAAAGCTGAGTTAAAACAGCGAGAAGAGGCGGAAAAGGCATTAGTAACCGGTGAGAAATTAAAAGAAAGAAAAGAAGTTAAAGAAAATCCTGCTGCTCACAAAGAGTTCAGAAGAATCTCAAAATTATTAAAAAATATTGAGAAAAATGATGCACTTTATGAGCCAATCATTAACAGATATTGCCAACTTCAAGCTGAATGTAAAGACTTTGAAGAAAAAAGAGAGCAGGTATTCAAGTCAATGCTAGACTTGGAATCAAGTAAAGAAGATTTTGAAAAAAACGACGACATCAAGTCCTATTATAAAATGATACTTGATATGCAAAAAAACATGGTTAATATTGATAAGCAGGTTCAATCAAAGAGGATAATGCTCTTAAATATTGAAAAAGAAAATATCATGACAATAGCATCAGCACTTAGAAGTATTCCTAAGAAGGTCGATGAAGAATCAACAGACCCACTAAAGGGGTTGAACAAATATGGCTGATATTAGAAGCAGTAAAGCATATGCATACGCTATGTGGTGCATTAAAGATGCCGGAAAGTATGCTCCCAAATATGTCAAAATTCAGGCTCAAAAGTGGATAGACATTGTTGACGGAAAAGATGATGAAGCATATACAGATGATGAAGAATATGAGAGAGTTGAGAAAATCCTAACTCTTATCATACATCCTGACTTGCATATGCAGTTGATAGATTGCATTGAATACTACGCAGCATTTTTAATTGTAGCAATTTTTTGTACCAAATTAAAAAATGATGAAGGGTTAGATATTAGATATTATCAAACCGGATTGCTGGAAATCGCTAGAAAGAATTTCAAAACATTCTATTCAGCGGTTATTTTTATAATTTTAATGATAACAGAGCCACCGAACAGTAGATTCTTTTCGGTGGCTCCTGATTTATTGAAATCTTCAGAACTTAAAAAAGCCATGAAGAAGTTAATAAAAGGAAGTCCGGCGTTAATCAATGAATTCAAGATATTAAGAAGCGAAATTCGCTATAACAGAACAGAAAATGAGTATATGCCATTAGCATATTCTAAAGACAACATGGATGCATTGCTTGCTAATGCATTCTTAGCCGATGAAGCAGGAAACATGGATGAATATCCGGTTGAAGCAATGCGCTCTTCACAGATAACCCTGCTCAACAAGACTGGAATCATTATTTCCACGCAATATCCAAATGACAACAATGTCATGATAGACGAGATTGACGTAGCTAAGAGGACATTAGACGGATTGATGGAGGATAAACGCTACTTTGCGCTGCTCTATGAGCCTGACGATGAATTTCTAAAAGATGATAAATGGAAAGATGAAGACTTAGTTATATATCAGAGTAATCCGGTGGCCGTGTGGAACACGGTCATTTTCGACGATATCAAGAAAAAAAGAGCATTAGCGATTCAATATCCAAACAAAAGAGAGAACTACTTATGCAAACACAACAACATCAAATACAAGGGATTAGGAACAGAAGGATATATTGATGTTTTAAAGGTTAAACCTTGCAGAATTGCTGATGACATGAGCTGGTGGTCCGGTAGAAGGGTGTGGATAGGTCTTGATTTGTCGCAGACTGAAGATAATACGGCTGTAGCAATGGTAACGGAAGATGAAGGAATCATATACGCTAAGATATGGGGATTCATTCCGGCAGACAGAAAAGATTTCAAATCCGAAAAAGAAGGAGTTGACTATGAAAGATTAATTGAAAACGGCGAAGTCATAGCCTGTGGTGAAGAAGTTATTGATTATTCAGAAGTTGAGAAGCTGATTTTGACGTTAGAGAAAAAATACAATGTATCAATAGTCCAGATTGGATATGACAGATATAATGCGATATCTTCCATCAACAAATTTGAAACAAAAGGCTATGAATGCGTCGAAATTAAACAGCACAGTTCGGTTTTGCATAGACCGACAAAGTGGCTAAAAGAATTAATTCTGTCACAAAAATTCAAATATATGAATGCTGTATATAACTTGCTTGAAAACAACTTCTCAAATGCAAGATGTACAGAAGATACGAATTTAAATAAATATGTTAACAAAAAACGTTCATCCGGCAAGGTCGACATGGTAGTAGCATTAATTAATGCGCTGTATATGCTGCAGTTAGAGATTGAGCAGGGTGAATATGACTTTACTATACAGATTTGTTAAAAAAGGAGACAACATGAAATTTTGGAAGAAAAAACAGGAGACAAGAGCAGAAACACAGGAAGCAGCAGTAAGCGACTTAATACAGTCATTATTGGGAAAAGATGAAATAAGCAAGGAAATGGCCCTTGAAATAACGACTGTATCAGGTTCAATCAATCTGATTGCTAACATTGTTTCAAGCCTTCCAATCAGGCTATACAAAAAAGAAAACGATAAAACAGAAATTATTAAGGACGACAACAGAGTAAGGCTGCTCAATGTCGATACAGGAGACACGCTTACAGCAACACAGTTTTGGAAAGCGATGATTGAAGATTACTACATGGACAGAGGTGGATATGCATATATCAACAAGGTTGGTACAGATATACGTTCAATCCACTATGTTAGTCAGGACCACATCAGTTTGCTTAAAAACACGGATCCAATCTTCAAAGACTATGATGTATATGTGGATGGAGTAAGATATTATCCGCATAATTTTCTTAAGATATTGAAAAAAAGCAAAGATGGCTGTGAGTCACAGTCAATTGTTGCTGAAAATCAACTACAACTTGCAATTGCTTATAATTCAATGCTTTTTGAGAATACGTTAGTCAAAAAAGGTGGAAACAAGAAAGGATTCTTGCAATCAGCGAAGAAATTAAGTCAGGAAGCGATTAATTATTTAAAAAATGGCTTTAGAAAACTGTATGGAAATAATTCTGAAAACGTCGTCATATTAAATGATGGCGTTACGTTCAAAGAAAGCGCCAATACATCTGTAGAGATGCAGTTGAATGAAAATAAGGAGACAAATTCAAAAGAAATAACGAAGTTATTTGGAATTACTCCGGGCCTGCTTAACGGAACTGCAAGCAGTATTGAAGTTGACAATACAATTAAATTTGGGCTTGCTCCATTGTTCAAAGATATAGAGGCATCACTAAATAGAGACCTACTACTCGAATCAGAGAAGGGGTCTTATTATTTTGCTTTCGACACAAAGGAGATTAATAGAGCATCAATAAAAGATAGATATGACGCGTATGAAAAAGCGCTAAAAGGTCACTTCTTGCAGATTGATGAAATCAGAAACATGGAGAACATGGAGCCACTTGGAATTGAATGGTTAGAGCTAGGACTTAATAGTGTTCTCTATAATCCGAGAACTAAGGAAATATACACGCCAAACACAGATTCACATCAGGATTTGGGAAAGAAAGGAGGTCAAAATATAGATGAAAATAGAAATCAGGGCAGACAACACGATGAAGATTAGTGGATATGTTAACACGGTATGCAGAGACAGCAGACCGATTATCACACCACGAGGTAAAGTGGTTGAGCAGGTAGAAGAAGGCGTATTCAGACGTGCGATTGAGCGTGCACAGGATATAGCTCTAAGACTAAATCACTATAAAAAAGATTATGCTCACACAAAAGATGGAACTCTTGAATTAAAAGAGGATTCAATTGGACTTAGAGCGGAAGCAATCATATCAGATAAAGATATGATTGAAAAAGCTAAAAACAAAGAATTCGTCGGATGGTCTTGGGGAGCATACATCACTAAAGACGAGATAGAGGAAAGAGCCGACGATATTCCACGTAGACATGTTCAAGAGATGGAATTATTTGAAGTTTCTTTGATTGATAAACGAAAAAATCCTTGCTACACAGGGACGCTTGTTGAACAGAGAGCTGAGGAAGAAATCATCATTGAAGAACGTTCTTTTGAAGCAGATGTAACGGTTGAAACACCTCAAAAAACTGTAGATTATTCAGAATATGAAGAAAAAATTAAAGAATTAAAAGGAGAATAGCATGAGAAAGAAAACATTAATGAAAGAAAACGTAAGAAAAAAAGTTGCAGAATTCAGAGCCGAAAATCTCAAAGAATTAGCAGAACAGAGAGCAGAATATGTTGCAGAGATGCAGAAGATTGTAGATGAAGCTAAAGCAGAAAAAAGAGCGATGGACGAAGATGAAAAATCAAAATTCGATGAACTTGAAAAGAAAATCAAGAGCATTGATGCGACTATTGCAGCAGAGCAGAGAGCAAGAGACTTATCACTAAAAGTAATTACTCCTGAAAAACAGAAAAAAACACAGGAAGAAGAACAGAGAGCACAGGAAGAAGCAGAAGAAAGAGCGTTCATTGCGTTTGTAAAAGGACAGCCTGTTGAAGAACGAGCTGGAGAAATTCAGTTGACACAGGGAAACAATGGCTCAATCGTTCCAACCCACATAGCAAACAGAATCATCAAAGCTGTAAAAGACATGGTTCCTTACATGACCATTTGTGATGTCATAAACACAAATGGAAAGTTAAGTGTTCCGGTTTATTCAGAAGATGACACAAACGCTGTTAAGGCTGATTATGTAGATGAAGGAACAGAATTAGTCGATAATGTTGGTAAATTCACAACTATCGATTTGAATGGATATGTTGTTGGAGCATTAGCACTCGTATCTAAGAAGTTGATAGCTAACACAGACATCAACGTGCTAGACTTCATTATTCAGAGAGTAGCAGAAGCGATGGCGGAGAAACTTGAAGAAGAATTTACGGCTGGAACTACTAAGATTAAAGGAATTATCAGCACAACAAAAGTTGTAAAAACAGCAGCTTCAACAGCAATCACTTATGATGAACTTATTAGCGTTAAGCATTCATTAAAGCAGAGATATAGAGATAAGGCAGAGTGGATTATGAATCCGGCAACATATACAGCGATTTGCAAATTGAAAGATGCAAACGGCCAGCCTTACTTCAAAGAAGACGAATACAAGATTTTAGGAAGACCTGTCCGCGAATCCGATTCAATGCCAACAATGGCAGCAGGTAAAAAGGCTATCATATTCGCAGAACCAACTGGATACACTATCAAAGCTACTACAAGCATTGAATTAACAGTATTAAGAGAAAAATTTGCAACTAAGAACATGCTTGGAGTGATGGCATTCGGAGAATATGATGCAGCTATCACAGACGGAAAGAAGATTGCAGCTTTACAGATGAAAGAAGCATAAGGAGGGCTAAATGAAAGTAAAAGCATTAACATCTTTTACTGGAGTCTTAAGCATGACTGCTAACGAGGTCAGAGAGATTAGTGATGAAGCTGTTCTTAAAGACCTCGTAGAAGCAGGCTTCGTTATTCCAGTTGAAAAAGAACCAGAACCGGAGACAACAACACCAGAACCGGAGACAACAACACCGGAACCGGGTGAAGTTGCACCGGTGCAACAGAAAAAAGGAAGGAAAAAGAAAGATGAAGATTCCGGAACTGACAAATAATAACATCACTTCTTTTTTGAAGTTAGATAACTATGAGGATTTGGATGAATCAGAGCAGGAACTCATTAATCTTGTCAAGGAATCTGCTTTTTCGTACATACAAGAAGAGACAGGACTTAGCACAGAACAGATAGAAGACAAGGATGATTTGACAATCGCTTATCTGTCACTATGTCAAGATTTCTATGATAATCGAGCACTTCAAATTGATAAAAATACAGTTAACAATACTGTAGATACAATTCTATCAAGACATAGAATTAATTTGATTTAGAAAGCAGGTGATGGCGTGAAATTTAATCCTGGACGACTTAAAGACAAGGTCAAAATCCTTGAACGTGTGGAAAAAGTTAATGAATTAGGTCAGACTGTTCAAGAATTTAAGAATGTCAGAAATCCTTATGCAGAAGTGATAGATGTTCGTGGAAACAAGTATTATGATGCTAAGAAAATCGAGCCTGAAATCACCCACTTTGTATATGTGAGATTTTCAAAAAAACCGGTGGAACAGGATATGGTGATTGAACATCGGGGAAAGCGATATGAGGTCAAATCTTGCATTGATATTAAGAATGAACACATCCAATTTGAAATTCAATGCATAGAAAAAGTGAGAAAGAGTGATAAAAATGGATGATTTTACAATAGCAGGATTTGGGGAAATATCCGAAGACTTGAAAAAGGCAATTGACTACTATCCAAACAAGGCAGAAAAAACGCTCGAAAAAGAGGGCCGAAAATTTAAGAAACTTGCAAAAGAGAATACTAACAAGTTAGTTAGAGTAAGGACAGGGAATCTTACAAGCGGCTATAGAGTAAGTAAGGCGATAGGATATCGCGAGAACATGGAAGTTAATTTTATGGCCGAAAATAAAGGCAATGCTCACTTCCATCTGATAGAGCATGGTCATGATGTGTACGCAGGTGAAAAAGGAAAGGCAGTAAAGGTAGGATATAAGTCAGGCTATCACATGATCCAGCGCACTAAAGATGAATACAAGGAGAGGCTGCCACAATCACTTGAAGAAATGCGTGACGAGATATTAAGGGAGGCAGGTTTGATATGATTGTTAAAAACGTAGACATTAAAAAAGCAATCAATGAATTGCTTAAAAATACATTTCCTCAAATTAGAATATATGGAAAAGAAGTAACGCAAGGTCACATCAGACCTTGCTTTTTTGTTGAAATGTATGGGACTTCAAGTCAGAAAAACAAGATATATGTTGACCACACGGTCACTATCTTCATCACATATCTTCAAGATGCTCCAAACGAGCTTGAAGCACTTCAAATATGGGATGTATTGAATGAAAAAATACAAGGCAAGTTAGAAGTTGGAGACAGATGGCTAAATGTAGAAGACAAGGACTACAATTGGACCGGGAAAGATAGCAACATCTTACAGATAGAGATTGAGCTTAAATACACAGACACGATTACATCAAAAGAAACAAACAAAAAGATGCAAAAATTAGAATTAGGAGGACTATAACATGGGAATGCCCAACGTATCAATATCATTTACTGAGACTGCGTCAACTGCAGTAACAAGAGGTGATAGAGGAATCATCGGAATGATTCTTAAAGACAAGACATACAAGAATCAGACTAAGGAATATATCACAGCAGCAGATATTCCAACTAATATGCTTACAGCAAACAAGCAGCAGATTGAATTAGCCTTAAGAGGCTATGAAAACGCGCCTAAAAAGGTAGTTGTATATTTCATTGACCCTGAAGCTGCAGCAGATTACAGCAAGGCATTGAATTATTTTGAAATTAATAAATTCAACTACTTAGTAGCACCATCTGTAGAGACAGATAAGAAGAACAATGAAGTAGTTAACTTCATCAAAAAGTTAAGAGAAAACGGAAAAATGGTTAAGGCTATTCTTCCAAACACAGCAGCAGATAACGAAGGAATCATCAACTATACAACTGCATCTGTAACAGAGGGAGACACAGTATACACGACAGAACAGTTCTGTTCGAGAATTGCCGGAATCATAGCAGGAACACCGCTTAGAATCTCATGCACATATGCACCGCTTAGCGAGTTGACAGACTGTACTAAGTTAACAAGAGCAGAGATGGATACGGCCGTTAATAACGGCGAATTTATCGTGTGGTGGGATGGCGAAAAGGTTAAGACTGGAAGAGCAGTCACATCATTAAAGACTACAACATCCACGAAGGGCAGTAAGTTTAAAAAAATTAAGATTGTTGACACAATCGACATGATATACGAAGATATCAAAAAAACTGCAGAAGATACTTACTTAGGTAAATTTGAAAACTCTTACGATAACAAAGGCTTACTCGTAAGTGCTATCATGGGATATTTCGACACATTAAAACGCGAGAACGTTCTTGGAAGCTATTCAGTCGACATTGATGTTGAAGCAAACAGAAATTATTTAGCAGCAAAAGGCGGAAAAGTCAAGATTGATGGTGGAGAAGAAAAAGAATTAGAAGATTGCACGGATATTGACATCAAGAAAGCTGATACGGATGAACACGTATTCATCACAGCACAGATACAGATTTACGATGCAATTGAAGATATCACAATATCAATAGCAATCTAGGAAGGAGAACATAAAAAATGAACGCATATGAAGCGAGAAACGTCATTAACGGCACATATGGCGAGGTGTGGTGTGATTCACAGTATTTAGCAGAAACAACAGGCCTTGAAGCTAAAATGTCTTTAGATAAGACAGAAGTTAACATGATTAAACGACTATCTAAAGGATATAAGGTCACAGGAGTTGCCGGAAAAGGAACATTGAAAATGAATAAGGTTTCATCTTATTTCATTCTTAAATTAGGTGATGCGATTAAAGCAGGAAAAACGCCTGTGTCTGAAATCATCACGAGTTTAAAAGACCCGGATGCATTTGGCGCTGAAAAAATCAAATTAACAGGAGTTGTTTTTGATGAATTAACATTGGCGAATTGGGAAGTCAAGAAAAATGGAGAAGAATCCATTCCATTTACATTCGAGAGTTTTGAAGTTCTCGAAGCAATTCCATTTAAGTAGGAGGAAAAAATAAATGAATCTTGTAGAAAAATTAGTTAAGGCAGACTGCAGTAAGGCTTATGAGTTAAAAAGAAGAACATTCAAATCAAAAAGATTAGCACAGTTAATAGGAGAAACAGAACCGGTTGAGATTACCGTCAGAGAAATTCCTCAACGTAAGCTTAATGAATTAATGGCGATGCAGTATTCAACTAAGGGAAACTTCCAAATTGAAAGAACCTTTGATGCAAAACTGATGTCGATTGTTGAAGGCGTTGTTGAGCCTTCAATGACTGACAAGGACTTATTGAATCACTTTAACGCATCAAGTCCAAAAGAATTGGCAGAAGTGCTGTTTGGCTCAGAAGTGACAGCAATATCCGATGCAATTATGGAACTCTCAGGAGTTTCAGAAGATAACGAAGATGACTTAAAAAACTAATAAGGACGAACGAGGAGGTATACATTGTATATCTCCTTTTTCGTCTGCATCATTGGGAGCCTGAACGATATTACAACATGGGATATGGTCAGAGAATTGTAGTAAAGCAAATGCTCATGATGGAGTTAGAAGACAGCAGAAAGGAGGCGGATAGCAATGTCGAATAGAATCATTGATGCTACTTTAAGATTCGTTGATAAATTTACAGCCCCAATGGATAGTGCCATCGGAAAGATTCAAAGACAATCATCAGAAATGATGAAGGCAGGAAGACAGATAAGCAGATTCGGCAATAATATCGAAAACGCAGGAAAAAAATATACGGCCACGATAACTACACCAATTGTAGGCGCAGGAATTGCAGCAGTCTCTACCGCCGCCAACTTCGAAAAAGGAATGAGCAAGGTTCAATCCATATCAGGAGCTACAGGCGACGACATGGACGCATTAACGAAGAAAGCACAAGAGATGGGTGCTAAAACAAAATTCTCTGCTTCAGAATCAGCGGATGCATTCTCATACATGGCTATGGCAGGATGGAACGCCGGGCAGATGATGGATGGAATTGAAGGCGTCATGTATTTAGCAGGAGCCACAGGCGAGGACTTGGCGACGACATCCGATATTGTAACAGACGCATTGATGGCGTTTGGAATGAAAGCAAAAGATACGAACAAATTCGTTGATATATTGGCTCAAACAGCAAATAAGTCGAATACGAATGTATCAATGCTCGGAGAATCCTTCAAATATGTAGCTCCATCGGCAGGCTCATTAGGATATTCAGCAGCAGATACAGCTACAGCATTAGGACTTATGGCCAATAATGGAATCAAGGCATCACAGGCAGGTACGTCACTTAATTCATGGTTTACTAGAATGGCTAAGCCAACTAAGGAATCATCGAAGGCGATGGAAGACTTGGGAATATCAATGACGGATGCAAATGGAAAAATGAAGCCGTTGCGACAGGTCATGAGCGAGACGAGAGGAGCATTCAACGGACTTACTAAGAGCCAAAAAGCTCAATATGCAGCAATGTTAGCAGGCAAGACTGGAATGTCAGGCTTACTCGCTATCGTTAACAGTTCAGATAAGGATTTTAACAAGTTGAGCAAGTCAATTGACAACTCAAAAGGTGCTGCAAAAAAGATGTACAATGTGGCGAATAATAACCTATTAGGATCATTAACGGTTTTAAAATCAACAGTTGAAAGCATTGCGAGTAATTTTGGAAACAAGTTGACACCGACAGTCAAAAAGGTAACAGGATATCTACAGGAAGCGGCTAATAAATTCAACAGCTTATCAGATAGTCAGCAGAATACAATCATTAAAGTGGCTGGAATAGTAGCAGCAGTTGGCCCGGCTATGATAGTGGTTGGCGGACTTACTAGCAAGGTAGGATATGCGATTGTGAAAATAGGAAGTTTTGGTAAAAAGCTATCTAGTATGGGCGGAATGATGGGACTAATAACATCGCCGGTTGGTATTGCAATCATCACCATTGGAGCATTAGTCACAGCAGGAATTCTGCTATATAAGAATTGGGACAAGGTATCAGCAGCGGCTAAAAAATTGGGAAATTGGATAAATTCGATATTCAAACGCTGTGGATTAGACATTGGCTCATTTGCTAAGACAGCAAAAAGCAAATTGACAGAATTCGGCTCAAAGGTTAAACAACTATGGACTATCGTTAAGCCGGTTGTTAGCAAGATTGGAGACATATTTGGAACAGTTTTCAAGTTGAAATTAGCGGCAATCATGGGAGCAGCAGTTGGACTGTTTAGTTCGTTTATAGGTTCCATCGGGAATGTGGCTAGCGGAGTCATGACCGCATTAGGCGGAATCGTGGACTTCATCACAGGTGTATTCACAGGTAATTGGAAAAAAGCATGGAATGGAGTTAAAGACATATTCGGCGGAATCTTCAAGTCATTAGTCAGCCTTGCAAAAATGCCACTTAACGGCGTCATTGGACTTATTAACGGAGCAATAGAAGGCGTTAATAAGATAGGAATTGAAATACCTGATTGGGTGCCAAAGCTAGGCGGAAAAAAATTCAAAATTGACATTCCACAAATCCCGATGCTTTATAAAGGAACATCTAACTGGATGGGTGGACCAGCAATGATTCACGATAAAGGAGCAGAAATCGTAGACCTTCCACAAGGTACACGCGTATATCCACATGATAAGAGCTTACAGATGGCCAGAGAATCAGGAAGCAAGAACGTAAAAGTTGTTGTTGAAAAATTGTGTGAACAAATTATTGTTCGCAATGACAGCGATATTGATAAGATTGCAGATGCTTTAGCGAGAAAGTTAGAACAGGCAGCAGTTAACATGGCATAAGGAGGCGGACATGATAACAATAGGAAAAATCAGTGGAAAACAGGCAATCACTTTGCCTGTTTTACCTCCGTCTTATGAAGTGACGGACGAACAGGACCATCAGACGGTTAATATATATGGATTAGGAGAGATTCTTCTTAAAGGCAATCAAAAGCTAAGAACATTGACATTCTCATCGTTTTTTCCTGCGCAAAAGTATAACTTTTCGGAAACTGATGACACAAATCCGTGGGAATTGGTCAAAAAAATCAGAGAATTAAAAAACAACAAGAATACATTAAGAGTGACTATATCTCATTCAATATCACTAAGATGTGTGATTCAGTCATTCACATATTCAGAAGAGGATGGAACAGGTGATGTCAAGTATACGATTTCGTTTTTAGAGGAGCGAAAAATAAAAGGAAAAAGAGCAGAAAAGACAGTTACTACTAAGACGTATACGTGTAAAGCGGGCGATAACTTCTATAAGATTGCACGAAAAACAACAGGAAGCACATCGAATGCGGCCAAGATTGCAAAAGCTAACAAGTTGAAAGTCAACTCAAAGCTGAAAAAAGGAAAAAAGTTGGTGATTAAGGTATGAAGATAAAACAGAATTCAGTTGACATATCTAAATATACAACAAGCGTAACATGGAGCGGAAGTAGTGAGCAGGTATCAAGAGAATTGTCGTTCAACATTGCTAATAATCCCACAGATTCAGCATTTAAGAGCCCAACTCTAGTGTTAGGCGATATTATATCGTTTTACGAGGGCAAAAGACTATTCGTTGGAATAGTAACAGGAAGAAGTAAGAGCACAGAGCTTGGAGATGTAACAGTTGATTCTAAGGACTTCATGCATTATTTAATTCGCGACAAATACACAGGAACATTCAAAAACACTAATGCAGAAAAGATAACAGACAAGATATGCAAGTATTTTGGTATAAAAACAAAGAAAATTACTCAAACAAAAATTCACATCAAAAAGCTGCTTGCAGATAGTGAGGAAGCCTACAATGTTATAGTTAAAGCCTATAATAAGGCGTCAATAAAAGGCAACAAATACTATATGCCGATAATGGAAGGCACAAAATTATCTGTTGTGGAAAAATGGCAACCTTCAGGAGTAGTCCTCGAGGTGGGCAACATTGAAAATGCAGAATATAACGAGAACTCAGACGAGATGGTTAATCAGGTTGCTATTTATAACGAAAAAGGAAAAAAGATAGGAATTATTAAGAATAATCAATCAATTAATAAATACGGACTGTATCAAGAGACATATACGAAAGAAAAAGGCGTAAATGCAAAAAAGGCAGCAGAAAAGCTGTATAAAGGAACAACAAAAGAAGCGACAATTACTGCATTAGGAGATATAAGAGCAATCGCAGGACGTAGCATTAAGATTAAGAATAAGGCTACAGGATTGAGCGGTACTTACTATATCACATCCGATTCTCATACGTTTGAGAATGGAATTCATAAAATGCAGTTAAACATAGAATTCAAGAAAACGAGGGAAAGCATATGACATCCTACGAAAAAATAATAAATAGAATAAGAACAGAAGCAAAAAGAGGAAACGAAAAGGGACTGTGCTATGCCCAGGCGGTTTCAAACACAGAGATTCAAATTGGAGATTTAAAGCTCGACACAGATTTTTTTAGCGTGTGCAAGCACGTGGGAGAGATTAAAAAAGACGACATATTGATATGTAGTAGAATCGATGATGAATACATCGTCATAGGAAAGGTGGGATGATATGTTTCCATATGACATTGAAGAGGAAGAAGTTGACGAAGAACAGGATCAGGAAGAACAGAGCATTCCGGTTGAATATGGAATAGACTTCGAAACAGGCCAACTAACAGGGAAGAAGGTATACGGAATTGAAGCCCTGAAGGTGTGGATATGGAACGTATTAGTAACAGACAGATACAGATATGAGCATCATTCCTGGAATTTTGGCCACGAATTAGAGAATCTGATTGGAAGTTGTAACGACATTGACTATATCAGAATTACCGCGAAAGAAATGATTGAGGAATGTCTGACAGTTAACGAGCACATCATAGGAATTGAAGAATTTGACGCCGATACAGACGGCGAAAGTCTATTCTGTTACTTCCGCGTGATAACTGATTTAGGAAATATAGAAGGAGTAAATTTGAATGTATGAGGAAAAGACATTTGAAAACATATTAAATGAAATGCTGGAGCAAGTGACAGATGTAGATACATCTGAAGGAAGTCTCATGTACGAAGCGTGTTCGAAGATAGCGTTGACGCTGGAAAAGACATATGCAGACCTTTCAAGACTTTATGACAATCTTAGCATAACAGAAATGGAAGAAGAGTTCTTTGAACAATTTGCAACAGACAGAGGAGTTATAAGAATTTCAGCAAAACCAGCGCAGGTGCTTTGCAAATTTGGACAGGATATTGAGAGTGGGACAAGATTTAACTGCGGTGACTACGACTACACAGTCATAAGCGTATATGACGATTCAGGATATGAATACATAGCTGAATGTGATACAGCCGGAACAGAACCAAACACGAACATTGGCGATATAGAGCCGATAGACTATGTGGAAGACTGGAAAGGTGGAGTTATTCTCAAAGTCATTAAATACGGTACAAATATTGAGGATATAGAAGCATATAAGCAAAGATTCAAGGAATTAAGATACAACATACAGCCATTCGCTGGAAACAAGGCAGCGTATAAGGAATATATATCAAAATACAATGATGCTTATGGCGGAGTGGCCGACTGTATTCCATTTAGGACCACAGACGGAAAAACAATCAATGTATATGCAGTTGATTCAGAATATAAGGCATTAAACAGCGACAAAGTCACATCATTACAGAATTATATCGACCCTACTACATCGACAGGAGAAGGCGATGGAATAGCACCTATTGGCCATTCTGTTGTAGTTATGACACCGACTAATATGAACATCAATGTAGCAGTCAAAGTAGACTTAGATACAGAATATACATGGGAAGGCGTTAAGGATTCGATTAAGGCTAAGATAGAAGAATATTTGCTGACATTAAGAAAATTATGGAGCAAAAACAAGAAATGCATAGTGAGAGTCTCACAGATAGAATATGCTGTCTTATCTGTTCAGGGAGTGATTGACTGCGCCAGCGCGACTGTTAACGGAAGTGCTAAAAACATTGAAATCACATATTCAAAAATTCCGGTGATGGGAGAGTTGACTAATGGATAATAATGAAAGAATACTAGGAATTAATGAGATTAGAGAACTGTATGCAGTTAATGACTTACAGGAATCGGAATTAGAGCAGCAGATTGACGAAGCAGAACAGAATATGCAGATAAGTAGTATGGATATTAATATGTGCAGAATCACTGAAAAAGAAATGGGGCTAAAAGGACAAGACAACGATACAGTTGAAGAAAAAAGATTCAGAATACTGGGAATGGAGAATGAACAGACACCTTACACGATTTCAACATTAAAGCGAAGGTTAGAGCAGATAGTTGGATCAGGAATGGTTGACGTAAGTATATCCAATTCGACGGTAAAAGTTAGAGTCGCATTAATTCAAAAGAAGATGATTGACTATGTTAAGAACATATTAGAGGACATAGTCCCACTTGATATGCTGATAGATGCAGATGTGATGTGGAACACGCATCAGATGTTGAAACAAAAAACATATGCTCAATTAAAAGAACATAGTCACAGAGAACTTAAGGAAGGAGAATTGAATTGAATAACACAGAATATTTAGCACTAGAACAGCCGGAAGAAACAGAATTCTACGATATTGAAGTCGCGAACAGAAACATGAAAAAAATCGACGATAAATTCAAAAAAACTGATGAAGAAAAATGCGTATCATTTTATTCAGTCTGTAACACCGCAGCAGATGTGGCCGCTAAAATAGTTGACTGCCCCGGATTCGTCAAGAAAAAAGGCTCAACAGTTAAAGTCGAATTTAAATATAGTAACAAGGCTGACAACGTGAGATTGAATGTCAATGAGACTGGAATTGCTTCTGTAATCTACAGAAGCAATTCCATTGACGCAGATATGCTTGTAGCCGGAAAAATATATGAATTCTTATATAATGGAAGCTCATATACGCTTGTATCACAGCCTGTATATGATACAGTAGGCGGATATTTTAATTTAAGCGTTAACTCGGGCATTACATTAGCAGGAATAAGCAGCAGAAAGATTGCACGAAAAACATATGCTGTGATGGGAACATTAAATATCAATTTGACTCAGAGTAACTTAGCAGAATTTCAGACAGCATGGAATACATACGGAACGGTTGAGAATTGGTATCAACTGCTTAAATTCAAACATTCATCAACAAAAGAATTAATATTAGACTCACCGCGATATGTAGGCTCATTCCGTGCATATGATAAGACTACAGACGGCCAATTCTACAGAAAGCCACTTAACTGCTCATTAGCAATTGATACGAATGGAAATCTAAAAATGTCAGGAAACGAAGACTATACATTCAAAGCAGGCGACAAGTTACAGATTCCATTTAATTTCAGCTTCAGCGAATAGAGAGGAGGAAGAACATGGATATTAAGATACAAGTATTGAATCAAAAGGCAAAAATAATAAATCGCCATGAGCTGTATAGCGGAACAGTAGCTATTGAAGGAATACAGTTTGAATTCTCTGATGAGTGGGCGGATATGATAAAGACAGCAACAGTATACGTCGGAGCATATGACAGAGACAAGGCGGTCAATATTCTTATCGAAAACGATAAAGTTGCACCGGTACAACTTCCGGCAGAAATTTTTGAAAAAAACTGCGAAGTGTACGTGGGCGTATTTGGAATAAATGCAGCAGGACAAAGACTGACAAGTTCAATCGTTCGTCAGGAAGTCAAGAAGGGCGTTCCTGTGCAGAATGCATCAGACAATGTCAGTATTGATGTGTATACACGAATCATTCAATTAATGACAGAAGCTAAAGATATAGCAGCAAATTCAGACGAAAAAATAGCATCAAACAAAAAATACGTTGAGCAGGCGAAAGAATGCTTAAAGCAGATAGACAATATCACAAATGCAAAAATGGGCGATATTAATGCACTTGTTGAAGCAAAGAACAAAGACATAGATTCTCTTGTAATAGCGAAAATGGGTGACATAGCTAATGTCACGAATGCAAAGATTGAAGATATTAATAATACAGCATCTGCGCGGATTAGCAACATTAATAATGTAACTAATCAGAACATAGCATCAGGTACTAATGCAGTTAATGCAGCAGGAAGAGCACAGATAAGAGGAATTACTGAAACGGCACAAGGAAAGATTGCAGACATTAATAAGACAGCTACAAGTCAGATTGAGGCAATTAATAAGACTGCGCAAGCGCAGGCTCAGGCAATTGAAAAGCAAGGCAATGAAATATTGGAAGAAATCACAGGAACAGGAAGCAAGAATGCCATTTTTACTGTAGAAGATGGAGCATTATGTATAATACAGCGTGATGAGAGTGAGGTGTAATATATGGATAGAATAACAAAATTTCCGTTATTAGATGAAACAGGTCAGGAAATTGTTAGTAGTTTAGAAGAAATAAATAATTCTATGGGAGACTATATAGCAAGCAATAATCCTTATTATGCGTATTTAGAAGATAGAAAAATAGGAACATTATTATCAACTGAAATAACTAAAGTTAGAGATTATGGGTTATATGAGAGAGAATCTCTTATGGCAATAGATTTGCCAAAATGTATAAATGTTGGTATTAAGGCATTTTATAATTGTACAGCATTAGAGAATGTAAATTTGTCAGAATGTATAAATGTTGGTCCTTATGCATTTTATAATTGTGAAAAATTGCAAAATGTTAATATTCCTAAATGTACGATAATTAAAGGTAGTGCATTTCAATATTGTAATTTCAAAAAAATAGACTTAAATTTTGTTGAAAAAATAGAATCTTCTGCATTTTATAATTGTACAGCATTGGAATGTGTGAAAATATCAAATACAGAAACAATGTGTGTGTTAGCGGATACAAGTGCATTTCAGGGAACTCTAATAGCATCAGGAAATGGATATATATATGTTCCTGATAAATTAATAGAACAGTACAAAACAGCAACTAATTGGTCTGTATACGCAAGTCAGATTAAACCTTTAAGTGAGTATGTGGAAAGCGAGGAATAAAAATGATTTTAAAAAAAATGCTACTAGATAATACAGGAAAGGACATTTCAGAAAAGTTAAAAAAAATAAACTACAATCTTATCACATACTTAAAAAATGATAATGATAAAAGTATTTCTGAATTAATTTCAGGAAATATACAGGAGTTTGAAGATGAAAATATTATAAATACTAAAGAATATTTATTGGCTAATTGTTTTGAACTTATAAAAGTGAATTTGCCAAAATGTATAAATGTTGGTAATAATGCATTTTATAATTGTACTGCATTAGAGAATGTAAATTTACCAGAATGTATAAATGTTGGTCCTTATGCATTTTATAATTGTGAAAAATTAAAGCAGTTTAATGCACTAAAAGTTACCACGATTAAAAATAATGTGTTTATTGGATGCAAATCTTTGTTAAATGTGGAAGTGCCGGAATGTATAAATGTTGGAATGTCTGCATTTGAAGATTGCACAGCTTTAAGTAATGTGAATATAGCAAAATGTATAGAATTGGAAGCTTGGACATTTGCATCGTGTAAATCATTAGAGAGCATAGAGTTGCCAGAATGTATAAATGTTGGTAGTGGGGCATTCAAAGGATGCACATCATTAAAGAAAATTGAACTGCCTAAATGTATTACATTGGAAAACACAGTATTTCTAAGTTGTAAATCATTGTCAGTAATAACATTGCCAGAATGTGCTGAAATAAACTCATACACATTTCAATATTGTTCTGCTTTAGAAACAGTAGATGCACCTAAATGTATAGAAGTAAAAAATAATGCATTTGAAAGATGTAATAATTTAAAAAATGTAAATTTACCAGAATGTGTAGAAGTTAATAAACAGTCTTTTTTACTTTGTACATCATTAAGCAAAATAATTTTTCAAAAAATAGAAAGCATGGATGTGCTTGCATTCCAAAATTGTTCAAATCTTGAAACTTTAATAATTAAAAATGATACAAAGGTGTGTGTGATGTATCGTTCAGGTACTGATGATTCATTATCCGGTACAAAAATAGCATCAGGAAATGGATATATATATGTTCCTGATAAATTAGTTAAGCAATATAAAAGTGCAAATAGTTGGGGTAAATATGCCAACCAAATAAAACCGCTTAGTGATTATGTAGAAAGTGAGGCGTGAATATGTTAATAAAAGAAGTCGTAACTATAAATGAAACAGAATTTGATCATACTTATTCTGATGCAGGATTTTACATTGAACGTGATGGAGTAGAGTATTCTGACGCTATAGACCCAATAGACATAGAAAGAGAATACATTGAAACAGATAAAAAAATAGAAACCGAAAATCATTTAGAAGAATTGGACTAATCCCATGAGGCAAATCAGAGCAGGACCGAAAGGTCTTTTTTTATTATCAAAAAACATTGAGAAGGAGAAAAAACATGAAACACATTAAAGAAATTATCACAGCAGCAGGAAGCACATTGTCCTCGTTCCTAGGGGTGCTTTACATTCCAACATTATTAATGGTGATTTGCAACATTATTGACTACACTACAGGATTAATGGCGGCAAAGTACAGAGAAGACGGAACAATAAGCTCGTACAAGAGCTTCAGGGGAATTGCAAAGAAGGTATCAATGTGGCTTTTAGTAGTCGTCGGAGCAATCATTGACCAGCTTATCTTATATGCATCCGAGACAGCAGGAATAACACTTCCATTCACATTCCTTGTAAGTTGCATTGTTGCAATTTGGATTACCTGCAACGAACTTATTAGTATTCTTGAGAATATAGTAGATATAGGAGTGGCAATTCCATCGTTTTTACTACCTTTAGTAAAAAATATTAAAAGTCAGACAGAGGACAAAATACATATAGATGAAAGTGAGGAATAAGACATGAAGATAAATGTACATGCAGGGCATAACCCGGATGAAAAAATAGCGTGCGGAGCAGTTGGATTAATTAAGGAATCAACGCAGGCAAGAAAAGTAAAAGGATATGTTATTAAATATCTGAAAGCAGCAGGGCATACAGTGTACGACTGCACATGCAACAATGGAACATCTCAGAGTGATGTATTAAATAAGATTGGAAGAAAATGCAATGAGCATATCGTTGACATAGATATTTCAATTCATTTTAACAGCGGAGCAAATGACAGAAACGGAAACGGTAAAAATACCGGGACAGAAGTTTATGTGTATGACAAATCAAGTGATTCATACAAAGCTGCTGAGAATATTTGCAAGGAGATTGCCAAACTGGGATTTACAAACAGAGGCGTAAAGACAAGAAATGACCTTTACGTATTAAATCGCACAGCACCAGCACGAAAGAAAGCACTTTTAGTTGAATGCTGCTTTGTTGATGATAAGGACGATGCAAATCTTTATAATGCAAAGAAAATGGCGCAGGCAATTGTAATAGGAATCTTAAATGCATTCGATAGTGGGATAAAGAAATATTCAACCAGAAAAATAAACACATTCAACGTAAAAGGTGAAAAAGTCGGAAGCATTACTAAAGGGACAACATGCAATGCAGACATGTATCGCTTTATCAATGGCTATCTGATGGCTCACAGAAAGAAAAATGATAACTGGGTTAAAGCTAAATATATAAGGTAAGAATTTGATAAGAGGGAGCGTCTGCTTCCTCTTATTTTTTTTACCCCAA
This sequence comes from Eubacterium sp. AF17-7, assembly GCF_003461285.1. Lineage (NCBI taxonomy): Bacteria > Bacillati > Bacillota > Clostridia > Eubacteriales > Eubacteriaceae > Eubacterium > Eubacterium sp. AF17-7. The sequence goes on along the minus strand of NZ_QTWU01000013.1, from coordinate 43,039 downwards.
TACAATAAAATAAGGGGAAAATATCGAAAAAAACGTAAGGAGCAGCAGTGCGTATTATTATGTTAAAAATAATCAAGACAAATATAAATAATTGTTAATATACATCATTGTAGTATACTACAATGATGTATATAATATAATTACAAGATAGATAGGAGGTACAAATAAATGAAGGAGGGTGACATAGATTTAATTAACAGAGATGGTGGATACATTACAGTTTATATTCAGGAAGAAATTAAAGAAACAGAAAAAGCAATCAATGTAGTGTTAAGCACAGGACATGTAGACGGTTCAACAAAAGGTTGGAAGACTTGGATACCTAAGTCAGTTGTAAAATAAAGGAGGAAGTAGAACGATGAAATTAAAGGAAATTAGAGAGATTAAAGGATTAAGCAGACAGGATTTAGCAGACATCATGAAGATGTCAAAAAGGACAATAGAATCATGGGAAAGTGGAGCAAGGAAAGCTCCTGACTATGTCATTGAATCTATAGAGGATAAGATATTAAATCTATCAAAAAAAGAATTGGAATATGAAAAGAAATACTGTGTCATAGAATTTGATTCAATAGAAGGAGAAAGTATTGTATTCATAGGATCTAAAAAGGAATGCAATAAGCGTGAAGATGAATTAAGGACAGAGATATCACAGGAAGAAAGACTAACAAGAGATTATACAGTGAAAAAATTAAGTGACTATGAAAAAGAACTTGAATATATGGAAGCATTAAAGGTATATGAATCAACACTAACAGCAGAAGAGAGAGCAAAAGTAACAGTCGTAGATGGAAAAAAATGTGCTTCATATATATTAAATTTCAAAAAAATGTACTACAACAAATAAAGGAGGATTGAAATGTATGATGAAGACAGATAAAAGAAAGATGGATACACGATACTATTTGAAGAAGAGGCATAGAAAAAAAGTGTTAATAAAATCTGTGAATAAATAAACAATAGTAACAGAATAGTAACAGAATAGTAACATAGATATTTGAAAAGTGTATAATATAAATAAATACAGTTATCCAAGAACTATCAAAGAGATAATCAATTTTACAATCAAGAACGCCTCAGGGCGTTTCAGAAAAGTATATTACACCTCAGGACTTTGTCCTGGGGTGTTTTTTATGATAACTGTGGTATTATATAAAATATAATGTTAAAAGAGATTATTTGATAGTAGTGATTTAAATGAAAGATTATGCAATGCTTACTAATTATGGAAAGTATACAATTTTTGAATTTAATAACCAAAGAATTTGTTTTATCACTTCTGGCAAATTGGAAAGATATACGATAGTAGTTGAGTGGGATAACGGATATCTGGTTGTGATGGCAAAGTACAGAGTATACCGGTAAATATAACGATTAGAAAGAACTTTACCTGTGCATAATAAGAAAATGAAGAAATAGACTAAAATCTAATAGTTAAGAAAACGAAAGGGGATATGGGTAAAAAATGCGAGAAAATTAATGGGGATTTGACCATAATTTTGGCTTACATGAATGGGGATTTGCGTTATACTTGTGGTGGAAAGTTGGATTTATGCATGGATAAACCAGTTTTTAAAAGAAAAATATACGATGAAATATATGAGTGGAAAGAGAGCAGAAGCGATAAATACGCACTCTTGATAAAGGGGGCAAGACGAGTAGGTAAATCAACTATTGCAGAGGAATTTGCAAAAAAAGAGTTTAAATCATATATTCTCATTGACTTTGCTCATACAAGTAAGGCAATTATTGACCTATTTGATGACACGTATGATCTGGATTTTTTCTTTTTGCAATTGCAGCAGTTAATGGGAATCAGGTTATATGAGAAAGAGATGTATTGCAGAATGTATATAAATTAAGTTAGTTGGAAATATCAGATGTAGCAACAAGGTTCAAGGCTAGGACAATAAAAGCAGGAAATTTATTTAGTGGAATTCAGTATGAGATAGAGAAAATACTGGAGAAATTGTTGCAAAATGGTAACTCCTTAGATTTGAAATAAATATAAAAAAGAGTTAAAATTGCTGCCAGCGTATTATTTCAAAATAGGATAAAGGAGATGTTAACGTGTTAAACAAATTAAATGAAATAATAAAGAGTGAGAATTATTTTACAAGAATTACAATTTACATATTAGGATTATTTATTATGACATTGGGAATTTCAATGTCTGTCAAATCGGATTTAGGTGTGTCACCGGTCAGTTCAATTCCGTATACAATTACATGTATAACAGGTTTGGAAATGGGGAAGGCTACAATTCTTTTTCATATTGGATTGGTTGTAATGCAGGCGTCAATTAATTGAACGATAATATTAATAACTTACAATTTAATATTTTAATAGTATAAAGTTATTTATAAAAAGATGTCTGAGAACAAGGAAGTATATCATCATTACTAAGCAATCAGTTAAAATGGTATATATCAAATATCAGACATTTTTTTGTTCGCAAATTTTAATATTTGTAAAATAATTTAACCCATTCAACTCAAAATAAAATTTCAACTAAAGTTTATTTAAATAAAAATAAAAAAATTGAATACTTTTGTTTTGCTAAATCGTTATATATTATAGAGGGGTAAATAAGGAAAGGAGTGCTAAATTTTGGAAGAGATATATCAAAATAGTTATTTTGAAGATTTATTAACTAAATATGAGAAATTGGTTTTTTCAATATGCTATCGAATGACGAATAATTATTTTGATGCTCAGGATTTAACACAGGAAACTTTTATTTCAGTTTACAAAGTTATGGAATCCTTTGATGAGAAAAATGAAAAAGCATACATTACAAGGGTAGCTACAAATAAGTGTCTGGACCATTTGAAAAGAGCTGAGAGAAGAACAATGCCAAGTGAGGATGAAGAACTTGAAAGAGGAAGCCCACCGGTTGATTCAGCAGAGAAGCAAGTTATGGAAATAGTTGTTATGGAACAATTAGAAAAATGCTGTAATAGACTTAAAGAACCATACAAAACCGTTGCCTATGAATATTTTTATAAAGGGAAAACGGCTAAGGAAATAGCAGAACATATAAATGCTAATGTACATACGGTGCAAACTCAGATAAGGAGAGTAAGAAAGGTTCTTAGAACACAATGGGATAAGGAGGAACTGCGATGAATCATTTAAAAGATGAAGAAATAATTTCATATTATAATCACAAATTAGAACAAAATGAAGAAATCAATTTGTTAAATCACGTGTCACAGTGCTTGGTATGTGCAGAAAAATTTGCAAATCTTTTTCCTGTTGAGGAGTTAATTTCACCAACTGATAATTTAAAATATGAAATAAAAGAAAAAATAAATGATGAAAAAAATCAGAAAATTATAAAAACAAACGGTGAAATACATAAGACAAAAGCAAATATTATTCCGTTAAACAAATATAAAAATAGGAAAACAGAACTTATTTTGTATAGCTCAAAGGTTGTTGCTGCTGTCGGAATTGCTGTACTTATGGTGTTTAATATGGATTCAATTAAGCCAAATTTAGTCGGAACTAAAATAGAAACAATGAAACAGTTAAATAACAAATTTTCGATATCGAGAATGTTACAGCAGTCTACGGAAAAGATAGGAGCCGGAATGAAAAATATATCCGGAGGAATAGCCGAAAATTTAGAATTTGATAAAGGAGTGTATAAAGATGAAAAAGCAAAGAAGTAAATTTTGTAATTTTTGCCTGGCATGTATACCTGGAGCAGGTCAGATGTATTTAGGATTTTTTAAACAGGGAATTAGTTTAATGTCCATATTTATGGGATGTTGTGCTATTATTTCTTTGATTGGAGTTGATGCAATTGCATTTGCACTTCCTGTTATATGGTTTTATGCTTTTTTTGATGCATTAAATAAAAATTCATTGTCAGCGGATGAGTTTTCAAAATTAGAGGATGATTGGTTAATAATCAAGAACACGGATGAACTTAAATTTAATGTTAAAAAAGTAAGAATTATAGCAGCAGTGATATTAATACTTATAGGAATAAATTCCTTGTATAATGGTGCGATTAGTTTTTGCTATCAGTTAGGAATAGATTTAGATAATACTGTATTTGGATTAATTAGATATGCGTTACCTAAATTAGTATTTTCAGTGTTAATAATTGGAGCTGGAATTTATTTAATTAAAGGAAAAAGAAAATCAATATACGAAGAAAATGTAAGTATAGATAATACAAAGTTAGATGGCGATTCAGAAATTATTGAAGATAATTTTATTGAAAATGAAAAAGAAGCAAATGATGAAATATTAAGCGATTAAGGGGGAATAAGAAATGAAGGAAAGAAGAGTAGGTACATTTACATTTGGAATAAGCCTGATACTTTTTGGTGTGTTATTTTTAATTAAAACAATATTTAAAAGTTTTAATTATGCATTTATTTTTCATATGTGGCCAATTATGCTGATTATGTTAGGAGGAGAAATTATATATTATACTTTAAGATTTAATGACAAACATTTCAAGTATGATATTGGTGGAATGTTTATGATATGTTTTCTTATCCTATTTGCGATGGGGATGGCAGGTGTGGAATTTTTGATGGACAATTATCCTCAATATATTCAGTTGTAATGTGTAATATTATTTGAGGCTAATAGGTTAAATATAAAGAAGTGTTTTAGTATAAGATATTTTAAATGTATTGTAAAAGGTAAATAAAAGTAAATTTTAAATATAACCGGTCGGGGATGCAAACGACCGGCTATATTTAGTTATTTTGCTAATAAGCAAATAATTAATTTTCAGATTAATTTACAAATTAATTGTCAGGTTTAATAGCTGGTAAAGTTTAAGTAAGTCTTTTGTTGTAGCATAAGTAATTTGGATGCTTGTCTTTTTAGTGTTGTATATTATGAAAAAAAAAGAAAATACTAGATAATAAAATCAATTAAGAAGGAGACATGAGATAATTATGAGAATATTATTTTATGATACAAAAAAATATGATAGGGATTCATTTGAAAAAGTTACGGAAAAATATCCGGAAATAGAAATTGAATATACAGATACAGATATAAATTCAAAAACTGCAAATTTAGCAAAAGGGTACAAGGCAATCTGTGCATTTGTAAGTTCGGATGTAGGAAAAGAAACAATAGATTGTCTAAGTAAAAACGGCGTTGAACTTGTTTTATTAAGATGTGCGGGATTTAATAATGTAGATTTAGAAGAAGCAAAAAAGAAAAATATAACAGTTATGAGAGTCCCGGGATATTCACCTGAAGCAGTTGCGGAACATGCAATGGCTTTGGCTTTAGCTTCGAGCAGAAGAATTCATAAAAGTTATATAAAGGTTAGAGAAAATAATTTTAGTCTTACAGGACTTACAGGAACAAATTTGCATGGAAAGATAGCAGGAATAATAGGAACAGGAAAAATAGGAGCAACGATGTGCAGAATATGCAGAGGATTTGGAATGAAAGTTATTGCATATGATTTGTATAAAAATCCCGAATTAGATTTTGTAGAATATCTGGAATTAGATAAGTTATTAAATGACAGCGACTTAATTTCATTGCACTGTCCACTTACAGAAGAGTCTTATCATATGATAAATAAAAGTAGTATAGCAAAAATGAAGGATGGAGTTATTCTTGTAAACACATCAAGAGGAGCCTTAATTAAAACAGAAGATTTAATACATGGAATTAGAGACAAAAAGTTTTTCAGTGTAGGATTAGATGTATATGAAGAAGAAACAAATAATGTATTTGAAAACAGAGAAGATGATATTTTAGAAACTTCTATTACTGCAAGACTATTATCTTTTCCAAATGTTATAGTTACCTCGCATCAGGGATTTTTGACTAATGAAGCTTTAGAATCGATAAGTATTACTACATTTGAAAATGCAATGTCATATTTGAATGGCAATTTAATAGAAAATAATGTAGTTATGTAATTAATGTTATTTTTCTTTTTATCCAATATCGCATAATTTAATAGAAACGATATATTTATGTAAGTGACCTGGATTAGATGAACAGGGTGGTCCAAATCATGTCGGAAATTATTGTGATGCACCGTATTTATACGATACAAAAGATGACAAATTAATGGAAAGAAATACTCTTTCATATATTAATCATTTTAGTCACTACATAAAACCGGGAGCTAAAAGAGTGGCATTTAGCAGATATTCAGACGATGTAGATGTTACATCATTTGAAAACCCTAATGGAGATATTGTGGTAGTCGTGTTAAATAAAACAAATGAAAGCAGACCTGCCGGTATTAGAGTTAATGATACGGTAGCACAATTAGATATGCCACCAATGTTAATTATGACAGGAGTAATTAATTAGAATATCCAATCTTAAAAGACCCTCGATAGTTAGAAAAAATCTAACAATTGAGGGTCAAATTAATTTTGTATTTTAGAAAATTTGTGTAATTAAGCCAGCAATGACAATAATTCTGCTTTTGAAACTAAACCAATACTTTTGTTTGTTATTTCACCATTTTTAAATACTATTACTGTTGGAATAGAAGCTATTTTGTATTTAACTCCTAAGCCGGGTTGCTCGTCAACATTTACCTTTCCAACAACTATATCATTTCGTTCTTCAGCAATCTGTTTAATTACAGGTGAGAGCATCTTACATGGACCACACCAGTCAGCCCAAAAATCTACAAGTACAGTTTTGTCACTGTTTAATACTAATTCATCAAAGTTTTCAGTTGTAATTTCTAATTCCATATTAAAGCCTCCTTTATCTAAAGTTTGCATAATGATGATAGAAAGATAATTAGATGTGTTATCTGTTTTAGCCTTTCATCATATAATGATTATACACATTTTTGTTAAAATTATTAGTATATAAAATAAAAATTGTATTAAGATAATATATAAAATAACATGATAATTATTTATCAGCATCTTCTTCAGTAATTAATTTCAAATAATCAACATAATATGTTTCAGAAGAATTTTTTAATTGGGAGTTAGCCATTTCCTGCTTTAATTTTATTTCAGCTCTTTTAGCATCACTTAAAACTCCGGCACCGCCTACACAACCACCGGGACATGCCATTCCTTCTAATAAATATCCATTGTATTTTCCTGCTTTTGCTAAAGTAAGCATTTTTTTACACTCTGCAAGTCCTTGTGCACTGACAACATTGACTTCTTTATCAGGATCAATTTTCTTAATAACATTTTTTACAGCATTAGCAACACCGCCACTAGCAGCAAATCCTTTACCATCAGCAGAAGATGTCTGGAGTTCCTCTTCAACTTCTAATTCAGAAAATTCAATTGATTTAGCATCAAATATTCCCATAAGTTCTTCAAATGTAAGAACAAAATCAACATCACTTCTAACGCTTCGTCTGCTTGCTTCAAGTTTTTTAGCAGCACATGGCCCTATAAAAACAACCTTACAATCCGGATGGTCTTTTTTAATCATACGACCTGTTAAAACCATTGGTGTAAGTGCCATTGAAATACAATTTGCATATTCAGGGAAAGTCTTTTTCGCCATTACAGACCATGCCGGACAACAACTTGTTCCCATAAAAGGAATCTTTTCAGGTACTTCTTCAAGGAAATCTTCAGCTTCCTGAATTGCACATAAGTCTGCACCGACAGCAACTTCAATCATATCTTCAAATCCAACAGCTTTTAAAGCAGCGCGTACCTGTGCAGATGTAACAGCACCGCCAAACTGATTTACAAATGATGGGGCTATTGCTGCATATATTGGCGTGTCACTCTTAAGTGCAAGAACAGTCTGGAATATCTGGCTTTTATCGACAATTGCACTAAATGGGCAACTTACAAGACACATTCCACAAGATACACATTGTTCATAATCAATATCTGCACGTCCATATTCATCTGATTTGATAGCGTTCATTCCACATGCTTTTGCACAAGGACGTTCCTGTTTGATAATGGCATTATAAGGACATGCTGAAACACATTTACCACATTTAATACATTTATCCTGATCAATAATAGAACGACCGTTTTCCATATGAATAGCTTTTTTAGGACATACTTCAATACAAGGATGTTCTAAACAACCCTGACATCCGTTAGTTATTAAAATTCGTTTTTCAGGACATGCATGGCATGCAAATTTAATTATATTAATAAGTGGTGGATCATAGTATTTTTCATCAATAGCACTTTTATCAATACCTTCCGAAAGAGGAGCATGTTCAGATACTTTTCTTATAGGGAGTCCGATAGTAGCACGCAATCTTTCTCCTATAATTGCTCTCTCAAGAAAAATATTGTCATAGTAGTTACCGATTTCACCTGGCATAATCTTATATGGTAGTTCTTCCATACGTGAAAAATCTCCACCTTCATATGCCATTCGGGCAACTTCCGTAAATACTTTATGCCTAATCTCAGTTTTATTTGAGTATATACCTCTCATATTTTTATCCTTTCATAGTAATTTAATAAAATAATTTCATAATTATAAGTTTTCATTCATAGAATGACGATTAATTTAAATATATGGGGTGCTATGTATATTATGCTTTAATAAACAATAGCAATATTATCTAAAATTATAACATAGTGTAATTATTTAAAACAAGTTAAATATAGGTAGAAAACGATTCCTTAATTCATTAAAAACATATATAAATTGAACAAATAATATTAATAAGTTGGTAAGGCATAGAAATATATATAATTTTATGGTGGAAAAGTTATTTGTATATGTGATAAAATTGTACGAATAGTTTTAAGACAAAAGAAAAAAATATAAGTAAATATAAAAGAGAGATAAAGAAATGGAAGAAAATAGTGAAATCAGAAATCCGTTAGGGATTGAACCGATAAGTAAGTTGTTGCGTAAATTTGCAATACCAAGCATAGTAGCTATGCTTGTCAGTTCTTTTTATAATATAGTGGATCAGTTTTTTATAGGAAGAACTGTTGGAACATTAGGAAATGCAGCTACGAATGTAGCATTTCCTGTAAGTACAATATGTGTAGCATTAGGTTTACTATTTGGAATTGGTGGTGCGGCAGCATTTAATATTGAAATGGGAAAAGGAAATAAAGAAAAAGCCCCCTTTTATATAGGTAATGTTGTTACAGGAATAATGATACTTGGAACTATAATAGCTATAGGAATATTATTGTTTTTAACACCTTTATTAAAATTTTTTGGATCACCTGACAATGTTTTAGGATATGCTAAAGATTACGTTGGTGTTACGGCAATTGGAATACCATTTCTTATAATGGGACTTGGGGGAGGACATATTATAAGGGCGGACGGAAGCCCTGATTTTTCTATGACATGCAATCTTGTAGGTGCAATAATTAATATAATTCTTGATTATTTGTTTGTTATGGTATTTGATTGGCAAATGAAAGGGGCAGCGTTAGCAACAATTATTGGACAATTTGTTTCGTTTGTCTTAGTGATAAATTATTTAAGGCACTATAAGACAGTAAAGTTAAAAAAAGAACATTTTATTCCTTCTTTAAAATGTATTGGTAGAATTGCATCATTAGGGGTTACACCATTTTCAAATCAGATAGCAATAATGATTGTTCAAATTACATTAAATAAATCTTTGACATACTATGGGGCGTTATCAAATTATGGGGATTCAATTCCGTTAGCGTGTGCAGGCATAATAATGAAAGTTAATCAAATTTATTTTGCTGTGATAATTGGACTATCGCAGGGAATACAGCCAATTGCAAGTTTTAATATAGGCGCAAAAAATTATAGCAGAGTGAAAGAAACATATAAACTAGCTGTTATAAGTGGTACAATAGTATCAGTGATAGCCTTTATAATGTTTCAGGTTTTCCCAAGAAATATCATTAGTATATTTGGAAATGGTACAAAAGAATATTATCAGTTTGCAACAAATTATTTTAGAATATTTTTGTTTATGACATTTGCAAATGCGATACAACCAATAACTTCAACTTTTAGTACGGCAATTGGAAAACCAATGAAGGGAACTTTTCTTGCACTTACAAGACAGATTATTTTTCTGCTACCTTTAATAGTAGTTTTACCGATGATATTTGGAATAGATGGCATTATGTATGCGGCACCTATAGCAGATGGTGGGGCAGCAGTTATATCAATAATTGTTATACGAGGAATATTTAGAAAAATGGGAGAATAAAATGTACTATATTTATATGTTAAGATGTAAAGACGATTCGATTTACACAGGGATAACTACGGATTTAGATAGAAGAATGAAAGAACATTTTGGAGCAGGAGAAAAAAGTGCAAAATATACAAGAAGTCATGTGGCTTTAAAACTTGAAGCTGCTTGGCAGACAGAAAATAAAGCACTTGCATCTAAATTAGAATATTGGATTAAACAACTAAGCAAAGCACAAAAAGAGATTCTTATAAAAGATGATACGAGAATGGATTCTATTATGGGTGATAGAATCGATGTAAAAAAATATAGTAAGAAATGTTAACGATTAGTTAAATTTTAAATTAAGTTGTTGACAGATTAAAAAATAAGAGTAAAATAATAAACGCTGTTTACAGTTAACGTTGTTAAATATAAACAGTGTTTATTTTTTTGCTAAAGTCTAATTAAGCTTGGAGGTGACAGGATGAAATGAGCGAGTACAATAAGGAACTTGTAGAAAAGGTCATAAAAGGAATGATGAAATTCAGAAAGTTTCATCATCCAAAATTATCTGATGATATTTCAAGAATGGAAGGCAGTATAATATTTTGGCTTGTTAAATCAGAAAAAATGGAAAATAAATCAGTCAATGTATCAGAACTTGCAGAAGGATTGCATGTGTCAATGCAGTCTATTTCAAGAACACTAAAAAGTTTGGAAAATAAAGGATATATAGTAAGAGAAGTAGATTCTGATAATAGAAGGAATACATTAATAAAATTGTCAAAAAAAGGCAATGAACTTGTAGAAAAGAAAAAAAAGGATGTGGAAGGATATTTTGAAAGAGTATTTTCACATTTTACTGAAGAAGAATTACAGCAATATTTGAATTTTCAGGAAAAATTTTATGCAGCTATACTTGAAGAAGGCAAGACATTAAAAAAAGAAAAGGAGAATTAAGATGAGATTTTTTAAAAATTTCAAGGGGCATATGCCAATGGTATTTACAATAATAGCATTTTTGTTTATACAGGCTATGTGCGACCTGTCTTTACCTGATTATACAGCATCATTAATTGATACAGGTATTAATAATTCAGGAATTGAATATGCAACACCGGAGAAAATTTCAGAAGAAAGTTATCAGGGAATTGCAATGTGGATGACTGATAAAGAAAAAAGTAAATGGGAGTCTGCATATAAGAAACAAAGTAATGGAAATTATAAGTTAAAAGATAAATCAAAAGAAAACATGGAAAAGTTAGATAAGACTTTTTCAGAACCAATTCTTGTATATTCAATGATTTCTCAGGCACAGGACAAGAAGAACAATAATGAAAATACTGGTCAGGATATGAGTGAGTACATGAAAGAAATTGATATGGATTCTCTTGATAATCAGGCTAAGATGGACTTAGCAGCAGTTCAAAATGGAACTATGACACAGGAACAGTTTATGGCAGCTCATTTCGATTTAATAAGAGATACAGTAAGAGATAAAATGGGGTCAGCAATTGATTCTATGGGAGATTCTCTTGTTCAGTCTTCAGCTATTTCATTTGTAAAAAAGGAATACAAAAAAATCGGAGTAGATGTTGAAACAAAGCAAGTTAGTTATTTGTGGAGTACAGGAGCAAAAATGCTTGCAATGGCACTTTTAATGACTGTAAGTGCGATTATTGTTGGTTTCCTCGCATCTAAAGTATCAGCTTCAATCGGTAAAGAGTTAAGAGAAAAAGTATTTAATAAAGTATTGGAATTTTCTGATGCAGAAATTAATAAGTTCTCTACAGCATCATTAATTACAAGAAGCACAAATGATGTTCAACAGATTCAAATGGTATGTGTAATGCTTCTTAGAATGGTTGCTTATGCACCTATTCTTGCTGTGGGCGGCATAATAATGGTTATAAAAACACACTCAGGTATGGAGTGGATTATCGTAGTTGCTGTTGTTGCTCTTTTATGTTTGGTAGCAATATTGATGGCTTTAGCTATGCCTAAGTTTAAAATTATGCAGGATTTAGTTGACAGAGTAAACCTTGTTTCGAGAGAAATTTTAACAGGAATTCCTGTAATAAGAGCATTTAGCAGAGAAAAGAAAGAAGAAGAAAGATTTGATGTTGCAAATAAATCTTTGACAAAGGTAATGTTATTTACAAATAGAGTAATGACATTTATGATGCCACTTATGATGATGGTTATGTATGGAATTACAATATTGATTGAATGGGTTGCAAGCCACAGAATTAATCAGGGTGCTTTAGAAGTTGGGTCTATGACTGCATTTATTACCTATACAATGCAGATAGTTATGTCTTTCCTTATGATAACAATGGTATCAATTATGCTTCCTAGAGCAACAGTTGCAGCAGAAAGAATAGATGACGTTTTAGATACAGATGTTTCTATAAAAGATAAAAAAGAAGCTAAGATGTTAGATGCACCAAAGGGAATTGTAGAATTTAAAAATGTTGATTTTAAATATCCTGATGGAGATACAAATGTTTTAGAGGGAATAGATTTTATTGCTAAACCTGGTGAAACTACTGCTATTATAGGTAGTACAGGTAGTGGTAAGAGTACTGTAGCAAAGCTTATTCCTAGATTTTACGATGTAACAGAGGGACAGATTACAATTGATGGAATTGATGTAAAAGATTTATCACAGAAATCAATAAGGGATAATATTGGATATGTACCGCAAAAGGGAATTTTGTTCTCAGGAACAATTGCATCTAATATAAAATATGGAGCAGAGAATGCATCCGATGAACAAATGTTAGAGGCTGCAACAATTGCTCAGGCAACAGAATTTATTGATTGTAAAGAAGAAAAATATGATAGTCCTATTTCACAGGGTGGAACTAATGTTTCAGGAGGACAGAAACAGCGCTTATCAATTGCAAGAGCAATTGCAAAAAATCCTAGAATATATATTTTTGATGACAGTTTCTCAGCGTTAGACTTTAAGACTGATGCAGCATTAAGAAAAGCATTGAGTCCTAAGGTAAAAGAAAGTACAGTAATTATTGTAGCTCAAAGAATAAGCACTGTATTACAGGCAAAGCAGATTATTGTTTTAGATGATGGAAAGATGGTTGGAAAAGGAACACACAAGGAATTAATGAAGAATTGTGAGGTATATAAGCAGATAGCATCATCTCAGATGTCAGAAGCCGAATTGGCAGCAAGTTTAAATGAGGAGGTGGATAAAGATGAGTAATGAAAATAGAACAAATATAAATCCACCAAAAAGAATGAGAGGACCTATGGGCGGCGGCCGAATGGGGTCAGGTGAAAAGGCTAAAGATTTTAAAGGCACGATTGGAAAATTAATACGATATATTGGAAATTATAAATATGGCGTATTTGCAGTAATGGTTTGTGCAATGTTTAGTGTTGTATTTACTGTTGCAGGACCTAAGGTATTAGGTAAAGCGACAACAGCACTTTCAGATGGAATTATGAACAAGATATCCGGAAAAGGTGGAATTGATTTTGGATATGTTGGAAAAATACTTTTAATAGTATTGGCGTTATATGGAGTTAGTTGTGTATTCAATCTTATTCAGGGATTTGTAATGACGGGTATAACACAGAAAATCTGTTACCGTATGAGAAAAGAAATTTCAGAAAAAATAAATAGAATGCCACTCAAATATTTTGAAAGTAGAACATACGGTGAAGTTTTATCAAGAATTACAAATGATGTAGATACATTAGGAAATGGATTAAATCAAAGTATAACACAGTTAATTACATCTATAAGTACATTAATCGGTGTATTTATTATGATGATAACAATAAGTGTACCGATGACACTTATTACACTTATTACATTACCTGTGAGTATCTTATTAATTAGTTTTGTAATTAAACATTCACAGAAATACTTTAAGAGTCAGCAGGAATATTTAGGTCATATAAATGGTCAGGTAGAAGAAGTATATAGTGGTCATCATATTGTAAAGGCGTTTAATAAAGAAGAAACTGTAAAGAAAGAATTTCATGATACAAATGAAATCCTTTATAAATCAGCTTGGAAATCTCAGTTTTTCTCAGGATTAATGATGCCTATAATGCAGTTTGTTGGAAATTTAGGTTATGTTGGTGTTGCAATTTCGGGTGCTTATCTTGCTATAAATGGAAAAATTGAAATCGGTGATATTCAGGCGTTTATCCAATACGTAAAGAATTTTACACAGCCAATTCAGCAGGTGGCACAGGTTTCAAATATGATGCAGAGTATGGCAGCAGCAGCTGAGAGAGTATTTGAATTCTTAGACGAGGAAGAAGAAGACCAATTCGTAGCAAATCCTGTAGATATAAACACTGTTAAAGGAAATGTTACATTTGATCATGTAAACTTTGGATACAATGAAAATCAGACTATAATTAATGATTTTAGTGCTGATATTAAGGAAGGACAACAGATAGCAATAGTTGGTCCTACCGGAGCAGGAAAGACTACAATTGTTAAATTATTAATGAGATTCTATGACGTAAATAAGGGGCAGATTCTTATTGACGGACATAATGTCAAAGATTTTAACCGAGGCGAACTTAGACAGGAATTTGGAATGGTTCTTCAGGATACATGGTTATTTAAAGGAACAATTATGGAAAATATCCGTTATGGCAGATTAGACGCAACAGATGAAGAAGTAATTGCAGCAGCTAAGAAAGCTCACGCAGACCATTTCATCAGAACTCTTCCGGATGGATATAAAATGGAATTAAATGAAGAAGCAAGTAACATATCACAGGGACAGAAACAGCTTCTTACAATTGCAAGAGCTATACTCGCAGATAATCCGATTATGATATTAGATGAAGCAACATCTTCAGTAGATACAAGAACAGAACAAAGAATTCAGCGTGGTATGAATAATATGCTTAAAGGCAGAACAAGTTTTGTAATTGCCCACAGACTTTCAACTATAAAGAATGCCGATTTAATTCTTGTAATGAAAGATGGAGATATAATCGAGCAGGGAAATCATAACGAATTAATGGAAAAAGATGGATTCTATGCTAAACTATACAATTCACAATGGGCACAGCAGGAAGAAACAGCTTAGTTTTAGAAGATTGATAAAGAGAGAATAATTTTAATGAAAGAGCATCATAAAAAAGTGGTGCTCTTTTATTTATGCCTACAAAAATGTTAAAGAAAAATATGATAAAAATGCACAAAAATAATGCTTTGATTTAATCAATTAATGTTGATTTTAACAAAAATATCTGATAAAATTGTTTCAATAAAAAAGAATAAAGTATTTTAAAAAGAATACATATATTATTGAGAAATATGAGGTATTTGTTATGAAAACAAGTTTTTATACGGGGAAAATAGAGGATGAGTCTGCGATATATTTTGACGCAGACCATTTTAATATTAGTAATGATGGAATAGTGGATGTATCAGATGAACTGCAAAAAGCAGTTAATATGGTTGTAGAAGAATACGGTTATGGAATTGTATTTGTTCCTGAAGGAAAATATCTGTTAAGTAAGACAATTTATATTCCAAAGGCAGTAAGAATAATCGGATATGGAGAAAAAAGACCTGAATTTATATTAAAGGATAATGCATTAAATTTTAATATATCAAAGGAAGACGATAAAGGTCATTTTAGATATTTGTTCTGGTTTGTGGACAGAGTTGTAACGGAAGGGACAAATGTGAATGCAAATGATGCTAATCCGGGAACTTTCTATAGTGCAATGTCTAATGTTAATATTAACTTAGGTAGAGAAAATGATTATGCGGTAGCTTTTAGGACACATTATGCACAACATGCTTTTTTAGCTCACATTACAATTAACGTCAATTCAGGAATGGCAGGAATATATGATGTGGGAAATGAAATGGAGGATATAGAAATTGTCGGTGGAAATTACGGAATAATCACTACAAAGTGTTCTCCGGGATGGCCATTTGTAATGGTAGATACAAAATTTGAAAATCAGAAAAAAGCAGCTATTTTTACAAGAGAGGCAGGTCTTACAATAGTAAGAACTGATGTGAAAAATGTGCCACAGTTTGTAGAGGTACAGGATGGATTTTTTGAAAAATTATATGTAGAAGATTCTATATTTAAAAATGTGGATAAATTATTGAATATTGCATTAGAAAATAATTCGTTAACAAGTATTTATGTAAAGAATTGCTATTTAGAAAAATGCAATGTTATCGTAAGTTATAAGGATACAGAAAATACAATAGATAATAAATATGATTGTGCACATATAAATGAATATATACATGGAATAACAGCAAGTGATGAGTATCCTGAAAAACAAATTAAAGATATATTATATATAGGAGAAAAGCAAATTGACTATAATGTTTTGTATACAGATTTAAAGACTTTACCTGAAGTAAAACAGTGGATAAATGTTAAGAAAAATGGTCTTATTGGAGATGGAGTTACGGATGATACAAAGGTTCTTAAGGAGTTAATTGAAAAGTATACATATCTTTATTTCCCACAGGGAGAATATTTGCTTACAGATACTATCAAATTAAAAGATGATACAGTTATTATTGGACTTAATCCTGTTTCTACTAAATTTATACTTAAAGATAATGCAGAAAGATTTACCGGATATGGAAAAGGTATAGCATTTATTGAAAGTGGAAAAAGCAACATATTATTTGGTATAGGAATAGAAACAGGTGGAAAAAATCCAAGAGCAATAGGACTTAAGTGGAACGGCGATATTGATTCATATATTAATGATGTAAAAATGTTTGGTGGACATGGAAATCTTGTTAAAGGTACAGGAGCGTTTGAAATGCCTTATAACTCAACAAGAACTGCAGACAGTAATCCTGAGCGTATGTGGGATTATCAGTATCCATCAATAGTTGTTAATGGTGGCGGAGTAATTAAGGATGTGTGGTCTGCAAGTCCTTATGTAACAGCAGGAATAACTATCGAAAATACTGATACACCGGGAAAGATTTATTGTATGTCACTTGAGCATCATTGTAGACATGAATTGTTGATGAATAATGTTAAGAACTGGACAATCTATGGAATACAGACAGAGGAGGAAGTGGCAGAAGGCGAATTTGCAAGACCAATAGAACTACATAATTGTGAAGATATTACATTTGCAATGACATATCATTTTAGAACAATATTTGTAAATAAGCCTTATGATTATTGTGTAAAAACATTTGACTGCAAAAATATTTCATTTATAAATGCACATAATTTCTCACAAATGAAATACACAATCGATAATTATCTTTTGGATGTAAACTCAAATGTAGAAATAAGAACATGGCAGGCAACAAAGATTGATATAAAGGGAAATGTTGGCAGAAATATTAGAATAACTAAAACTAATGAACCACAAAAATTATATAGTGGATTCAGATTCCCTGATGGAGGGATTTGTAATCAAAAAGGTGATTTCTATTTTGTAGACAGTCTTGATAAGAAAATTTATTGTGTAGACGGAAAAGATTATAAACTTACTGAAATATTTGAATCACCTTATAAAATTAATTCTGTGGGATTTGATACAAATGACAGAATAATAATTGTTGGAGAATATGTGATTCCAAAGAATGCTACAGTAGATGGAAAAAAACAGGAAAATATTTTGCCTTCGGACTCATATGGTACTTCATATGGATTTTGGTACAACAGAGATGCCTATACAATAGTATTTACATTAGATAATAATGGAGAAATGCAACCATTAGATATGGTGGAAATGGGCAAAATAGAACCTGATAGAGTTATATATCCTGGTAATAGATGGAGAGATGGTTCAGATTATAAAGAAGTTTTAGGATATAAGCCTGAAAAAGCCTGGATAGCAACAGATGGAAAAACTATAATTCCAAATCATTATGATTTAATAAGGAGTAATAACTTATCGATTTCATCATGTGGCAAAAAAATGTATTCAGTTGATGAAATGTACAAAAGAGTATTTGAGTGTACAGTTGATAAAAATGGTTATCTTATAAATCCGAATGTAATAATTGAAGAGGGAGATTATTGCGTTAGAAATATTAAAGATAATATTTTGGTTGGAGATGACGATATAAAAATATATAAAAATGGAAAAATTGTAAAATCTATTCATGTAGCGTCAAGACCATCTACATTTGATATAGGTGGAACAAATAAAGATACTTTGTTTATAACGGCAAGAGATGGGATTTATGTAGCAAAAATTGATTTGGAGGAGAATGATGAATAGAAAGGTTTATATTGCAGTAACAGCAGCACTTGCATCGATGTTATTGTGGAGTTGTGGAGAAAGTGATAACAAAACAGCTAAAAAGAATGTGACACAAAATGTTACTGAGGCACAGACAGAAGAGAAAATAGAAAATGCAATTGACTATGAAAGTGATGGTGAACCTGTAAAAGATGCTACAGTATTTGGAGAAAATACATATGTATTTTCTCCGGAAGATGATAAAAATGAAATTCAGTCTAAAGTAGATGAAATTTATAAAAAACAGGAAACAAATCAGTTCGGAAAAGAGAGATATGCAATTTTATTTAAACCGGGTGCATATGATACATCATTATCTGTAAATGTTGGTTATTACACACAGGTATCAGGACTTGGAGTTTTACCTACAGATACAAATATTAACAAGTTGTGGGTCAACGCTGACTGGATGTATCATAATGCAACATGCAATTTCTGGAGAAGTGCAGAGAATTTTTCAGTAAATGAATATTGTATGTGGGCAAATTCACAGGCGGTTTCACTTAGAAGAATGAAGTTTAATGATGGAATGGTTCTCAGTGATGGAGAAGGGTGGTCAAGTGGTGGATTTATGGCTGACTGCTATTCAAATGGAACAGTTTCATCAGGTTCACAGCAGCAGTATCTTACAAGAAATGATTTTTGGAGATTGTGGGATGGCGGAGTTTGGAATATGGTTTTTGTTGGGATTGATACTGTAAGAACTCCGGCAGGAACATGGCCGTATTCGCCATATACAAAAGTGCAGACTACACCTGTTATTCAGGAAAAGCCATACCTTACATATGATGAAGAATATGGATACGGAGTTATTGTTCCTGAACTTAGGACAGATGCTGTTGGAGTATCATGGGAAAGTGGAACAAAGGGTAAATTTGTCAGCTTAAATAAATTCTACATCGCAAATCCAAATACGGATGATGCAGATACAATTAATGAGGCTTTAGCAGCAGGCAAAAATTTATTACTAACGCCTGGAATTTATGAAATAAATAAACCGTTAAATGTTAAAAATAGCGATACAATAGTATATGGAATGGGAATGGCAACAATTGTATCTGTCAATGGAAATAAAGCAATGAAAATAGCAGATGTTGACGGGGTGAAAATAGCAGGAGTGTTATTTGAAGCAGGTGAAAAAGAGTCAGATACATTGCTTGAAGTAGGTGCAAAAAAGAGCGATGTTTCTCATGGAGCAAACCCTACAACTTTAAGTGATGTATACTTTAGAGTTGGAGGCTCAAGCTACGAAGGAAAAGTTGAAAATTGTATTACAGTAAACAGTAATGACGTTATTGGCGACAATTTATGGGTATGGAGAGCAGATCATGGAGATAATGTGGCATGGGACAAAAATACAGCAAAAAATGGTGCTGTAATTCATGGTGATAATGTAATTATGTACGGATTGTTTGTAGAACATTTTCAGGAATACCAGACAATATGGGATGGAAATGGTGGAAGATTATACTTCTATCAAAGTGAGATACCTTATGATGTTCCAAATCAAAGTGAATTTATGAGCAATAATGGTAAAGTAAATGGATTTGCGTCATTAAAAGTGGGAGATAATGTATTAACATTTGAAAGTTATGGCGTAGGTGTATATAGTTACAATAGAGATGCTACTATTACAATAGATAGAGCAGTAGAGGTCCCTGATATTGAAGGAGTAAAATTACATAACACGGTAACCGTTATGTTAAATGGACATCCGGGAATAGAACATGTAATCAATAACAGTGGATACGGAGTAAAATCATCCGGCGCAACAGCAAGAATAGTGGAATATGAAAATGGAGAACAGAATAATATGGTCTCTCGGAATCTTGAGTAATCATACCAGCAAAATAATGGAATTAAAGTGGAGGCTTTAATAAAAAGGGAATCGGGAAGTCTTGATTTTACTGGCTTAGAGACTCCGAGAGATTATTAATAAATAAAGGAGGAAAAGAAATGATACTTGATGAATGTTATGTACTGCAAAATGGAGTAAAGATTCCTAAATTAGGATTAGGTACATGGCAGATACCAAATGGAAAAGACACATACGATGCTGTTTCATATGCTTTAGAAACAGGATATAGACATATTGATACCGCAGCAGCATATGGCAATGAAGAAAGTGTTGGCAAAGCAGTAAGAAATTCAGGAATACCAAGAGAAGAAATATTTATAACTACAAAACTTCCTGCCGAATGTAAAGGCTATGATATTGCTAAAGAATGCTTTAACAAATCAATGGAAACACTTAATTTAGGATATATTGATTTGTATCTAATACATGCACCTTGGCCGTGGGATGAGTGGGGAAAAGACTGTACAGAAGGAAACATAGCAAGCTGGCAGGCTATGGAAGAAATTTATGAAGCAAACGAAGCTAAGAGTATCGGAGTATCAAATTTTGCAAAACAGCATTTAGAGCCGGTGTTAGAAATTGCTAAGATAGTACCAATGGTAAATCAAATCTGCTTCCATATAGGTAACAGACAGGAAGAGACTATTGAATTTTGCAATAAATATAATATGCAGATAATGTCATATTCTCCGCTTGCAACAGGAAATATTGTAAATGACAAATATATAGAAGTAATTGCAAGAAAATATGGTGTTACAATACCACAGGTGTGTATAAGATATTCGTTACAAAAAGGCAATGTTGTAATTCCTAAATCTACAAAGAAAGAACGTATAATAGAAAATTCAAAAGTAGATTTTGAATTAACAAAAGAAGATATGGAATATTTAGACAAAAAATAAATATAGAAATAACACAAAATCATAGAAAAATCCTATGATACACTTAAGGTTAATTAACTGAACCTAAAAGAGTTAGAACTAAAATTGGGTAATCGAAGTTTTTGATGGTTTGTCAATCTATTTGATGGTCTTACGTGAGGGTTTGTGATATTAACTAAAGGCATTTGTCACCGCCGGTTCAAATTGACAGCGGATTTTGCTTAGAACCAAAGGTTCTAACAGCAAAATATAGCTGGAGATTTAGAACTGCTGCGAGTGACAAGCAGCGCGAGCGTTATTAAGTTAATATCACAAACCCTCACAATTAAGAAATCTAATAATTAGAAAATCAACGTAACTTTAAAGTGCATCATAGGAGTTTTTTATATCCATCCACCATCAACAGTGATAATCTGACCGGTTAAATAATCACTGCCATTTACTAAAGAGAGTGCAGTCAATGCAATGTCTTTAGGAGTTCCAATACGTCCGGCAGGAATATCGGTTACAATTTCATTGATATCATCTGAAGAAAGGTGGCTGTTCATATCAGTATCAATAATTCCACATGAAATGGCATTAACCTGAATATTTGAAGGCGCGAGTTCTTTAGCTAAAGCTTTTGTAAAAGAATTAATTGCACCTTTAGTTGCTGAGTATGCGACTTCACATGAAGCACCGACATTTCCCCATACAGAAGAAATGTTAATTATTTTACCTGAATGGTTATGCAAAAAATGAGGAACCAGTTCTTTTGACAAAAATATAGGCGCTGTTACATTTGTATTCCAAATATAATTCCAATCGTCAATTGATAAATCCTGAATTAATCCAACAACAGATATTCCTGCATTGTTAATAAGAACGTCAACTGAAATATTATTATTCTTTAAAAATTTAATTAAATCAGATATAGTTGACTGCTTTGATAAATCACCCTGAAACAGGAAAATATTAACATTATATTTTGAAAGCTCATTTTTTAAAGAACTTAGGGTGTCAATATTATTGTGACAGGTTGCTACGATATTAAAACCATTTTGAGCAAAGATAATTGCAATTTGTTTGCCGATTCCACGGGAGGCTCCCGTTATTAAAACTGTTTTATTCATAATTAATATAATATCAGTAATGAAAAATTAGTTATATTAAAACTTCAATGTATTGAAAAATATAAACGTATAAAAAATTTTTACACAGAAGTATAAAAAGTTTGTATTTATAAAATTTTTTATGTTAAAGTATTTCAAAACATTAAAACTTTTCCATAGTTGATAAAATCCTTCCTAAAAACTATTATCAACACAATAATAACACATATTTAATATAAATTAATATAGATATAGTAAATTTAGAATAATATAAATTAATATTTAGATATTAAAATACAATGAAATAATTTGCCACAAAATTGATTTAATTTGTTCACAAAAAGCAAATAGATAACTGGTAATATATAAAATTGTTGTAGGAAGCATTATGAAAATGACACTTATTTAATGCACTATTGATAGTGTAATAGTGGCATGAATTGTCAAAGTATCTTTGTTGACAATAATAGACAGTGTTGTTATAATGTACAACGTAATAATTTTGTAATAAATAGTGAAAGTACACGGAGGTTTACATGAAGCACTATAGAAATATGACAGCGTTAGCGTTTGGAGTATTAGCAGGAACAGCAATTTTTGCAGGTGGAAAAACGGTAGCGGCTGACACATTAGACACTGAGATTGCAGGTGCTGGAATTGCAGTTGCGTTGAATGATTACACAGCAGGTGTTGCAACAGAAGCAGAAACACAGGCTACAGATATTTCAACTTTAATTCCACAGCAGTCGGCAGAAGAAGCACAGCAACAGGCAGCTCAGGCAAGTAAAGATAAGGAAAACAAATATTTTGAGGATATTGCAATTACATCTGTAACAGGTGATGATTACGTAAACGTAAGAAAGAAACCTAGTACTGAAAGTAAAGTTGTTGGTAAAGTATACAGCAATTGTGGCGCAGTTATTCTTGAAACAACAGAAGACGGATGGTACAAAGTCAGATCCGGAAACGTAACAGGTTACATAAAAGCTGATTATTTTGTAACAGGTTCAGAAGCAGAAGATTATGCATTGGATGCAGGTTATGTTATTGCTAATATGAATGACACAGGTATTCGTGTTAGAACAAAGCCTACTACAGAATCAGAAGTTGTGACTAACGTTTACCAGAATGAACATTATGTTATTAAGAAATTTAGTAAAGATGGATCATGGGTTAAGATTAAGATGAAGAAACCTGATGGCGAAGGAAGTATGAGTGGTTGGGTTTCAGCAGATTTCGTTGATGTTACAATAGATATGGATACTGCAATTACACTAAAAGAAGAAAAGGCTATGCAGGAAGCAATTTTAGCTGAACAGCAAAGAGAAGCAGAAGCAGCTCAGGCAGCTATAGATGCACAGCAACAGGAACAACAGAATCAGAGTAATACATCAGTTAATTATAATTCAAGTAGTTCAAGTTCAAGTAGTAGCAGTTCATCAAGTAGCAGTAGTTCATCAAGTAACTCAAGTTACAGTAAACCTGCAACAAGTAATAGCTCAAGCTCAAGCAGTTCATCAAGTAGCAGTAGTTCATCAAGCAGCTCGAGTAGCTCAAGCTCATCAGGTAGTGCTGCTGCAGTTGTAGCATATGCTAAACAGTTCTTGGGCAACCCATATGTTTATGGTGGCTCAAGTTTAACAAATGGAACAGACTGCTCAGGATTTACAATGTCAGTATATAAGCATTTTGGATATAGCTTGAATAGATCATCATATACACAGGTATACAATGGTGCAAGTGTATCAACAGGAAACTTACAGGCAGGTGACTTGGTATTCTATAAATATGGTGGCAATTCAATTAGCCATGTTGCTATTTACATAGGTGGTGGACAGATTATTCATGCATCTACAGAAGAAACTGGTATTATTATCAGTGGTGTAGGTTCACCTTGTGCAGCAAGAAGAATTATGAACTAAGAATAACATATAAAATAAGACCGAATTTTTCGGTCTTATTTTTTTGGCTCTTTGTCAAGCGTGGGGGTAATCCGAGTTTATACCAGGCTGTTAATAACATTCACAGCCCATGTTTCTTTTTAGTTAAATATGTTGGTAATTAGGGAGTAAAAAAGTAAATTGTTTTAGAATTTCGAAATTAATTCTTAAAGTATTAATCCGCACTGAGAAAATGGTTCATAATATTGGAAAAAAGTCAATAAAAAAATAGTGAAAATTACCAAAGAAAATCATTTTTATTACTAATACACAAAACAGACGTTCTTTTACGCCATAAAACAAAATACGACATGAATCAACAAAAAATAATGTTAATAGTGTTAATAACTAGATTGATAACTTGTTTTAAAGGGAAAAATGCCAAAAGAATATGTTAATAACTCAAATAATGGAGGAAAATGAATGTTAATAAGTTAAGGTGTCAAATTGTGCAATTTATACAAAAACATATGTCGAAAAAGATGTATGGAAAAATAGTGTAAATTTGTTAATAAAATAACACAAAATAAATGTGAAAAACTTGTAAATAAAGTTTGCTTTTCGCTTGTTAAATCTTATGATTATATGGTATAATTAATCCATCAGAAACGGAAAGGAAGTGGTACCATGAAAATTAAAATCATAGGTAGAGGCATTGAGATTACAGACGGATTAAGACAGGCAGTAGAGGACAAACTTAGCAAGCTTGAGAAGTATTTTGTACCAGATACAGAGATTATTGCCAGACTCAGTGTTGAAAAGGACAGTCAGAAGATTGAGGTAACAATTCCAGTAAAGGGAACTATTATTAGAGCAGAGGAGGAAAGCAGCGACATGTACGCTACAATCGATTTAGTATTAGAAACGATTGAGCGCCAGCTTGTTAAACATAAAAATAAACTTGTTGACAAGAAGAAATCATATAAAGAGTTATTTACATCAGAATTTATAGATGCAGATTACGAAGATGAAGAAGAAACAATAAAGATTGTTAAGAGTAAGAAATTTGGAATTAAACCAATGGATCCTGAAGAAGCTTGTGTTCAGATGGATATGCTTGGACATAATTTCTTTGTTTTCCTTAACTCAGAAACGGATGAAGTAAACGTTGTTTACAAGAGAAAAGGAAATACATACGGATTAATTGAACCGGAATTTGATTAAGATAGTTAAATAAATATTTAGATAATTATAAAAAGGAACTGCAAATGGTAAATGCCATTTGCGGTTCCTTTTTTGGCTCTTTGTAAAGAATGGAGTAAACCAAGTTTATAACCGGGATGCTAATAACATTCACAACCTCGAACTTTTCTTTTGCATACAGAAAACTAAGATTACAAATTATAAACATTGGATGCATTAAATGTTTATTAAGTAATATGGTGCAAGAGATTAATTAAAGAATAGAATCAAAAGCAATAGAACTGTAATATAAATATAAAAATATTTTTATGAACATATAATAAATATTTAGATGTTAAAAACGATTCAAAACAAAACTGACTAGACAATTTGCATAAAAAATATGGCTGCCAAATATCGAAATATACAAAAATTACGTTTACGAATAAAAGCAGTTTTATTTTATAGAAAAAAAGTGGGGTAAATTTTATAATATAAACAGTGCAGTAAAACGTAAAACGTTAGGGGTTTTGCTATATGAGGTTTAGATTGCACGCTACGATTGGGCGCACATATGTGCAATATATTGAGGAGGTTTTGATTATGCGAAATGCAAAAAGAATTGGCAAGAAATTGCTTGCTTCTTTTTTGTGTGTAACAATGACAGCAGGATTACTTACGGGTCTATATACATACAAGAACAATAAAGAAGTAAAAGCAGCAACAACGGGTTTTACCAGCAATGATTTCTTAAAATGTGATGGTACATCAATTAAGAATAATTATGGTAAAGGAAACATGGTGTACTTAAGAGGTACAAATACGGGAGGATGGCTTGTACAGGAAAGTTGGATGTGTTCTACAAATGTACGAGACCAGAAAACACTTATGTCAAATCTTGAAAACAGATTTGGAAAAAATACTATGTATGAATTACTTGATTTGTATGAAAACAACTATTGGTCAGAATCAGATTTTGACAATTGTAAGGAAATGGGAATGAGTGCAATAAGGGTTCCGTTTACTTACATGAATCTATACAAATATGACAATTCTAAGTCGGATTGGGTCCTTAGAGATGATGCTTTTAACAAACTTGACTGGTTTGTTGAGGAATGCAGTAAGAGAGGAATTTATGTAATTTTGGACTTACATGGGACATTTGGATCACAAAATGGACAGGATCATTCAGGGGAAGTAATTGACAACGTATCTGACGTAACATTTTTCTCAAATAACTATTATAAAAATAAAACATTAGAATTATGGAAGACAGTAGCAGCTCATTATGCAGGAAATCCGGCAGTGGCAGCTTATGATACCTTAAACGAACCGGGTGAAAAAGCCGGAACTACATCTTCTAAGCATTGGGCATTTTATGATCAGATGTATAAAACAATAAGATCAGTTGACCCTGACCATATTATCATTATGGAATCATGTTGGGGAACTGCAAATCTTCCAAAACCATCAGATTATGGATGGAGCAATGTAATGTATGAATATCATCACTATACATGGAATTATATTAGTGATTTACAGGGACAGAAAGATTCATGTAAAAATCTTATTAACAGCATAAATAATGCTAATTATGGAGTTCCTACATATATAGGTGAATATACATGCTTTGGATTGGAAGATGCATGGACATATGTTATGGATGAATTTAACAAGGCAGGATGGAATTACACATCATGGGCATATAAAACAAATAATTCGGGTTCATGGGGAATTTATCAGGAAAAGACAACGCAGAAGGTAAATCCTACATCGGATTCTTTAGCAGATATTAAGGCTAAATGGAGCAAGGATTCAATTGGCACAGGTTCAAAGAGTAGTAATGGAATTGTGTATAATACAATGAAAAAAGCTATGCCGGGAACAATTGTTTTTGCTGATAAGGCATTAACAGATGCGGATTATTTCTCAATTAAGGCAACTATAAATAACAAATATGTTTGTGCGGATAATTATGGACAGTCTAATTTAGTAGCTAACAGAGATTCTGCCGGTGCATGGGAACAATTTAGAGTTATTTATAATTCAGATGGAACAGTATCTTTCCAGTCTAGAGCAAATAATAAATATTTATGTGCTGTTTTTGATGATACAGATAAAGAAAACCCGGTAATTCCAAGAAGTAATGCAATTGGAACATGGGAAAAATTTTATGTTGAAAAACAGAGTGATGGAACATATGCGATTAAAACATATTTAAATAATTATTATGTTCAGACAGATATAAATGATACAACATCAGGAATATTACATGCCTGTGGAACTTCAGTTGGAACATGGGAAAAGTTTGCACTGGAAGCAACTAATGCATCTGCAATTCCTGGAAATAGCCAACCTGTAGAAACAACTACACAGCCAACAGTTGAAACAACAACTACACAGCCTGTAACAGAAACAATAACTGAAGCTGTGACAAAACCACAGACTGAAGGAAAATTAATTTCAAAGAACAAAACAGTAACAGTTTCAGGAAACGAAAATGATACATTTACAGGAAAAAATATAGTTGATGGTGATGATGGAACAAGATGGTCATCAGACTTTGCAGATAATGCGTGGGCATGTATTGATTTGGGTAAGACATATGAAATTAATAATATGGTGCTTAAATGGGAAGCAGCTTATGCAACAGAATACAGAATAGAAATTTCAAATGATGGCGCTTCCTGGACAACTGCAAAGACATTAAATAATCAGACAGGAGGAACTACAACAGTATCTCTTAATGGAGTAAAGGCCAGATATGTAAAGATGCAGGGTGTTAAGAGAGCGCTCCCTTATGGATATTCTATATGGGAAGTTGAAGTTTATGGAAATGAAACTCAGGATGATTCAGAGCCTGAAGTAAATGTAGATGTACCTGACACACAGGGCAAATATGGAAACAATTTTAAAGCAGTAGCGTACTATCCAAACTGGTATGGAGATATTACATCAAGCATTCAGTGGGATAAATTAACTACAGTAATATATTCATTTGCGTTGCCAAATGCATCAGGTGTACTTGATTCTGTAGACGGTTCTGCAAATGTAATTAACAGTTTGATTGAGGCAGCTCATAATAGTGGAACAAAAGTAGAAATGGCAGTTGGAGGCTGGTCATATTCAGATGGAAGTTTGTGCCAGTATGCATTTGAAAAAGCAACAAATACTGACGCAAAATGCAGAAGCCTTGCAAATAGTATTTTATCAGTAGTTGATAAGTATGGATTCGATGGTGTTGATATTGACTGGGAATATCCAACAGCAAGTTCAGCAAATCAATTTACGTCATTCATGAGATATTTGAGAGAAGGATTAACAAAGAGAGGATTGACATTATCGTCAGCAGTTGCTGCTACCAGTGGAACATATCAGACTGATGAAGTTCTTAACATGGTTGACTGGATTAATGTTATGGCATATGACGGAGATAGTGGGGCAGGACATTCACCATATAGCTTACTTACAAATTCATTTAACTATTGGAACTCAACAAGAAAAGTAGACGCGTCTAAAATTGTACTAGGTGTACCTTTCTATGAAAGACCTAACTGGGCGTCATATGCAGATGTAGTTGCTAATAATTCAGCAAATGCATATAAAGACTCAGCAGTTATTAACGGAACAACAGTTTACTATAATGGTTTAGATACAATGGCTAAGAAAGCTACATTTGCAGCACAGAATGCTGGTGGTATCATGATTTGGGAAATTAGCCAGGATAGTAAAAATGCTACATATAGTTTGTTGAACCAAATTTACAAATCAGCTACGGCTATTGTTGGTACAGGTGGAAAAGCTACAGTAACGCAGGTTCCGGGAACTGTAAAAGTAGATTCATTTGGTGGAAAGACAAGTTCAATTACAATGAATACATCTGATAATACAACATATGCAGGAAATTTAACAAATGAATCATATTTAGACTATTATATTAAAGTCCCTTCAAAGGGTAATTATACAGTTGATTTGAAATTAGCTGCTGGAGATAGTAAATATAATGCAGATAACATAATTGTGAAGTTAAATGATAATAATGCGGCAACAATGGCAATTACAGCAAGCAATTCATGGACAAACTTTATTAGTCATAAAGTTACAATTAATTTTGCAGCAAAAGGAACATATAAATTAACTTTAGTTGTAAATGGAGGAGCATGTAACATAGCTGATTTTACAGTTGAAAAAGAAACACAGACTATTCCGGAAGAAACAACAACTACAACAAAGGAACAGGAAACAACTACAAAAGCACCTGAAACAACAAAGGCACCTGAAACAACTACAACAAAGGCATCAGAGACAACAACTACAACAAAAGCGCCTGAGGTTACAACAAAGACACCTGAAACAACAGAAAATGTAAGCCAGTATCCAACATGGGATAGTAATACTGTATATACAAATGGAAACAGAGTTTACTATAACGGCAAAGTATATCAGGCTAAATGGTGGACAGTTGGTGAGAATCCTGAAACTTGTGGACAGTGGGGAGTATGGAAACAAGTGTGATGTTAACAAATATTTTACAAAATAGTAACAGTATGCAGGGGATAATATGTTGAATAAAAAACTCTTAAGTGATACAATATGCTAGTGTGATTATAAGGTTATTGAAACGTTATTATCATAGAAATACATAATTGGGAGTATATAATGAGCGCATTTAGTAAAGTATTTGGCACTTATAGTGACAGAGAGATTAAAAGAAATCAGCATACGCTAGATAAGATTGAAAGCTACAGACCGGCTATGATGGAATTGTCGGATGAACAGCTTAAAGATAAAACGACAGAATTCAAGGATAGATTATCAAAAGGAGAGACTTTGGATGATTTACTTCCGGAAGCATTTGCGGTAGTAAGGGAAGCTGCGAGAAGAGTTCTTAATACAGAACACTATAGAGTTCAGCTTTTAGGTGGCATTATTCTTCATCAGGGTAGAATTGCAGAAATGAAAACAGGTGAAGGTAAGACACAGACATGTTTACTTCCGGCATATTTGAATGCTTTGGAAGGAAAAGGAGTTCATATTGTTACAGTAAATGAATATCTTGCAAACCGTGATGCTGAATGGATGGGACAGGTTCACAGATTCTTAGGTTTAACTGTTGCATGTGTTACTGCTGATATGGATCATGATGCTAAGAAGGCAGCATATGATTGTGATATTACATATATAACAAATAATGAATTAGGATTTGATTACTTAAGAGATAACATGGTCGTTTACAAGGAACAGCTTGTACAGAGAGGATTACATTATTGTATCATCGATGAAGTTGACTCTGTTTTAATTGATGAAGCAAGAACACCTTTGATTATTTCAGGTCAGAGCGGTAAGTCTACTAAGTTGTACGAAGCTTGTGATATTCTTGCCAGACAGATGGAAAGAGGTACAGCAAGCCCTGAATTAAGTAAGATGGACGCTATTATGGGTGTTGACATTGAAGAAGATGGCGACTTCCTTGTAAACGAAAAGGACAAGATTGTAACATTAACTGCTCAGGGTATTGAGAAGGTTGAAAAATTCTTCCATATTGACAATTATGCTGATGCAGAGAATCTTGAATTGCAGCACAATATGATTTTAGCATTAAGAGCGCATAATCTTATGTTTAAAGATCAGGATTATGTTGTAAAAGATGATGAAATTCTCATTGTAGATGAATTTACAGGACGTATTATGCCGGGCCGTCGTTATTCAGACGGATTGCATCAGGCGATTGAAGCTAAGGAGCATGTAAAAGTTAAGAGAGAAAGTAAGACACTTGCAACTATTACATTCCAGAATTTCTTCAACAAATATGATAAGAAAGCCGGTATGACAGGTACAGCCCTTACAGAAGAAAAAGAATTTAGAGATATTTACAGCATGGATGTTGTAGCAATACCTACAAACAGACCTGTAGCAAGAATTGATCATGATGATGCTGTATTTAAAACAAAGAAAGAAAAATTACATGCAGTTATAGAAGAAATAAAGAAATCCTATGCTAAGGGACAGCCTGTATTGGTTGGTACAATTAACATAGATGCATCTGAAGAAATAAGTGCATTATTAAAGAAGGAGGGAATTCCTCATAAAGTTTTAAATGCTAAGTATCATGAATTAGAAGCTGAAATCGTAGCAGAAGCAGGACGTCACGGTGCGGTTACCATTGCTACAAATATGGCAGGTAGAGGTACAGATATTAAACTTGATGATGAAGCAAGAGCAGCAGGTGGATTAAAGGTACTTGGAACAGAAAGACATGAATCAAGACGTATTGATAACCAGTTAAGAGGTCGTTCAGGACGTCAGGGAGATCCGGGTGAATCTAAATTCTACATCTCATTGGAAGATGATATAATGAGATTGTTCGGTTCAGAAAGACTTATGTCTGTGTTTAATGCATTAGGAGTTCCTGAGAATGAAGAAATTCAGCATAAGTCATTAAGCAAAACAATCGAAAGAGCTCAGAAGAAGATTGAAGGAAATAACTTTGGTATTAGAAAGAACTTATTAGAATTTGATAAAGTAAATAATGAACAGCGAGAAATTATTTACTCAGAAAGAGAAAAAGTTCTTAACGGCGATAATATGAGAGATGCCATTGTTAAGATGATTACAGATGTAGTTGAAAATGAAGTTGATACTTACATTGGAGATAATCAGCCATCATCTGAATGGGATCTTGCTGGATTGAATCAGAGTATTCTTGAAATTATGCCAATAAAGCTTTTATTGACAAAGGATGAAATCCTTAATTTATCAAAGGCTGAATTTAAGCAGACACTTAAGGCGGCAGCAGTTAAATTATATGAAGATAAAGAAGCAGAATTCCCTGAACCCGAACAGATAAGAGAAATTGAAAGAATTGTTCTTCTAAAGGTTATTGATAGAAAATGGATGGATCATATCGATGATATGGATCAGTTAAAACAGGGAATAGGCCTTATGGCTTATGGACAGAAAGATCCTGTTGTAGAATATAAGATGCAGGGTTACGAAATGTTTGAAAATATGATTCTTAATATCAGATTTGAAACAATAAAAATGTTAATGCATCTTCAGGTAGAACAAAAAGTTGAGCGAGAAGAAGTTGCTCAGGTTACCGGAACAAATAAGGATGATGAAGGAGTTAAAAAGCCAAAGCACAGAGATGTTGCTAAGGTATATCCAAATGATCCTTGTCCATGTGGATCTGGTAAGAAATATAAACATTGCTGTGGAAGAACACATTAAGAGGAAGAGGACAGGACAATACCTGTCCTTTCCTAGTGTTAACAGAAAGTAAAGCAATAAATTGAAACAGTAAATTATATCTGTTAAAAATATAGGAGAAAAAAATGAACGAAGTTCATTTTTTCCTATAAATGTTTCCAACGAATAGCCACTGACCGAAGGGAGGGGGCAATACATATTATAGGAGAGAGTGATGATAGAATTAGATGAAATAAAATATCGATTGACTCCATATGAAAAAGAATTAGACGAAATAAAAGATGCTTTGGATTTGCAAAATAAAGAAGAAAGAATCATTGAGCTAGAAAGAACAATGGAAGCTCCGGACTTTTGGGATGATATGGACAAAGCACAAAAATATATGAAAGAGCTCAAAAATTTAAAGGATTCAATAGAAACATATAATAATTTAAAGAGTTTGTATGATGACATTTTAGTCTTAATAGAAATGGGAGAAGAGAGTGAAGATGCAGAAATTGCTGAAGAGGCGAAAAGTTCAATGGATGAATTTGCTTCTAAAGTGGATGAAGTAAAGATAAAAACTCTTTTGTCAGGTGAATATGATAAATATAATGCAATATTAAAGTTAAATGCAGGGGCAGGTGGAACAGAATCCTGTGATTGGACAAGTATGTTGTATAGAATGTATACGCGTTGGGCTGAAAGTAAAGGATTTACAACTCAGGTTTTAGATTTTCTAGAGGGTGAAGAAGCGGGAATAAAATCCATAACTGTGCAGATTAATGGAGAAAATGCATATGGGTATTTAAAATCAGAGAGAGGTGTTCATAGACTTGTAAGAATATCTCCTTTTAATGCAGCAGGAAAAAGACAGACTTCATTTGCTTCATGTGATGTAATGCCTGATATAGAAGAAGACTTAGATGTTGAAATTAATGATGATGATATCAGAATAGATACATATCGTTCAAGTGGAGCAGGTGGACAGCACATTAACAAAACCTCATCGGCAATAAGAATTACTCATTTACCAACAGGCATAGTAGTTCAATGTCAGAATGAACGTTCACAGTTGCAAAATAAAGATAAAGCAATGAAAATGCTCAAAGCTAAATTGTATCTTTTAAAACAGCAGGAAGAACAGGAAAAGAAATCAGGAATCAGAGGAGAAATAAAAGAAATAGGCTGGGGAAGTCAGATAAGATCATATGTAATGCAACCGTATACTATGGTAAAAGACCATAGGACAAATGAAGAAACAGGGAATGTAAGTAGTGTTTTAGATGGCAATATAGACCAGTTTATAAATGCATATTTAAAGCAAAATAGTATACAGGGAAAATAAATTAGTATGCAAAGTAACGAAAAATAAGTTGCAGTATAAAATTAACTATGTTAAAATTTTGAAAGTGTATACATAAATTTGTTATGCAAATAAGCAATGATAATGAAACAAGCGAGGAAGAGATAATGATTAATGTAGCAATTTTAGGATACGGAACAGTAGGCTCCGGAGTGTTTGAAATTTTAGATACAAACAAAAAATTGATTGGGGAAAAAGCAGGACAGGAGATAAACGTAAAATATGTTTTAGACCTTAGAGATTTCCCTGGTGACCCATGTGAATCAGTATTGGTTCATGATTTTAATACTATTTTGGAAGATGATGAAGTTGAAATTGTTATTGAAGTTATGGGCGGATTAAAACCAGCTTACGATTTTGTGAAAAAATCACTTTTAGCAGGCAAGAGTGTTTGTACATCAAATAAAGAATTAGTAGCTAAATATGGCGCAGAGTTAATTCAGATTGCAAAAGACCACAACAGAAACTTCTTGTTTGAAGCAAGTGTTGGAGGTGGAATACCTATTATAAGACCATTAAATCAGCATATTACAGCAGATGAAATTTGTGAGATTGCAGGTATCTTAAATGGAACTACAAATTATATCCTTACAAAAATGGATAAAGAAGGTGCAGATTTCCAGACAGTATTAGCACAGGCACAGGAATTAGGATATGCAGAACGTAATCCGTCAGCAGATATAGAAGGATTTGACGCAGTTAGAAAGATAGCAATATTAGCATCACTTGCTTATGGCAAATCAGTTGATTTTGAAGATGTATATACAGAAGGAATAACAAATATTACAGATATAGATTTTAAATATGCGGCAGCTATGGGAAAATCTATAAAGTTATTAGGAAAATGTAAAAAAGAGGCAAACGGAATAGTTGCATCTGTAACACCAAGATTATTATCACCAAGTCATCCATTGTTTAACGTTGAAGGCGTTGTAAATGGAATCTTAGTAAGAGGAAACATGGTTGGTGATTTAGTATTTATCGGTAGTGGCGCAGGAAAACTTCCAACAGCAAGTGCAGTTGTATCAGACGTTGTAGATGCTGTAAGACATTTGAATATTCCTGTGACAGTTATATGGGATAAAGAAAAGTTAGAATTATTAGAATTTGGCAAATCAAGAAAGTCTTTCTTTGTTCGTGTTGAAGGTGATGAAAAAGATAAGATTGAAGAAGCGTTTGAAAATGTAACATACATAGATGCAGGAATTGAAAATGAAATTGGTTTTGTTACAAGACCGATGTCAGAAGATGAATTTAAGGCTGCATCAGAAAAATTAGAGAATATTATTACAAGAATAAGAATTGAAGAATAATATTAAGGGATATTAAATTAAGTTAAATTTGCATTAACAGATTAATGTTTATGTAAATAATAATTGATAGCAATTTATAATAAAAAAACATATATAATATAAAGGCCGTAATTCGGTGTGAGAGGATTGAAAGAAAATGGAAGAAACAAAGGTTGTTAAATTTGGTGGAAGTTCACTTGCTGATGCAAAACAGTTTAAAAAGGTTGCAGACATAATATTGTCTGATCCGGAAAGAAGATTTGTAGTTGCATCTGCACCTGGAAAAAGATTTATTGAAGATGTTAAAGTTACAGATATGTTATATAAGTGCTATGAATTAGCATCTGAAAGCGAAAATTTTGACGAATATTTTCAGATGATTAAAGACAGATATAACAATATTATTGCAGACTTAGGATTAAAAGATTTTAGCCTTGATGAAGATTTTGAGATAATTAAAGGCGCATTTGCTCATATGGCAGGCCGTGATTACGCTGCAAGCCGTGGAGAATATCTCAACAGTAAAGTATTAGCAAAATATTTAGGATTTGATTTTATCGATGCAGGAAAATATATCTTCTTTGATGATCAGGGTAATTTTGACTGGACTAAGACAGAAGCAAAATTGGCACCAAAGCTTGCTAAGACAAACAAGGCAGTAATACCTGGATTTTATGGATCTATGCCAAATGGAACAATAAAGACATTTTCAAGAGGTGGTTCTGATGTAACAGGATCAATAGTTGCTAGAGCAACTAAAGCTAAATTATACGAAAACTGGACAGATGTTAGCGGATGTCTTATTTGTGATCCTAGAATAGTTAATAATCCGGAACCTATCAAGACTATCACATATAGAGAATTACGTGAATTAGCATATATGGGAGCAACAGTATTGCATGAAGATGCTATATTCCCTGTTAGAGCAGCAGGTATTCCTGTAAACATCAAAAATACAAATCAGCCGGAAGATAGAGGAACAATGATTGTTTCTGAGTCAGCTGAACATTGCGATCATATTATTACGGGTATTGCAGGTAAGAAAGGCATGTCTGTAATTAATATAGAAAAAGATAAGATGAATAGCGAAATCGGATTTGGTAAAAATGTATTACGTGCATTAGAAAAGAGTAATGTAAGTTTTGAACATATGCCATCAGGTGTAGATACAATGAGCGTTGTAATTGCAACTGAAGCATTAGCAGGCAAGGAAACAGCTATTATTGACGAGATTAAGAGCAGAGTACATCCTGATCAGATTTATATCGAAAGCAATCTTGCACTTATAGCAGTAGTTGGTAGAGGAATGAAGAGTGCAAGAGGAACTGCAGCAATTTTATTCTCAGCATTAGCTGATGCAAGAGTAAATATTAAGATGATTGACCAGGGTTCTTCAGAACTTAACATTATCGTTGGTGTTGAAGAAGAAGATTTTGAAGTAGCAATAAAGGCAATCTACAAGAGATTCATTGGCATTAACCAGTAAATAGAGTATATGATGCGGAATAAAACCGTGTTAATAATATTTTTAACCGTATATTAAATATAATTCTTCAGGGCAGGGTGAAATTCCCTACCGGCTGTATTTATGCAATGCATATAAGCCAGCGAGCCGAAAGGCATGATATGGTGTGATTCCATAGCCGACAGTAAAGTCTGGATGAGAGAAGTAATAAGATTAATAATTATGATATTAATAATCTCATGAAAAGCACCTGAACCAGGTGCTTTTTTTCTTTGCTCTGTATAAATAATATATTAATTTTCAGAAAGGAAGTAAAATTAAATGAAAAAATTATTTACAACAAAAAATTTAGCGTTGATGGCTATTTTCGCGGCTATTGCTGCAATACTCATGGTCCTTATAGAAATTCCGGTAGTGTTTATAGCGCCGTCTTTTTATAAGCTTGATTTTAGTGAGATACCTATTTTGATAGGAACATTTATTATGGGACCTGTATCAGGAATAATTATGGAAGCTATAAAGATTGTGCTTAAAATATTACTTAAAGGGACAACAACAGGTTATGTTGGAGAATTGGCAAATTTTTGCATAGGATGTTGCCTTGTTGTTCCGGCGGGAATAATATATAAATTTAAGAAATCTAAAAAGGGAGCATTCATAGGGATAGTAGTTGGTATTGTGTTAATGGCAGTTGCAGGCGCAATTCTTAATTATTATGTAATGCTACCGTTTTATGAAAAGTTTATGCCGTTAGAAGCAATTATAGAAGAAGGAGCAAAAGTAAATCCGATAATTAAAGATAAATGGAGCTTTGTTTGGGTTGCAGTAGCACCATTTAATGTATTTAAAGGAATAATAGTTGGAATTGTAACAGGAATATTATATAAGAAAATAAGCACATTTATAAAAAAACTCTAGAAATAAATAAATTGAAATGTAAAAAGATATTGTTTATAATTATGTGGTGATTATAAACAATATCTTTTTGTTTTGACAAATATTTGCTGTTTGTTATGCAAATGTTTTTGTTGTGTAGGAAAAGCTCATATGGGCTTAGACCTTTTGACTCTGGCATTACAATATGTTTTGCCATAAAAGAAAAGAGGAATAAAATTTATGATATATGAAACAAATTCGCCTGATGAAACTTTTGAGATTGGGAGAAAGTTAGGACAATCTGCGAAAGCAGGACAAATAATTTGCCTAAATGGTGATTTAGGTGTTGGAAAGACTGTTTTTACACAGGGATTTGCAAGCGGACTTGGCATAAAAGAATGCGTAAATAGTCCAACTTTTACAATTGTACAAATATATGAAGAAGGCAGGATTCCGTTGTATCATTTTGATGTATATAGAATTGGTGACCCTGAGGAAATGTATGAATTAGGATATGAGGATTATTTCTTTGGAGAAGGAGTATGTCTGATAGAATGGTCGAAACTCATAAGTGAACTGATTCCTGACAATGCATCAACAGTTTTGATAGAAAAGAATTTAGAAAAAGGATTAGATTATAGAAAGATAACGGTGGAATAAAGATGAGAATATTAGCAATAGACAGTTCTTCCTTAGTGGCATCAGTTGCAGTAGTAACAGATGATATATTAACGGCAGAATATACAATAAATTTTAAAAAGACACATTCACAGACATTGTTGCCAATGATAGATGAAATTAGCAAAATGATAGAATTGGACATGGAAACTATAGACGCTATAGCAATAACAGGAGGACCGGGTTCGTTTACCGGACTACGTATAGGAAGCGCTACAGCAAAAGGATTTGGATTAGCACTTAATAAGCCGATAATAAATGTACCGACAATTGATGCTATGGCATATAATTTTTATTCCAGCAATTATATTATTTGTCCGATTATGGATGCAAGACGTCAACAGGTATACACTGGAATATATTACTTTGAACAGACACATATGAAAATATTAAAAGAACAGTGCGCAATTTCTGTAGAGGATTTGATTGATGAGCTAGATAAGATAGGAAAAACAGTAATGTTCTTGGGAGATGGAGTGCCTGCATATAGAGAAATTATAGATGAAAAAATGAAAACTGAGCATTTATATGCCCCATGCCATATGAGCAGACAAAGAGCATCGTCACTTGCAGCTTTGGCACAAATATATTATAAAAATGGAAAAATTGAGGAGGCTAGTGAACATAGACCTGATTATTTGAGACTTTCACAGGCTGAAAGGGAAATGCTTGAAAAGCAAAAGAAGGAAGAAAAAATAAAACAGTTTTCATAATTTGGTTTTATAGAGATAAAGGATAAGGGTAATATGGTAAAAATAGAAAAGATGAGCGAAAAGCATATAGCCCAGGTAGCGGAGATTGAAGAGAGCATATTTTCTGTTCCGTGGTCACAAAAAGCATTTAAAGATTCGCTAGAATTAGATAATACTGCATTTTATGTCGCTATAGAGGAAGAAGGGGTTATAGGATATTGTGGCGTTTATAAGGTTATGAATTCCGCTGATATTACGAATGTAGCTGTAAAAAAAGATAAGAGAAAAAAAGGTGTGGCTAAGCAGTTGCTAAAAGAGGCTATTAAAGATGCTAAAAGTGAACAAATTAAGGAAATAATGCTTGAAGTTAGAGAAAGTAATGAAGCCGCAATATTTTTATATAAAAAAATTGGATTTCAAAGTATTACAAAACGAAAAAAATACTATAAACATCCGGTAGAAGATGCAATTATAATGCTATTAAAGATATAAATATACTTCTAGATAGTGGAATGCCAAAGGTTTCCACTATTTTTTTGTCGAAAAAAATAATATGATGATTGCATCAAAAGAAAGGATTAAAAATATGAAAAAGATGAATAGCAAAGGTAAATATGAAATTTTTTGTCATAAATGTGGAAAGAAAATGCAGATGACAAATGGAATAGTTACGGAAGGAATAATTAGATTACAGGGGAAATGGGGTTATTTTTCTAATAAGGATTTACAGATGCATACAATGGATTTATGTGAAGAATGTTATGATTCGATAACTACGTTATTTAAATATCCGGTTGACGTTACAGAATATATTTCAGTAGAGGATGATTACTATACGTTAGAACAGGTATAAAAAATTACATCCTTTTCATAAAAAAGTCTTTGTGCTATTATACAACATAGAGTTAACAAGAGTATTAAAAGAATTATTAAAAAAATTCTTTTATAGAAAGTGGAGAAATTTATGCTGGATGTATGTTTGTTAGGCACAGGAGGAATGATGCCGCTTCCAAGAAGATGGCTTACAGCTTTAATGTGCAGATATAATGGAAGTAATATATTGATAGACTGTGGAGAAGGCACACAGGTAGCTATTAAGCAAAAAGGCTGGTCGTTTAAACCTATAGATGTTATTTGCATAACACATTTTCACGCAGATCATATAAGTGGATTGCCGGGATTGTTGCTGACTATGGGAAATGCAGAAAGAACAGAACCGTTAACTATGATAGGACCAAGAGGTCTTGAAAAAGTTGTTAAGGCTTTGAGAATGATAGCTCAAGAATTGCCATTTGAAATTAATTTTATTGAATTAAGCGGCGACAGACAAATAATTGATATTGGAGAATACAAAATCAACGCGTTTAAGGTAAAGCATAATGTAACATGTTTTGGATATTCAATTGAAATAGACAGAAAAGGAAGATTTAATCCAGAAAAAGCAAAAGAACTTAATTTACCCGTTAAATGTTGGGGATTGCTCCAAAAAGGAAAAACAATAATTTATGAAGATAAAAAATATACTCCGGATATGGTTATGGGTGAAAGAAGAAAGGGTCTTAAGGTTACTTATACAACTGATACAAGACCTGTTCAAGCGATTGTTGAAGCAGCAACAGGAGCCGATTTGTTTATTTGCGAAGGCATGTATGGAGAACCTGATAAAGAAGCAAAAGCTAGAGAATATAAGCATATGACTTTTAAGGAAGCAGCTACTATTGCAAAAGAAGCAAATCCGAATGAAATGTGGCTTACTCACTATAGTCCGTCACTTGTAAAACCACAGCTTTACATGGATACAGTCACAAAAATATTCCCGAATGCTAAAGCAGGCAAGGATGGAATGTCAGTCGATTTGAAATTTGAAGAAGAATAACGAGGTATAAAAGTGAAAGAAGTAAAGATATTAGCTATAGAAAGTTCTTGTGATGAAACAGCGGCAGCAGTTGTTGTGAATGGAAGAGAAGCATTGTCAAATGTAATTTCATCTCAAATAGATCTTCATACACTATATGGTGGAGTTGTGCCTGAAATTGCCTCCAGAAAACATATTGAGAATATTAATTATGTTATTGAGGAGGCCTTAGAAAAGGCAGGAAGCACATTAGATGATATTGATGCTATAGGTGTAACATATGGCCCCGGATTAGTTGGAGCACTGTTAGTTGGAGTGGCTGAAGCAAAAGCTATTAGTTTTGCAAAAAATATCCCTCTTGTTGGAGTACATCATATAGAAGGACATATTTGTGCAAATTACGTAGAAAATAAAGAGTTAGAACCACCATTTATTTGTCTGGTTGTTTCAGGAGGACATACACACCTTGTAAAAGTAGAAGATTATGGTAAATATACAATTTTAGGGAAAACCAGAGACGATGCAGCAGGAGAAGCTTTTGATAAAGTGGCAAGAGCAATCGGTTTAGGATATCCGGGTGGACCTAAAATTGATAAAATATCAAAAGAGGGAAATCCTCATGCCTATGAGTTCCCTAGGGCAAAAATAACAGATAACGCCTATGATTTTAGCTTTAGTGGCTTAAAATCATCAGTATTAAATCAGATTAATATGGCGGAAATGAAGAAAGAGAAAATAGTACCGGCAGACATAGCAGCATCGTTTCAAAATGCAGTAGTAGATACATTGTTGACACATGCAATGATGGCTGTTAAAGAAAGTGGCATGAATAAATTGGCTATCGCAGGTGGAGTGGCATCAAATACAGCTATTAGAGCAGCTTTTGAGCAAAAATGTAAAGAAGAAAATATAGAATTTTATCATCCGTCACCAATTTTGTGCACTGATAATGCGGTTATGATTGGATCAGCTGCATACTACGAATACATAAATGGAAAAAGAGATGGATGGGATTTAAATGCAATACCTAACTTGAAATTAGGTGAAAGATAGTTTGATTTTAAAAAAATAAAATTAATTGTGTAACAAGACTATATATAACAGTAATAGTTATAATCATATTTGTATTTAGTGTGCACAGTTAATTATAGTAGAAAAATTAAAACCATTGATATTAGGAGAAAAATATGAAAGTAAACGCTATTGTTCTTGCTGCAGGTAGTGGAAGTAGAATGAAAAGCAAAACAAAAAAACAGTTTATGACAATAAAAGGCAAACCAGTGATATGGTTTGCTTTAAATGCTTTTCAGAAGAGCATGGTAGATGAAATAATATTGGTAACATCTAAAGAGGATGTAGATTATTGCAAAAATATAATAAAAAAATACAATTTAACAAAAGTATCAAGTATAATTGAAGGGGGAAAAGAAAGGTACAATTCTGTATATAATGGATTAAAAGAAACAAAATGCGATTATGTTCTGATTCATGATGGCGCAAGACCTTTAATAAATCAGCAAATAATTGATAATTGTATTAATGGAGCGATAAAATACAAAGCATGCGTAGCGGGAGTACCGGTAAAAGATACTATCAAAATAGTTGATGAAAAAGGAATTGTAATAGATACTCCACCTAGGAATCAAATTTGGATAACACAAACACCACAGGCGTTCGAAGATAAATTAATAAGAGAGGCTTATGAGAATATAGAAAGAAGTGACAATGCATTAATTACAGACGATGCAATGGTAGTAGAAAAATATGGGAATGCTAAAGTTCATTTTGTAGAAGGTGCATATGATAATATAAAAATAACAACACCAGAAGATATAATACTATGCGAGTGCCTAATGCAAAATAAGCATGTCTAAATGATTAGAAATTGTTAAAAATAAATAAGATGAAGTGGAAATAAATTTTTCACTTCACGAAAAATAAAAAAATAAAAAAAGTTGAAAAATATTGTTGACATATGTAAACAACAATGATATTATAATTGAGCGCGTTACGGAAACGGAACGAAGCAAACAACTGGAGAGGTGTCCGAGTGGTTTAAGGAGCCGGTCTTGAAAACCGGTGATTCCGAAAGGGACCGTGGGTTCGAATCCCACCTTCTCCGTTTTTAAATAATGAATCACCTGTAAGCTGTTGCTTGGAGAAGTACCCAAGTGGCTGAAGGGGCTCCCCTGGAAAGGGAGTAGGTCGTTAATAGCGGCGCGAGGGTTCAAATCCCTCCTTCTCCGTTTGAAACTTCTCAGATAAAAAAAGACATTGACAAACAAAAGAAAGTGTGATTGATTATTTAAGTCGACAAAACAAGTTGACAACAAGCAAAACAAGAACATTGATAATTGAACAGCAACCATCCCTGAAAATG
>NZ_QTWU01000012.1:0-90376 GCF_003461285.1 Eubacterium sp. AF17-7 | reverse complement strand
CTAATTAAAATATCCTGCATTGTATTGTCAAGGGCATGTCCCATATGAAGCTGCCCTGTAATATTTGGTGGTGGCATAACGATTGTAAATGGTTTCTTACTTCTGTCTACTTCTGCATGAAAGTATTTCTTTTCCTGCCATTTTTCATATAATCTGTCTTCAATATCGGCAGGATTATAGTTCTTTTCTAATTCCTTCATTGTGTACTCCTTTAAAATAATTTGTAATCCAGTCTGCAAATTATCATCCTTATGAACGGAAAAAGACAGCTTTAAAATGCTGTCTCTTTTGTATGTTTAAATCCACAGACATTTTCCTAAAAGGGCGAATATCCGCGGTACCACCTTTTGTTTTACTTATCATATCCTTAACGGGGACGAATCGTCATCAGCTACTGATAGTTTTTAACTGTTCACTGATGCTGCTCCAAAGCTACCTTCCCTCGCACTTACTTATAGGTCTTCCACCAACAACCTACTCTCTGTTAAGCAGTTACAAGATACTCCTCTTCATCATAGCATTTATTTTTTTCTGTTTTTTATCATAATAATTAAAAAGTTATTTGTCAACTGCCTAAGCTAAACCTTCACAATTTCTTAACTATTTATTTCTACAATATATTCTCTCTTACGTCGGCTAATATAATCTTTCTCAATTGTGTCGTTCCAATTTACATGAATATGAGCCTTAAGCTGTATGATTTCTGTTCTAAGTCTGTTAACTACCTGATCACTTACTTTGTATTTTTCAACATCGTTTTTCAAATTAGTAGCATTACCTGACATAAGGTCACACAATATTATTGACTCTAATGATTCTGCAGCACTATTTAATCTATATGCATTTCTAAATGCCACTAAAGCCTCATCGTACTCAAACAGTCTTGTATAGGCAACTCCTAAATTATTATAAACACTTCCATAAAAAGTTTCTGATAATTCACTATTTGTTCCCTTATTTATAATGCTCTGATAAAAAGAAATTGCCATATTATATTTATGATTATCAAGTAATATGTCTGCCTTAGCCTTTATTCTTTCGGCAGATGTTTTTGAATTAAGCATTACTAAATGTCTTTCTAAATCATCTGCTTCCTTTTGTGTGTAATATCCTGAATTTTTTATTACAAATGCAATCATTTCGCCTAGATTACCATTTTTATTTAATGCCTGTCTTAGCCCTGTTGCTATTGTTGTCTGCTTTAATTCATTTTCAATATAATCAATCAGACTTTCACTAAAAAATTCTTCATCCACTAAATAAAGATAATTATAAAGATAATAATTTAATTCTTCTATCGAATATATATTTTTATTAATTTCAGTTATATAATAAGGTTTTTCTGAGTGCAATGTGCACATTGTGATGTCACTCATACTGTCACTTCCTCTCTAACTACTTTTCCTGAGCTCTCATAGAATTCTCCAAATCCGATATCTTTTATCTCTATTGCAAACTTATTTTCATTTACATATGCAAATTTTATCCGGATTCTTACTGTCTTATTTTTTCTTGCCGGGAAATCCTGTAAATCAATATAAAAGTTTTCTGATTCTTTTGTAATAGGTGACTGTATTGTGAATTTTGCTATTGTCGGTTTATCCAAAATACATTCTGCAACAGCACCTGCTTCGTACCAGTTAGTTCCTATTTTTGAAAGCACAAGCTGTTTCTCGCTTCCCTGATGGTTTACTTCCATAGAAACATTTACCTTAGTTCTTCCCTTACAGGATATGATATAATCACTAAAATTTGAAATATAAAACAATTCTTTAGCACCATAAACTGCA
Source organism: Eubacterium sp. AF17-7 (assembly GCF_003461285.1). NCBI lineage: Bacteria > Bacillati > Bacillota > Clostridia > Eubacteriales > Eubacteriaceae > Eubacterium > Eubacterium sp. AF17-7. The sequence goes on along the minus strand of NZ_QTWU01000012.1, from coordinate 88,586 downwards.
CCTTTTACTATCAGGTTATTTCCTTTAAATACACGTCGGTTGTTACATGTTTTTTTAAGTGTATTTTTCCAGTCTCCACTATAAAAACCTTCACCTGAAAAATATACTGCTGAAATAACGTGTTCATTCAATTCTTCGTCCATAAAATCTTCAAGAATTTTGTCAGCCTCATCAATATCTGTTTTAATATTATCAAATGTTAAAACATCATCTAATTTTTTCGTTTCTACATCTGCTATATGTGCTTCTCTTGTATGTCTTATGCTAAGTCTTCTATAAACAAGCCCCTGCTGTGAAAAATCCAACATTAAAACATTATTTACCCACACATCTTTATGCTGGTTTAACACATAGTAGATAAAACTTTCTGAATGGCTTAATATTTTTGTATTTTCTTTCTTATATCCTAAAGCTTCTATAGTTTCATAAAAGCATTCCATTATTTCCACTGTCAAATTATCTACTGTCATTACAATGCTTTTAATTATCTGCCCGTTTGTGTAATTTGCCGCTAATTTTACAAAATAAGCTATATATGCTTTCATCATTGCTCTATTCTGGTCTTTTAACTCATCATAAAACAATGCTTCCGGTAGGTTTGTAACAACTTTTCCACTTTCTCTCTGGCTTCTGTTAATTGCCTCTTCGCCTACTGACCATTCTTTTAATTCATCATTAAAAAACATAACTGTAGGTACAAGAAAATGCTTATCCTGTCCAACGCTAATTGATTCAGGCTCCCCTGTATCATTCAAAAATGCCAACTGAGAAAAATCACTTGAAAAATCTATTCCAAGAATAAGTGCTTTATTATTCATTGTTATTCCTCCTGCCTATAGTAACTTAAATAACTGTTCTGATGCATCCGTATGAAGTTCATATGTTTCCATAAGTTCTCTTGCATCCTTATCTCTGTGAAGTTCTTTGCAAATCATCATGCCGTTAAGCATTCCAAATCTTCCTTCATCATTAAAAATATCTTTCTGATTTATTTTCATTGTATATTTCTTTGTCTCAATACTGTCAGTTTCAGATATTTCTTCAAAATAATATTCTATTTCTTCTCCAAAGAACATAATTACATCTTTTGTAAATATTCCTGAATAAACACTACGCATTTCTTCAGTTTTTTCCTTTGTTTCGCCTGTTATGGATTTTATCTTATAAGTAATGTATACTTTATTCTTTGGATTTGTACGATAGTCAATTATGGTTTTATCCACTATATTGTATGGAACTGCAAACCATTTATTAAACTTCTTATAAAATTCAAATACAATATTCTTTTTAGCTAACTGACTCATCAGTTTCTTTGATGTTTCAATCTGTTCCTGTGTTACATGCTCACTTTCAATCACATGTGACAAATATCCGATTTTTGAAATAACTGTCACTTCCGTTCCATCCTTAATATCCTGCTGCATTATATCCCATGTTGAATCCGGACAAGGAATATTTTTAACAAAATAATTATATGAAACATATGTGTAAAACGCTTTTCTAATTGTTGCATATGAAGGATTCTGTACATATTTATTAAATATTCCATGAATTCTTTCACTTACATCCCCTTCAAAAATGCACTGAACAAGTAGTCTTTCCGTCAATGTGTTTTCAATTATGTTCTTTTTATTAATTTCCTCATATAACATAAACATTTCTTCGTTTGTTCCAAGGAAAAATCTTCCAAGATAAGCAAGAATTACTCTTGTAACCTTATTCATCCTAAATAATTTCACACACATTTCAAGTATAAAAGCATCTTCTTCAAACTCTGTTTCTTTAATTATTCCTGTACAAAATTCTTCAACACTTTCATCGCTTAATCTTTCCGGACCATATTCTAATATATACGGATATACACTCTTATATTTCTTATTTGCAATAAGTATTGACATTATTTTATTTCTGGAGTCTTTATCTAACTCGTTCATATTCATTTCCATTACATAATCATCATACTCATCTAAATAAGAATTCTTATAATAGTAAGAAACAATTTCATTTAAAAGATATTTTCTATATGTTCCTCTTATATTTTCAACATTAAGCATATCCTTTAACATCTGTAAAATATCAACATTTGCTGATTTTTTTATGTTTTTTTCTATCTTTGCTAACTTTAAGTAGATGCTTCCATTATCTACCTCAGAAATCTTAACATTTCTTAAAATTTTCCTGCATGTATATTCTATATTTACGTATTTGTTTCTATCTTTGTCCACAAATATTATTACAGGGTTGTCTGTATATATTTCAACAAAAGCCTCTCCTCCATTAAGGTGAACCTGCTGAGGTTCGTCTAATTCTTTATGGTATATTATAACTTCTGTAATATTTGGATTATCAACAGTTATTCTCCATGCATTTAATATACTAGGTAATGATTTTGTCATTCTGTTGTTAACAAAATGTGGTGTGAGCATTTTTTTGTACAATTCAATAAGATTATTATCAATATGCTTATTAATAATCTCTTCTTCTACATATTTTTCTAATCCGGCTTTGTATTTTTTATACATCTCACTTGCCTGGTCAAAATATTTAATTATATTCTGATATAAATATGCTTTATTATAGGCTAACGTTTCCGTTGTAAACGCAAAGTATTTGTATATCTGTGGATATAATTTAAACATTTTTGTTGTATCAATTGTGTACATATAATACTCGTAAAGTTTTGTTACTTTGACATCATGTTTAACTCCGGCATCATACCATTTAAAATAGAACTGTTTCTTTTTGTCTCCGCTTACAAGCATCTGGCAAATTCCTTCCAGTACTTTCACATCTTCTGTCTTTTCATATAAATCAGCCAATATTTCAAATTTTATTTTGTCAAATTGTTTTTCTTTTTCAAACAAAGTAACTATCTGCTTATTTAAATTGTCATTGTACATATCATATTTATTTATGAATCTCAAAAGTAATAATTCAAATTTATTTATAACCCTTAATAGTTCCGGTTGCTTTGAAATTATTTTTGCCGCTTCATACAACATCACAGGACTTGTACATCCTTTATTAAACTGATCTTTTACCAAAGTATATTTAAGACTTGGATTTTGGTCATATCTGTCATCCATGTACATTAACATCCACAATAATTTCCATGAATCATAACCATTTTCATAATAGTTCTTTATTTCTTTTCGAACTTCTTCTGTGTAAGTAGCATTTTGCTTATATATCGTTTTCAAATATAAATAATAGCAATATGCTTCAACACTCTTAAGTTTGTTATTTGTCTTACTTACTGATACTAATTTTGACAATTGCATAAGATATGAAGTAATCTGTTCTTCTTCACCATCTAATATTGTAAGTTGAGTTTTTATCAACAATGCCATTATATCTTCATTGTTATAATGTAATCTTTTCTCTGCAATGTCCTCTGTTGACTTTTTCCAATCTAATGAGTTTATCTTTCCGGTACGGAAATTCATATATAATCTCATCACATCAATAATATCCTTTTTATTTTCGATATATTTAGATATATCTTCTGTAGGATTGTTAACATGAATTTTATATGTTAAGGTCTGATTAACTGTCTTTAACACAATTTCTGCATAATTACTGCCCCTGTGTAATTTGAATGGATTTATCAAATATTCATATTCGCAGGTGTTTCCAATAAAATTGTCCAGATTTATTTCATTTTTGCAGTTATGAAGTATTTCACCATTAATTTCAACTTTTATGTCTACATATCCCCAACCACTCTTTGTAATTTTAAGAGAGTCTGCATAAGATTCCTTTATATCTTCGTATGTCTTTTCATTATCTACAATACTGATTGTAACAGGTTCTTTAAGGCCTTTTTTAACAAGGAATTCTTCCATTGCTATCTCTTTGTTATAATTTTTCATCAATTCATTGTACAAGGCTCTTGTATAAACATCCTGTCCGATAATGTTGTGTTTAAATTCTCTTGACATAAACAATTTAATAGCTTCCTCATGAGAATACTGAACTAATTTTGTAAAATCCTCAAGATTATTTATTGGTCCCATTGAAGATTCTATATTTTCTTCCTTCACATGAATATTAAAATTAACAGAAAACTCTCCGGCATTTGATACTATGTCTATTTTACCTGACACATCGTCTCCCGGATAAAGATGTTCAGTATTCGCCTCAAATCTGATTGTATTGTCTTTTCCTAAAAACTGATCATTTTTTAGTTTCAAATGATAATCTGAAGAATATACCACTCCTTTTATATTCATATTTGATTCAGAGCGGATGTTAAATGAGCCGTAGGCTATCTCCCCTTTTGCTAACACCATATCAAAGCTATTATGGGAAATCTGTGCCTTAGGCACTTCATAATCTACATTTCCAATTGCTAATTTTTCTATTAATGCTTTCAATTTATCACCTTTCTAATCACTCTAGTGCTATCCCTTTATCTTTTTAAAATGTTCTTTTACTTTAACTTCGTATCCTAAATCTCCCGGATTGTAAAATACTTCATTTACAAGCTCATCCGGCAAATATTGCTGATTAACATAATGATTTTCATAATCGTGTGCATATTTGTAGCCATCACCATGTCCAAGCTTTGCTGCGCCTTTATAATGTGCATCCATTAAGTGAACCGGTATTCCTGATATCTTTGTATTCTGTACTGCACTCATCGCCTTCTCTAATCCCATATAAGAAGCGTTGCTTTTCGGTGCAGTAGCCATATATACCACTGCCTCTGCCAATATTATCTTTGCTTCAGGCATTCCAATCTGGTGGACGGCATTTGCAGCAGACACGGCAACTGTTAATGCATTAGGATCTGCCATTCCCACATCTTCCGCCGCTGATATCATAATTCGTCTTGCTATAAATTCAACACTTTCACCTGCATAAAGCATTTTTGCCAAATAGTAAAGTGCCGCATCAGGATCTGAGCCTCTCATACTTTTTATAAATGCAGATACTGTATCATAATGGTTGTCTCCTGATTTATCATATCGGATGGCTCTTTTCTGAATACATTGTTCTGCAACTTCCATTGTTATGTGGATTGTTCCATCTTCACTTTTATCAGTAGTTAAAATTCCTAATTCAATAGCATTTAATGCTGTTCTTGCATCACCATTTGAAATTTCGGCTAAAAAGTCAGCCGCATCATCATCTATTCTCGCATTAAACGCTCCCATTCCTTTTTCTTTATCATTAACTGCTCTTAAAATTAGCTGCTTTATATTATCTGTTGAAAGCGGCTTTAATTCAAACACAATAGAACGTGAAATTAAAGCCCCATTAACTTCAAAGTATGGATTTTCAGTGGTTGCTCCTATAAGAATTAACGTTCCATCTTCTACAAATGGTAAAAGGTAATCCTGCTGTCCCTTATTAAAGCGATGAATTTCATCTACAAACAATATAGTCTTTCTTCCATACATACCCATTGTCTGTTTAGCCTTTTCCACTACTTCTTCCATATCTTTCTTGCCTGCAACAGTAGCATTTATCTGAGTAAATTCTGCGCTTGTTGTATTCGCAATTACTTTTGCCAATGTTGTTTTCCCAGTCCCCGGTGGTCCATAAAAAATAATTGAACTTAACTTATCTGCTTTAATTGCTCTATATAAAAGTTTATCTTTACCTATAATATGCTCCTGTCCAACTACTTCGTCTAATGTTGTTGGTCTTAGCCTGCTTGCTAATGGAGAATCCTTCTCCATATTTTCATTTCTCATAAAATCAAATAAATCCATTGATTTCACTTCCTTATTTTACTTTTAATTACTCACTTTTGAATTATCTGACCCAATAATCAAAATTATTTTAACACAATATACCTTTAGAATAGTACTTTAAGGCATATCCGTTTTTTATTTTATCACATTTTACCTTCTTTTTGTACATTATCTATGAATTAGAACAGTATTACCAATTACTGCTTAAATATGGCATCAAAGTTGGGGCGTTTGCCCTAACATCATAATAAATGTTTATTCACATTCCACAATTTTACTTTAAGGCTTAGATTATTATGCCCTGATAGTAAGCTTATCAAGTATATTTATGCTTTTTTCGCGCATTTCGCTTAATTTAATTAAGTTTTTACTTTTCTTTTTTTGTTTTTCTTAAGTTTTATTGTTGTCTTTTCTTAATTATGTTAAAGTTCTACTTAATGACGTCTATACTAATGTAGCTATAGACTCTAATTACTAAACATAGATTTTTCTATGTACAATAGGAGGTCACTATGAACAACATAAATGAAAACATACCTGATCAGATTACACCACAGATATTAAAATATGCAGACAGATGCATTAATAATTCATGTATTGATGAATCTCTCTATAATTTATACGATGTTAAGAGAGGTCTTCGTGATAAAAACGGTAAAGGTGTTCTTACAGGCCTTACCGAAATCGGTGATGTTCATTCCTACGATATGATTGACGGAAAAGCTGTTCCTTGTGAAGGAAAACTTTTTTACCGTGGAATAGATATTGAAGATATTGTTAAAGGTTTTTTAGATGAAAACCGCTTTGGTTTTGAAGAAGTTACATATCTTTTATTATTTGGTGAACTTCCAACAGCAAAAAGATTAGAAAATTTCACAAATTTATTATCTGAATACAGAACTCTTCCACCTAGCTTTGTAAGAGATATTATTATGAAAGCACCAAGTAGAGATATGATGAACATGCTTGCACGTAGTGTACTTACACTTTACTCTTATGACGATAATCCTGATGATACATCAATTCCAAATGTTTTACGTCAAAGTTTAAGTCTTATTGCAAGAGTTCCACTTATCAGTGTTTATGGATACCATGCCCATAACCACTATCATCATGGACAAAGCCTTCATATAAACACACCGGACCCTAACATGTCCACGGCTGAGAATATATTAAGATTACTTAGACCTGATGGAAGTTTTACTCCGCTTGAAGCAAAAATCCTTGACTTAGCTCTTGTTCTTCATGCTGAACATGGTGGTGGTAATAACTCTACATTTACAACTCATGTTGTTTCTTCTTCAGGAACGGACACTTATTCTGCAATCGCAGCTTCTCTTGGTTCACTTAAAGGTCCAAGACATGGTGGCGCTAACATTAAAGTTAAACAGATGTTTGACCATATGAAAGAAACAGTTTCTAATTGGAACGACGATGAAGAAATTTCAAATTATTTGCATGCAATACTTGATAAGAGAATCTTTGATAAATCAGGTTTGATTTATGGAATCGGTCATGCTGTTTACTCTATTTCTGACCCTAGAGCAAAAATTCTTGAAGGCTTTGCTAAAAAGCTTGCACAGGAAAAAGGTCTTATGGATGAGTATCAGCTTTACAATAATGTTGCCCGACTTGCTCCTGAGGTTATTGCAAGTTGCAAGCCAATGCAGAAAAATGTAAGTGCAAATGTTGATTTCTACAGTGGATTTATATATTCTTCACTTGGACTTCCTGACGGATTGTTTACTCCTATGTTTGCATCTGCCAGAATTTCAGGCTGGTGTGCACATCGTATAGAAGAAATCATTAATGCCGGAAAAATTATCAGACCTGCATATATGAATGTTGCGAAAAAGACAAAGTACGTTGCACTTAACGACAGACATACAACAATTGTATAAATAAAATGACTACAAAAATGGAGATACTTCAAACGAAGTATCTCCATTTTTACTTATATTGTCTTATATCATCCTACGACAATTTACTTCTTAATATTATCATGAATCAATAAGTAATCTTGGTATTATTCGAAGTTATTTTGACGATTACTTAAGCATAAATTTCATAATAACCGGCTGATGGTCAGAATATGCAAATCCGGTATCTGCCACCTCATAAGTCGTCATCTCAACATTATCAGATATTATAAATCCGTCTAACGTAACTACATATGTCTTCCCCGGAATATATTCCATATCTGCATTTCTTGCTGACTCAGGCATTTGTTCTAATTCATCCTGCGACAGTTTATCCATTGCAAATGTCAAACCTTGCGGCATCTCGCTCCTTGGAAATGGATATGCCCAGCTTTCTGTTTTGTCACTGTTTGATTCATCTGCTTTCAAATCATGATTAAAATCTCCACCACAAATAACATAATTTCCGTCATTTACTTCCTTTTCCATATCTCCAAAAAGCATATTTAACTGTGCTTCTCTTATTTCATCGCTATTACCATATGCCGATAAATGAACAGTAAATATAACTAATTCTTTTCCATTTTCAACCTGTATTCTATTTATTGAATAACATCTGTCTAAATCAAGGAATTTAGAAAATCCTGTAGAAATTGGTAAACTTCTTCGTAAAGAATCTGTTATTTTATATTTTGAATACAAGATGATTCCTGAATATGATTTTCCTATCGGTTTGTAAAACGGATAAAACAGATAAGCCGAATTATAATTAACCGCAAAACTACTGTAATAATTATCGAAAATATCCGTTATAATATTTTCCTGATTAACTCCGTAACTTCTTGTTGATTTTCTATCTACTTCTTCAAACATCATAAAATCAGGATTGTAACCATTGCTTAATGTAGCTGCTCCCTTTATTGCATCGGTACTGCTTTCCTTACTGTAACATCTGGAATATTTCCCTCCGTCCATGAAGAAACTGTAATCAGGAAGATACGCTCCAAATCCTACATTGTATGTTCCTATTGTATATTCTACATTTGTATTAACCTTATCACTTATATTTTCACTTTTAACTTTAGGTTCATTTATTTTTAATTTCTTATTATCATCTATCCTGTTATATGAAATGAAAACGTAAGCTACATACACTAAAACTACAATTATTATAATTATAAGCACTGCTAAAATAGCTTTAATAACCTTTTTTAATATATTCATTTTATATCCTTTGTTTAACTGTGATTTATATAAATTTGTTTTCACATCTATGTGTAATTCATCTAGCTCTATACAAATTTATTTAATTCTGCATTATACTCATAGTTAATTGTCTTTAATTTATTTACGATATCTTCTTTCTCAACATCTCTTGTTTTGCAAAATCCATCCAAATCCTGATGCGTATCTCTAAGTGCTGTATTTACTACACTAAGTAACATAACCGGATCATTTGGTAAACCTGTCATAATAATTCTCCTTTTTATCTTACACCCCAAATTAAATATCCTATAATGATTCCTACAATTATACCTATAATCATATGCACAATTCTCATTATATCCATTTCTTTTGGTTCATTTTCTTTATTCTTTGACCTGCTTTGTATCTTTTCCTGTTTTTTCTTTTGTGAAATATTAAATCTTACAATGTCTATTGTAAGAACAATTCCACCTATAACAGCTATCGCTTCTGCTATCAAAGTTATAATAAACGCCTCCGGAAATTTAAAAGCGAAAAATACTGCAATAATTCCAATAATGGCTGATGGTGTTGCAATACCTATAGCAATTTTTCCCGGCAATGTTGGTGTATATTTTAAATAATCATATTTTTTATCCATTTAGTGCCTCTATTCTCTTAAAATAATGCAGTTAACGCTCCAAATACGCCTGCACTTCCAAGTCCCATTATAATTCCTGCCAAAAGAACTCCACCCATTACAGCGATTACACTTGATTTAAAATCCATATCAAGAAAACTTGCTGCTAAAGTTCCTGTCCATGCACCTGTTCCCGGAAGTGGAATTCCCACAAATAAAAACAATGCTACAAATAGTCCTTTTCCTGCTGTTTCCTGTAGTTTCTTTCCGCCTTTTTCGCCCTTTTCTATACAAAAAGTAAAGAATTTTCCAATATGTTTTTTATCTTTTCCCCAAATCAATACTTTTCTCGCAAAAAGATAAATGATTGGAACCGGAAGCATATTTCCTATAACACAGATAATATAAGAAGCTAATAAAGGCATTCCAATTGCCTGTGAATAAATTAACGCTCCTCTAAGTTCAACAAGAGGAACCATTGAAATCAAAAATATTATGATGTAATTTAACATAAAACTCTCCTTAAATAATTTTTCTAATACTATACCAGCATTTTGAAGTATAACATTCCCTATTGTTTTTCACAAGTCCTTTTGGGGATTGCTTTGTTGCTTCTCTACGTTAATAATGCCCCCAAATTAAGCAATCTTATTTTTTTATTTACTATTTATCTCTTCTTATAATTTGCTTATTTGAATTCATTTTATCAACTGTAACAAATACATAATCCTGTTTCTTTAATTCTTTTATAACAGTTTGTGCTGCATCAACAGAGCTTTCAAATATGTCATGCATTAAAATAATATCTCCATTTTTTACGTTTTTTAAAATTTTATCAGTTACAATGTCCTTATTTTTATATTTCCAATCTAACGGGTCAACATTCCACATAACTACAGACATTGATGTTTCGCTTAAAAGTTCATCAGTAAAACTGCCAAACGGTGGACGTATGTATTCCGGGGTATATCCTGAAATATTTGTAATCCATGCATTTGTAGTATTAATCTCCTCTACCGCCTCATCAAATCCTAATTTCGTTAACTGACTATGATTAAATGTATGATTTCCAATCAGATGTCCTTCATTTTTCATTCTTATAACAATATCTTCGTTTTCTTTTATATTTTTCCCAACTAAAAAAAACGTCGCCTTTACATTTTCTTTTTTCAAAATATCTAACAGTCTTGGGGTACATTCACTGCTTGGTCCGTCATCAAAAGTTAACGCAACCCTCTTTATGTTTTTATATTTATTTATTGTTTTCAAATTATTTTCTGCTGTTTCTATAGTTTTTTTCTTCAAATTTCCCATTATAAATAAAAGCGGCAATATCATAATTAATGCAATAACCCACCATTTTTTTAACTTCATTTAAATCCTCTAAATCTTATTTTTATGTTTTTTTATCTTCTTTAAATTATATATATTTGTAAAGTGGAATATGTTTAATAGGACGTTTTAAACAAAATAAAAAGCTGAATTACCAACATGTTAATACGATTCCTGTTATTACACAAGTCCATATTTTATGCTAATAATTCAGCTTTTATATAATACCAGAGTCAAAAAGACCTAAGCCCACATAAGTTTGCTTATAAGTGGTCGAAAGACCTTTGTCTGATATCTTTGTCTGATATCTTTATCTTATAATCATTTTTCCATCTTTTGCATCAACCGTAATAGTATCTCCCATATTTACATCTCCTTGTAAAATAATCTTTGCTACTAAGGTTTCTACATTCTTCTGTAAATATCTCTTAAGCGGTCTTGCACCATAAACCGGATCATATCCATTATCTGCGACAAATTTCTTTGCCTCGTCTGTAAGCACTAAATGTAAATCTTTGTCTGCAAGTCTTTCATTCAAATTTGCAACTATTAAATCTACAATTCCGCCAATATTATCACGGGTAAGTGGTTTAAACATAATAATTTCGTCTAATCTGTTTAAGAATTCAGGTCTGAAATGATTTCTCAAATCATTCATAACCATCTCTTCTGCCTCAGGCTTTATATCACCATTGTCATTGATTCCTTCAAGCAAATATGAAGAACCAATATTTGACGTCATAATTAATATTGTGTTTTTAAAGTCCACTGTTCTGCCCTGAGAATCTGTAATTCTACCATCGTCTAATACCTGTAATAATACATTAAATACATCCGGATGAGCCTTTTCAATTTCATCAAAAAGTACTACCGAATATGGTTTTCTACGAACTGCTTCAGTAAGCTGACCGCCTTCATCATATCCAACATATCCCGGAGGCGCTCCGATTAATCTTGACACTGAATATTTTTCCATATATTCACTCATATCAATACGAACCATATTTGTCTCATCGTCAAATAAATTCTGCGCAAGTGCTTTAGCAAGTTCTGTTTTACCTACACCTGTAGGTCCTAAAAACAGGAACGAACCTATTGGTTTACCAGGATCTTTTATTCCCGCCTTTGATCTGATTATTGATTCAGTAATCTTTGTAACTGCTTCATCCTGTCCAATTACACGTTTGTGTAACTGTTCATCCAAATGAAGAGTTTTATTTCTTTCTGTTTCTGTCAGTTTAGCAACAGGTATTCCTGTCCAACGTGAAATGATTTTTGCAATTTCTTCATCTGTAACACTTTCACGTACCAAAGACAAATCTTTATTTTTTACATTTGCCTCTTCACTTTCTAACTGTTTCTGTAACTGAGGTAATCTACCATATTGTAACTCAGCCATCTTTTCAAGATCATACTTGCTCTGGGCAATCTGTATTTCTTTCTTGACCTGTTCAACCTGTTCACGAAGTTCCTGTAATTTGTTTACAGAATTCTTTTCGTTTTCCCACTGAGCTTTCTTATTGTTAAATGCATCTCTAAGTTCAGCTAATTCTTTTTGAAGTTCCTCTAATCTTTCTTTGCTCAAATTATCGGTTTCCTTCTTTAAGGCTGCCTCTTCAATTTCCATCTGCATAACTTTTCTTCTAAGTTCATCAAGTTCTGTAGGCATTGAATCAAGTTCTGTTTTTATCATCGCGCAAGCTTCATCAACAAGGTCAATTGCCTTATCAGGCAAAAATCTGTCAGTTATATAACGGTCAGATAATGTTGCTGCTGAAACTAATGCACTATCTGTAATTTTAACTCCGTGGAAGACTTCATATCTTTCTTTCAATCCTCTTAAAATTGAAATTGTATCCTCCACTGTTGGTTCATTGACCATAACAGGTTGGAAACGTCTTTCTAAAGCCTTATCCTTTTCAATATATTGTCTATATTCATCAAGTGTTGTTGCACCGATACAATGAAGTTCACCTCTTGCAAGCATAGGTTTTAACATATTACCTGCATCCATTGCACCATCTGTTTTTCCTGCTCCGACAATTGTGTGTAACTCATCAATAAATAAAATTATCTCTCCGTTACTGTTCTTTACATCTTCAAGTACAGCTTTTAAACGCTCTTCAAATTCACCTCTGTATTTAGCACCTGCTACCAATGCTCCTAAATCAAGTGAAAATATCTTTTTATCCTTCAATCCATCCGGAACATCTCCACTTACAATTCTTTGAGCCAAACCTTCTACTGCTGCTGTTTTACCTACACCGGGTTCACCGATTAAAACAGGGTTATTTTTTGTCTTTCTTGACAATATACGAATTACATTTCTAATTTCACTGTCTCTTCCAATAACAGGGTCTAACTTTTGATTTCTTGCTCTCTCAACCAAATCCTGTCCATATTTTCCAAGTGCATCATAAGTAGCCTCAGGATTATCATTTGTTACTCTCTGATTTCCTCTTATCTCAGCTAATACCTTTAAGAATCTTTCCCTTGTAATACCATATTCTTTGAAAAATTCTTTAACTTCTTTATTTGGCTTAGCAATCATAGCAAGGAATAAATGTTCAACTGAAACATATTCATCTCCCATTCTCTTTGCTTCATCTTCTGCAGCTAATAATGCTGAATTAAGACTCTGACTAATATACCTCTGTCCGCCTTGTACTTTAGGTTTCTTACTAACATAATCTTCAATTCTGTTTTTAAAATGTGTTGTCTGGATTTCCATCTTTTCAACTAATTTTAAAATCAGACTGTCTTCTAAATTAACAAGGCTGTATATTAAATGTTCCTGATCAATTTCCTGATTACCAAATTCCTCAGCAACCTTTTCACAGTTCTGAACTGCTTCAATTGACTTCTGTGTAAATTTACTAATGTTCATCTTCTATACCTCCTTAACTTCTGTTTTAAATATTAGTTCTTCACTCTCTTTCTTAGGATTTTCCTTTCCTACAAATACGTTATAGCACTTTTGTTAGCACTCGTCAAGAGCGAGTGCTAATTATTTTTTTAGTTTTTCTTTTGTTTTCATAAAAAGAACTGTTACATATCAATAACGCAACAGTTCCTTTTATGTAGCACAGAGCAAGCCGTAGTCATTAAATCATAGGTTTGCTTACCCTGACATCTTATATACTATGTATTTACGTATTATTATCCGCCTTAATTTCATTAAAGTTTAGAGTATATCTATATGTTCTCCATTTAAAGCTTTGTTCATACTACGGACTGCACAGAATTTGCCGCACATTGAACATGTATCTTCATGTTCAGGTGCTCTGTCTGCTCTAATTGCTTTTGCAGTTTCAGGATCAAGTGCGCATTCCCACTGAGCATCCCAATCTAAAACTCGTCTTGCATCTCCCATTTTATCATCTATATCTCTTGCGCCTCTTACGCCTTTTGCGATATCAGCTGCATGAGCTGCGATTTTACTTGCAATTATTCCCTGCTTTACATCATCTAAATTTGGAAGTGCCAAATGTTCTGCAGGTGTAACATAGCAAAGGAAAGCTGCTCCACTCATTGCTGCAATTGCACCACCAATAGCTGCTGTTATATGATCATATCCGGGTGCTATATCTGTAACTAAAGGTCCTAAAACATAAAATGGTGCTCCCATACAAATTGTCTGCTGAACTTTCATGTTAGCTGCTATCTGATCCATTGGTACATGTCCCGGTCCTTCAACCATAACCTGAACATCTTTTTCCCATGCTCTCTTAGTTAATTCTCCAAGACGAACAAGTTCTTCAATCTGACATACATCTGTTGCATCTGCAAGACAACCCGGTCTGCAGGCATCTCCTAATGAAACAGTAACATCATATTCTCTACATATATCAAGAATTTCATCATAGTATTCGTAGAACGGATTTTCTTCTCCTGTCATGCACATCCATGCAAAAACAAGTGAACCTCCTCTTGATACAATATTCATTTTTCTTTTATGTTTGCGAATCTGCTCTATTGTTTTTCTTGTAATTCCACAATGAAGTGTAACAAAATCAACACCATCCTGTGCATGTAAACGTACTACATCTATAAAATCTTTTGCTGTTAAAGTATCCAAGTCTCTCTGATAATGAATTACACTATCATATACAGGTACTGTTCCTATCATTGCAGGACATTCACTTGTAAGTTTTTTACGAAATGGCTGTGTGTTTCCATGACTTGATAAATCCATGATTGCTTCGCCACCCATCTTTACGGCTGACATAACTTTTTCCATTTCAACATCATAATCTTTGCAATCCTTAGAAATTCCAAGATTTACGTTAATCTTTGTTTTTAACATAGAACCTATTCCTTCAGGATCGAGACACTTATGATTCTTATTAGCAGGAATTACAACTTTACCACTTGCTACAAGAGGTAAAAGCTCCTTTACTTCCATTTTTTCTTTTTTTGCTACAATTTCTAATTCCTTTGTTACAATTCCTTTTCTTGCAGCTTCCATCTGTGTTGCATATAATCTTTCTTCCATCGTAATTCTCCTTTATTATTTTACTTTAGTATATTCATTTGTAATAGCAAATCCATGATTCATAGGTCCACTTCCCTTTCCTAAATCAAGCATAGCTGCTAATGCTCCTGAAATATACTCTTTGGCTCTAAAAACTGATTCTTCCAAATCATATCCTTTTGCCAGATTTGATGCTATTGCTGATGATAATGTACACCCTGTTCCATGGGTATTTGGATTATCTATTCTTTTCCCATGAAACCATTTGAATTCATTATCTTTATATAATAAATCGCTGGCATCATTTTGGTTATGTCCTCCTTTGCAAAGGACTGCACAGTTATATGTTTTTGCAATTTTTTCTGCTGCCTTTATCATATCTTTTGAGTTGTTTATTTTTATTTGGGCCAGTTCTTCTGCCTCCGGAATATTTGGAGTAAGAATCGTTGCCAAATGAAACAATTCTTTTTTTAATGTGTCTACAGCATCTTCATTAATAAGCCTTGCGCCACTTGTTGCCACCATTACCGGATCAATAACAATATTTTTCGCTTTATATTGTTTTAATTTATCAGAAATAACTTTTATAAGTTCTTTCTCTGAAACCATTCCTACTTTAACTGCATCCGGTTCAATATCCGTAAATATGCAGTCAATTTCCTGTGCCAGAAATTCAGGTGTTGCATTCTGTATTGCCGCCACGCCTGTAGTATTTTGAGCAGTTAGAGCTGTAATGGCACTCATAGCATACACTCCATTTGCCATCATCGTCTTTATATCTGCCTGAATACCTGCTCCACCACTTGAATCACTTCCTGCAATTGTAAGGGCTGTCTTCATATAATTCTCCTACTATTTATTATTTAATTTTCTTTTTTGTCACATATATAGTAATTCTATATATGTTCTCTAGTCTTACTTTACCTGATAATATTATTCTACAATTTTGCTTATTTCTTCTTTTAAGCCACTAGCTGCATTTTTTATATTATTTGCTCCATAAATTGCACTAATTACTGCAATTCCGTCTATTTTACTTCCTGTTAATTCTTTAATGTTGTCATGAGTTATTCCTCCTATTGCTACAACAGGAATTGACACTGCTTCACATATTTCTTTCAAAGTTTCATACGTTACTTCTTTTGCATCATCTTTTGAATTTGTCGGAAATACTGCTCCTACTCCAAGGTAATCTGCACCTCTTTTTTCTGCCAAAAGTGCCTGTTCTACTGTCTGTGCGGATACACCTATGATTTTATCAGGTCCTAATTTTTCTCTTACCATACCTGCTTCCATATCACTTTGTCCTACATGGACACCGTCTGCTCCTATTTCTACAGCAATATCCACATTATCATTTATAATGAAAGGTACTTTATATTCTTTGCATAACTTCTTTAGTTCTTTTGCCTCTTCAAGGAAATGCTCCTCATCTAATTTTTTCTCTCTTAACTGAAGAAAAGTAACTCCTCCGTCAAGACTTTCTTTTACTACTTCGTATAAAGTTCTTCCGTTTAACCAATATCTGTCTGTTACTGCATACAATAACAAATCTTTTTTATCTAATTTCATATTTTGCTCCTTTATCGAGAGTTTCCTTATCCATATTATAGATTGCATCAATAATTCTATTTCTATATGTAGAATTACCGTCTCCCTCTTTCATATAACTCCATCCGATTTCACCTGCAAGCCCCATTGTACAAACTGCTGCTGCAGCTGCCTCTAACTGTTCGTTAGGATTTGCTACTAAAAATGCTGTCATCATTCCTGAAAGCTGACATCCTGTTCCTGTTATTTTTCCCATTTCAGCACGGCCATTTCTTATAACGAAGCATCTTTTTCCATCGCTTACTAAATCAATTGCTCCTGTAATAGCTATTATTGTTTCACTCTTTTTTGCAAATTCTTTTATAAACTTAATTGAACTTTTCAAGTTTTCTTCAGTAACTGCATCTGCTACATCAGCATCCACACCTTTTGTTGTTCCGCTACCATAAGCTAAAGTCTTAATCTCTGATATATTTCCACGAATTGCATTAAATTTAATTTTTTTCATTAACTCCACTGCAGTATTTGTTCTAAGTGTTGAAGCTCCTGCTCCAACAGGGTCAAGTAATACCATATGCCCTAATTTATTTGCTCTCTTTCCTGCAATAAACATACTTTCTATAGTTCTCTTATTCAATGTACCAATATTAATATTTAAGCCCTGGCAAATACTAGTAATCTCCTCAACATCTTCCGGTTCATCAGACATAATCGGACTTCCTCCACATGCCAATAAAACATTTGCCACATCATTAACCGTTACATAATTTGTAATATTATGAACCAAAGGTGTATTATTTCTGACTTCTTCTATGTATTTTCCTAACATGTACAATTCCCTCCTTTTACAAAAATAATGCGGATATGCCTATAAAACACATCCGCACAAATATTGTTGTCTCACAAAATCTGCTATAATTATGTTCCTACGTTGGCATTATCCAAATCAGGTTATGGGTCAAGGTATACAACCTACTCTCAGCAAGCTTATGCAAGCTCCCCTTTCATTTTCACAAATAACAATCTTTTTAATTGTTATTACTTTAATCAGTAACTAAACTAATTATCAATTTCATTCTTTTCTTCAACTATAGACGGCTTTCGTTTCTGTGTCAATACTAGTTTTTTAGCTATATCACTATAATCTTTTTAAACTGGCGCCGTTATATTTCTTTATTTTTCATAAACCACTTATATTATTTATTTTTCACCTATGGTTCTATTAATATAACTATCTATGACTTCAACTAATTCATTTACTTCTAAATTATCAACATTTATGCACAAATCATAATTTCCGGCCATTCCCCATTCTTCACCGGTATAATATCCATGATATTTGCTTCTTCTTTCATCTGTCTGCAGCACGGTATTA
Organism: Eubacterium sp. AF17-7; assembly: GCF_003461285.1. Classification (NCBI taxonomy): domain Bacteria; kingdom Bacillati; phylum Bacillota; class Clostridia; order Eubacteriales; family Eubacteriaceae; genus Eubacterium; species Eubacterium sp. AF17-7. Next base: position 70,408 of record NZ_QTWU01000012.1, on the reverse strand, counting down.
TGAGCTTTTCTTACTGAAATGTTATGTTTCTTAGCAATGTTTTCTTCTCTTACTTTTTTGCTACCTGACAGGAAAATTGAAATACATTTAACATCATCTCTATATACATAATTGCCACATCTTCCAATTATAATAAAATTGTCTTCATCAATTACATTTTTCAACGCTTTACCTGCTGTACTGTATAACAGCGAATCTTCTTCAGAAACCGTAATCGAATGCATAAGCATATCCATAGGTGTTTCTCCGTAAAAGTCAGGGTATCTTTCAAAATACCCTTTTTCCTTTGCCATTTTAGAAATTGCTTTTTTGTCAAATAATTTTAAATTATATTTTTGTGCCAATGCTTTTCCTAATTCATCTCCATTACATCCGCACTGTCTGGCTATTGTAATAATCATAATTGTACTCCTTCTTTAAGTAATCTGCAAAATTTATAGTTATCCACTTATGAGCAAATTTACGAGATTTTAAACGTTTTGACCCTGCATCTTAATATATTTCTATAAAAAATTTGCAAATACAGATGCTAAAACTACCGTCAAAATGCCTGTAACAGCTATTGCAAGACTGCTCATTGCACCTTCGATTTCTCCCATTTCAATTGCCTTTGCAGTTCCAATTGCATGAGAAGATGCTCCTAATGCCAATCCCTTTGAAATAGGTTCCGTAATCTTAAATATCTTGCAAATAAGTTCTCCAAATATATTTCCTAAAACTCCTGTAACTACAATTACTGCTACCGTAATTGTAACATATCCGCCTAATTCCTCTGAAACGCCCATACCGATTGCTGTAGTTATTGACTTTGGAAGTAAAGTAACATACTCCCTGTGTGTCATTTTCATTAATTTTGCCAAAATCAACACTGTACACAAACTGGTAAGCACTCCGGCTGATATTCCTAAAATTACTGCTTTAAAATTTCTTTTTAACAATTGCCACTGTTCATATAATGGAATTGCAAGGCACACTGTTGCCGGAGTTAAAAACCAGCTTAAATAAACTGCACCCTTGTTATATGTTTCATAATCTACATTTGCGCAAACCAAAATAACAATTGTAAATATAATTGAAATCAATAACGGATTAAATATCCCCAGTTTAAATTTTTTCTTTAATGCAAGACCAATCATATATGATACAAGACTTATGCTTACGCCCGCAAATAAAGATGTTTCAAGCAAATTATTCATCTTTTTCATTCTCCTCTTTATCAGATTTTCCTTTTCGTATAACCCATTGTGAAACCTTTCCTGTTGCAGCCATAACTGTAACTATTGTTACTACTGTTATTATACTAACAGGCAATATCAATGGTTTTAGTATTCCCCATGACGACATAAGTCCTACTCCTGCCGGTATAAACATAACAGGCATTATTTCTATCAAAAATTTGCCAACGTCTTTAACTGCATCAAGTGCAATCCATCCTGTAAGCAATCCTACAAGTAAAATAACCATTCCGTATATACTAGCCGGAATCGGTAAAGGTAACACGTATTTCAACAACTCTCCTGCATATGAAATTACAAGTATTATTAAAAATTGTTTTAAATATTTCATCTTAAAGCTCCTTTAAAACTATGTACTGCCCCGTACTTTTGTCGGCGGCTAATCGTAGAAAACATTCTAAAAACAAACTTATTTCATTTTGTTTCTTCCTCTATAGATATAATATCATCTATAAAAATTTCTTTTCCATCGGTAAATTCAACTGTTTTTTTATACTCATCTATCTTTTTTATTTTGGAGCATATATTTAAATATGCCCCGCCCTCTTTATTTTCATCTTTTTTAAAATAAGTAATCTGCACATTTTGAATAGAGTCATTTTTATTTAATATCTGTTGTAATTTATAATCAAGTTCTCTTTTAACATTTTCATCTAATTCAATTTTATTATCAGTAATTCTTGCAGTTTCTTTCAACGCCTCCTCATGACCTGTCAGTGCAGCAAATGGTGAAAATTGTGCAGCTCTGTTATAAACCGTCATCCTTGGATGCCTTTTTGATGTTGGATGCTCCATATTTATAATATCTTCATAAGTATTCTTTGCCTCTTTACTCATTTTGCCATCTGCCTTTCCATACCTTATTAACATCTCTAACTTTTACATAATGTTAAATTAATAAAATTTCATTTATAATTTATATAAATATCTTTTTAACAAACTTAATTTTATGCTTTATGCCCACCAATCATTTCATTCCTCTCTATTGCTGTAGCACCTTCTGTCAAATTAGTTCCCTTTAAAATTGCGTTTTTCCCATATTTCTTTTTTATCTCTAGCATAGCCTTTTGCATTTGTTTTTCTCTTTGTAACTGCTTTTCTTCTGTTTCTTTTTTCTTAGCCTGTTCTTCATAATCAGTAAATAGATCTAACTGTTCATAATCATCTTTTTTCACAACATCTTTTTCATTTATAACATGATTTGCTGCTATATTTATTCTTCGTATTAACAAATTCTTATTTACAATTTCATCATATAATTTTAAAACTGCCTCAGTTATAAGCTTTGTAGATGAACAATGTTCTTTTAAATTTGTTGTCCCATGAGCGTGTTTTGGTATCTTTCTTCCATAATAATCCGTTGTTACACTTCCATCGTACTTTTTTCTTATTTCAGGATTTTTAATACACTCTATGTCATATCCTACTGTAAGCACAATTTGATTCGTAACCAGTTCTTTTTCAACTAAATCAAGAACAAGAAGTTCAATCATTTCTCCAACAACAACTCTTGCCTTTTCCCACGTGTATGGGCATTGCAATACCTGCCCTGAACCTAAGCTGTTAGTTTCAGGTTTATAGGATTTAACATCTTCAATTGTACATGGCTCCCATCCCCACGCATGGTCTATCAGTAATTCTGCATTTACACCAAATAACTTGTACAAAAGTTCTTCATTATGGAATTCATTTTCCTTTCCAACTGAACATCTGGCAATATCTCCCATCGTATACAAACCATATTTCTCAAGTTGCTTTGCATATCCTCTTCCGACTCTCCAAAAATCTGTAATTGGTCTATGATTCCATAATTGTTTTCTGTAAAGCATTTCATCCAAATAAGCAATTCTTACGCCATCTTCATCTGCCTGAATGTGCTTTGCCATAATATCCATTGCAATCTTACACAAATATAAATTTGTACCAATACCTGCCGTTGCTGTAATTCCCGTTGTCTGTTGAATATCTTTTATTATTTTCTTTGCCAACTGCTTAGGAGTTAATTCATATGTTTTTAAATAATGCGTCACATCCATAAATACTTCATCAATAGAATAAACATGTATATCCTCAGATGCAATGTATTTAAGATATATTTCATAAATTCTGGCACTGTATTGCATATACAGTGCCATTCTTGGTTTCGCTACAATATAATCAACCCCTACGTATGGAGATTTTTTTATAACATTATCATTATACGATAATTCATGGAAAACTCCTTCCGGCAATTTTGCCTTTCTTTCCTCATTAACTTCTTTTATTTTTTGAATCACTTCAAATAATCTGGCTCTGCCCGGAATCCCATAAGCTTTAAGTGACGGCGAAACAGCCAGACATATTGTTTTTTCAGTTCGGCTTTTGTCAGCCACCACCAAATTTGTAGTCATACAATCTAACTTTCTTTCCCTGCATTCAACTGATGCATAAAAAGACTTTAAATCTATGGCTATATATGTTTTTTCATTTTCTGCCACTTTGCTCCTCCACTATTAATATTCTTCCGCAATGTCTATATCTTTTGCCTCTTTTTCTGCTGTTTCTCCTGAAAGTGGAGACTTATGAAGAAATGCCATATAATATCCACATCCTACAATTCCTGCTCCTCCGACAATATTGCCAAGTGTTACAGGTATCAAATTATTTACAAGAAAATTAAACCATGTAAGTCCATCTGCTGTTATACCATACTCTGATGCTGTTAACAATCCTGCAACTCCAAAATACATATCTGCTATGCAATGCTCAAATCCGCATAATACAAATATCATTACCGGCCAGAAACTTGTCATTAATTTTCCTGACACTCTTTTTGCTGCAAATGACATCCAAATTGCAATACATACCAATATATTGCATAATATTCCTCTCACAAAACTATCTGAAACCGCTAAATCTGTTCTCGCTTTTGCGGCATTTACTATTGCACCTGCCAAATCTCCCTGAAATAAATTAGGAGTATGTCCATACACAACTAAAACTGCAACAAAAGTTGTTCCAATGAAGTTTCCTATATATACAAATAACCAGTTTTTTAACATCTTCCATACGCTGTTTTTCCCTGCCAAAACAGATAAAATTATCAGATTATTCCCTGTAAACAATTCACTTCCTGCAACAAGAACCATTGCCATTCCTGCCGGAAATACCATTGCCCCTACAAGCTTAGCTACTGAAGCGACTGATATACTGCTTGCTGCTACTGTTGAACCTATACCTGCAAATCCTATAAACATTCCTGCGAAAAATCCAAGTAATATCATCTTGAAAATTGGCAGATTGCTTTTGTGTATTCCTATTTCTATGTAACTTTTTGCTATCTCTAATGGTGAATGCATTTTACCACTCCTTTTTCTGTGTATTTTTGCTTATTTGCATTTTATTTTTATTGTTGTTTTATATTTATAATTGTTCTTTTAACGTAAATGTATTTTTATCTATTTCTATTATTCCGTCATTTTTCATTTTAGACAACTCATTACTCATTGCACTTCTGTCTACATTTAAATAATCAGCGAGCTGTTGTCTATTAAATGGAATTGTAAACTTATAACTTCCACTTAATTTCGCCTGATCTGAAAAATATGCTAACAGTCTTCCTCGAATGGATTTAGATGATGTGTGTAATATTCTTCTTGAAAGCATTAAATTTTTCTGTGCTGATATCCGTAGCAAATTTTTTATCAGTTTTTCATGATGACCACATGTATTTGGGCATGTTTCAAGAACTCTGTAAGCATTTAAAAACAAAATTTCTGTATTTTCCGTTGCTACTGCATTTACAAGCAGTGCCTCTCCAGGAATACTTGCATATGTTTCTCCAAATATAAATCCGGGTTCTATATGACTTAATATGCTCTTATTTCCCCATAAATCATCGCTTTCAATATTTACACCGCCCTCAATAACCATTCCAAATAGTTGAATTGATTCTCCTACTCTATAAATATCTTCACCTTTTTTATATTTTTTTGTAACTGCCCCAAGGCAACTTAACATTGTCTTTATTTCTTCTTCACTCATCCCTTTAAATAATTTTGAATTTGACATGAGTTGATAATTCATCGTTGCACCTCATAAAATAATTTTACATATAACATATAATTAACTATCTTTATTGTTGTTTTAACAACAGATTTGTCATACTGATTGTACTATACTAGCATTATCAAATCAATATACAAATAATTGTAATAAATTTCAAATTGGAGGTCTAATATGATTCGTCGTATTATAGAAATTAATGAAGAAAAGTGTAATGGATGTGGCATTTGTGCAAATGCCTGCCATGAAGGTGCAATTGGCATGGTTAATGGTAAAGCTAAACTTCTTCGTGAAGATTATTGTGATGGTTTAGGCGACTGTCTTCCTGCGTGTCCTATGAATGCAATTTCTTTTGTTGAACGCGAAGCCCCTGAATATAATGAAGCTGCTGTAAAGGCTGCTCAGGCTAAAAAGGCTGCACCTGCATCTTTTGTATGTCCCGGTATGAGGGCTAAAGCATTAAAGCCTGCAAATACTGAAAATGTGCAGACTTCTGTACCTTCAAGTCAATTAATGCAGTGGCCTGTTCAGATAAAATTAGTTTCACCTAATGCTTCATTTTTTGACGGTGCTAAATTACTCATTGCCGCTGACTGTACTGCTTATGCATACGCTAATTTCCATCAGGATTTTATTAAAAATCATGTAACTATTGTAGGTTGTCCAAAATTAGATGACACTGACTATTCAATCAAATTAACTGAAATAATTAAAAATAACGACATTAAAGAAGTAACTATTGTAAGAATGGAAGTTCCATGTTGTGGTGGTTTGGAAAATGCGGCCAAAACAGCAATTAAAAACAGTACAAAGTTTATTCCTTGGAACGTAGTTACAATTTCTACAGATGGAAGAATCTTAGATTAAGTTAATCTATAAATTGCTATTTTAGCACTTATTATTTGTTAAAATAATTATTTTAAAGTCGGGGATTTTTTTGACTCCGACTTTTTATCATCTTTACATTGTACGCCGCCAGATGCACTTAAATTCAAAAATTCCCGGAATTTTTCTTCCGGGAATTTTATTAACACTTTTCCTGTCTCGATATATATTTATTAATGTGTCAGACAATATTATTTTAAATATTCTTCTAATGCCAAATATAATTTTTCCATTTCATCATCCGTGCCAATTGTAATTCTTAAATAATTATCTATTCTTGGCTTCTTAAAATATCTTACATAAATATTTTTTGTCTTTAGATAATTAAATATATCCTCAGCTTTCGCGCTTTTATGAGTTGCAAATAAAAAATTAGTCTTTGAATCAGTGCATGTAAATCCTAATTCTTTAAGTTTTGTTTTTGCATTCTCTCTTGTAGTAATTATTTTTTCCACAAGATTTTTGAAATAAGCATCGTCTTTTATAGCTTCTACACCTGCATAGATTGTTGGAAAATTCATTGTATATGAATTATACGAAAACTTAACAGCAAGCATTGCACTGATTAACTTTTCATTTCCCATTGCATAACCGATTCTAAGACCTGCTGCTGAACGGGATTTTGAAAATGTTCTTACAACTAGCACATTATCATATTTTTCAATGAATTTTAATGCTGAAGTTGCTCCAAAATCTACATATGCTTCATCAACAATTACTACCGAATCCTGATTATTTTTTATAATTTCCTCAACCTTGTCTATTGACATCTCTACTGCTGTTGGAGCATTTGGATTAGGAAATACGATTCCACCATTTTTTCTAAAATAATCCTCAGGTATTATTTCAAAATTATCGTCTAATTTTATTGTTTCATAAGGAATATCAAATAAATCTGCCCATACATCGTAAAAAGAATATGTAATATCAGGGAATAGTATTGGTTTATCTGAATTAAAGAATGTTAAAAATGCCATTCCTAAAACGTCATCTGAACCTACTCCTACAAATACCTGGTTTGATTTAACTCCATAATATTTAGCAATTGCATCAACTAATTCTGTTGCATCCGGGTCCGGATATTTTCGAAGAATTGCCGAATCCATATCACAAAGTGCTTTGCTCACTCCCGGTGCCGGTGGGTAAGGATTTTCATTAGTATTTAATTTTACTACATTCGCTGTCTTTGGCTGTTCGCCGGGTGTGTATGGAGTTACTTTTCTAATATACTGTTCCCAAGTCTTCATTTCTATCCCTTTCTGTCATTATCTTCTTTATCAATATATTAATTCCAATCATTATGACTATTGCCGTAAATGCTCCGCACGTATCTATGCATACATCAAAAAATTTAGGACTTCTTCCATCTACAAATCCCTGATGGAATTCATCTGTGCACGCATAAATAAACGGAACGACAATTGTCATTAACCGGTATCTTATCTTTTTACTTCTGTATGCTCTAAATGTCATTGCAAACATAGTTATCAATATCCCCAATATTGCATATTCTCCAAAATGTCCTGTCTTTCTTACAAAAAAACTAGTTTTATTAAATATGTCCTGTTGCTTTAATAAATCCTTGCTGTCATATTCAGGCTCTATATATTTAACTACTTTAACAGTAATCTTATCACTAAGAGACTGAGATGATTCACCATTCTCAGCCGAAAATCCAAATATGGTTCCCATCCAGAATCCTATCAAAACAATTAAGACTATTCTAACTATGTATATTTTTTTCATTTTAAAAGTTTTTCCTTTATTAACTATTAAACAGTTATTGTACATTATAAATTACTTTAATGTGTCAATGATCAAATATCTTTTATAATGCATGACCTTTTTTGTTAATTACATCTACTACATAGTCAACACATTTTTCTGCTTCTTCATCAGTTCTTGCTTCAACCATTACTCGAATTACAGGCTCTGTTCCACTTTCTCTTACAAGAATTCTTCCGTCTTCTCCAAGCTTATCTGCAACTTCTTTTACTGCTGCCTGAACATCTGCATCCTGCTGTGCTTCCGGTTTACTCTTAACCTTTACATTTTTAAGGCACTGTGGATAGATTGTAACAGGTGATGTAAGTTCTGACATTTTTTTCTTGCTTGCAAGCATTACTTCCATTAATTTGATTGATGTTAAAATACCATCTCCTGTTGTTGCATACTTACCAAAAATAATATGACCTGATTCTTCTCCACCAAGTTTATATTCATTTTCTCTCATGCATTCATAAACATATTTGTCACCTACTGCTGTCTTTTCATAATCAATGCCTACTGCATCAAATGCTTTATAAAGACCGATATTTGACATAATTGTTGTTACAACTGTATTGTTTACAAGAGTTCCTTTCTGTTTCATATAAACTCCGGCAACATATAAAATTAAATCACCATTAACAACATTTCCTTTTTCATCTACACATAAACATCTGTCAGCATCTCCGTCATATGCAAATCCGATATCTAACTTATTTCCAATAACATATTTCTGTAATTCTTCAATATGTGTTGAACCACATTCTTTATTAATGTTAGTTCCATCCGGTGCATCATTAATTACATGTGTTTCTGCACCAAGTGCATCAAATACTCCTTTTGCAATTGAAGATGCACTACCATTAGAACAGTCAAGACCAACTTTGATATTTCTATATGAATGTGTTGCAAGTGACATCAAATAACCCATATATCTGTTTCTTCCTGCAAAATAGTCAACTGTTCTTCCGATTTTTTCCATTCTTGCATATGGAATACTTTCTAAATCACTGTCTAAGTATTTTTCTACTTCATCAATGACCTCCTGTTCCATCTTTTCACCATTGCCATTAATTAACTTAATTCCGTTATCATAGAATGGATTATGACTTGCTGATACCATAATTCCGCAATCAAAATCTCCTGTTCTTACAACATATGAAACACTTGGTGTTGTAGTAACGTGTAATAAGTATACATCTGCACCTGTAGATGTAAGCCCTGCTGACAAAGCGTCTTCGAACATGTAACTGCTTCTTCTTGTATCTTTTCCAATAACAACTGAGCATTTATGATATCTTCCATAATACCATCCTATGAATCGTCCTATCTTAAATGCATGCATTGCTGTTAAATTAACATTTGCTTCTCCTCTAAAACCATCTGTTCCAAAATATTTTCCCATTTCCACTAATTCATTGTCTACTATATATTTGAATATAAGCACCGACAATTTCCTTTCATCATTTTTATGACCTTACGTCATATATCCAAATTCATTTCATTTGGCACTCTTTTTATTATATAATATTCCATCTTCATTTACAACCTGAACCCTATATTCCGACCCTTTATCCGACCCTCAAGTATGATAAATTGTATAATCCGACATTTATCTACAAGATATATATTTAATTCCGACTTTTTTTCCTTTATTACTGTCATAATTGTCTATTTTGTGTCGATATATTCTTTCCATATTTCTTCATATTTCTGATATAATTTAATAGGCTTTACAGCAATAATTTAGAAGAGGACATTTAAAATGATTAATGAAAATGAACTTCTACTAAAGGAAACGGAAGATTTACTTCTTGAAATACAGCAGTTGAAAAAGCAGTTAGAATACGAATCACAAAAGCATAAACAATGGAAAGCACTTGCAATGGTATTTCATGACTCATTGTGGGATATGGTGAATAAATATGTACTTATAAAATGATGCCGGATTTCACAAAAGGCACAAAAATAAAGTGACATCAGGAAATAATCCCTGATGCCACTTTATTTTTGATATAAGCACTTATCTTTAATTATAAATTCCTTATCGCATACATCTAACGCAGCCTGTTTATGAGTAATTATGATACATGTTCTTTCTTTTAATTTCTTTATATTTTCCAACACTCTCTTTTCTGTCATTTCATCAAGCGCTGATGTTGCTTCATCTAACAATAAGATTGGTGCTCCACTTATAACTGCTCTCGCAATTGCAATTCTTTGTGCCTGACCTTCTGATAATCCCATGGCGTTTTCACCAATCTTAGTATCCATTCCATTTGGTAATTTGCTTACGAAATCATATATATCACTTGCTATTAATGCCTGCTTTATTGTTTCATCATCTGCATCTTTGATTAAAGTTAGGTTCTCTCTTATTGTACCGCTAAACAAAAAATTTCCCTGAGGTACATACGCAAACATTCTTCTTGTATCAGGTGAAACAGTAACTTCTTCTCCATCTTTAAAGCATAACTTTATCTCACCTTCATCCGGTCTGAAAACTCCTAGCAAAAGTTTAAACAAAGTACTTTTTCCAATTCCGGAAATTCCCCTTATCGCCACAAATTCACCTTTACTAAAATCTGCATTTCCTTCTTTAAGTACAATATCTCTTCCATAGCTAAATCTTATATTTTTAAATATACCTTTATCGAATTTATCATAGAGTTCTTTTACCGTTTCCTCTGGTTCGTTTCTTTGTTCATCCTGTATATTCTCAATCTCGATTATTCTTTCTGCCGAAGCCAAAATACTGTAATATTGCGGAATAACCTTAGTTATATTGAAAAATGGAGTTTGTATCTGGGATATTAACTGAAGCATTGCAGTCAAAGTACCAAAACTCATTGTCTTTGCGCATACTTTTAATGCACACCAGATTAATGCAAACAAATACCCTGCATTAAAAATGAAACTAAATCCTGTGTTTGCACATATACTTATGACCCTTCGTTTCATTTTCATATCATAATTTTTCTTTTGAAGTATGTCGCCTTTTTCAGCAAACTTATCCTCTACGCCAAATGTTTTTACAGCTAGAATGCTTTCTATTGATTCCTGATAAAATGATCTTACTTTTCCATCTGTCTCCTGAACAGCCTTATGTAGACTTTTTAATTTTTTTCTAAAAAATAATGTTGTTACTGACAATACAATTCCTGCTGCTAAAAATAAAATAGTAAATCTCCAGTCAAATGAAACAAGCACTATAAAAGCACCTAAGAATTGGAAAACGCAAAACAAAATAGTTGGAATAATTGATGTAACTCCTTCTGTAACTATTTTCATATCGCTTGTCAGACGGTTAATTAACTCTCCACTATGATATTTCATTATATCACTATAATTTTTTCTTATAATGCTCTGATACAATTGCGATCTCATGCTCATTTCAAGACCTGCCTGTGCCTTAACAGTCATGCTCTGCGTTGCAATTCTAAGAATCATTCTAAACAAAATTGTGCATAAAATAATAATGCCCACAACTATAATCTGGTTTCTAAATTTAATAAATTCATCGTGTCCCTGCGCATCTGCTGCATTTGCTGCCGCATCTATTGCAAACTTACTTAAAACCGATAAGCCTGTTCCAATTAGTGCAAGAATTATATTTGCTATACTTAAAATAATTATTCTAAAGCTTTGCTTCTTAGCTTTAGCTTTTATCCATACAAGACTTTCTCTATCTTTCATTATCTAAATCAAATTCTTTCTCTATTATTATAAATAATATATTTGTAATCAGTTATCCCTTTTTTTGCCAGAATAACTATTCAAATATATTTGCGTCTTTCATTTTCTCTATGAATTTTTCTACGTCCTTCGTTGCAGTTTCACTGTCTATTTCAAACTCTTCAGTTATCGTTTTGACTATTTCATCACTATTCATTCCACTTTGTAATTTTTCAAATATAAATGCGCCTGTATCATTTGTTGTTATCATTCCATTAAATTCGTTTGTCTCATTTCCTGTAGGAACAATTACGTTACTTCCTCCTACTTTTCTTAAAATAAACCCTTCTTTTATCTTCATTTCATTCTCCTTCTATAAAAAGAAAAGGAGCTTTCAAAGCTCCTTTTCTTTATGTAATTATTATTATTTTGTAACTTTTCCCTTGAATCCGGCTTTCTTTAAATTCTTCTTTAATTTCTTGAATTCTTTAGCTTTCATCTTCTTATTAACTTTAACTGTAATCTTAGCTGAATTTAATCCCTTGAAAGCACCTTTCTTTACTGTGAAGCTCTTTGTTCCTTTAACAATAATCTTCTTTACTTTCTTAGCTCCTGTGAATCCCATCTTGTTAACTCTCTTAACTGTAGCTGGAATTACAATCTTTTTAGCTTTCTTTGCTGTCTTAGCAAATGCTTTAGCCTTAATTACTGTTACTGTGTAAGTTACCCCATCAACTGTTACTGTAGCAGGTACTGTAGCTATATTCTTACTAACTGTAACATCGTTAACCTCAGCTGTTCCATCAGCCTTTGTATCTACATTGTTACCATCTGTAGCTGCAACGTTCTTCTTATCAACCGGTACAACACTTACTGTTGGACTAGCAACTGCTGCCTGTACTCCTGAAACTGAACTAACTGCTACTACTGCTGCCATTGCTAATACAGCAACTTCTTTCAATAACTTCTTCATCATTATTAAGTTCCTCCTGTCCTCTATTGAGCTTTATTTATTAATTCGCAACATCGACCAAAGCCAAGTCGATTGCCCTATAGCAAACTTTTTACAATCATAAAAGCTCACCATAGGCACATTATACTACTAAAGAGTGTCTTTTTAAATACCTTTTTATATAAAACTATATATTTTTGACATTTTCGGTAAAATTTATACATAAATATTGTGTATTATTAATAGATTTTTCCTTAGTATTATAAATCATTACTATTTACCACTATAATATTTCTGTTTACTGTATTTATTTTTCAAATCTGTTGCACGGTTTAAAACCACTCCTAATATTTTACATCCTGATCTTTCAAGCTGTTTTATTGAATTCTTAACTTCTGCTCTTGTGATTTCTCCACTTCTTATAACAAGAATCGCTCCATCACACATGCTTCCAATTTTTTCAGCATCTGAAACAAGTCCTAGTGGTGGTGCATCTACAAATACATATCTGTAATCTTTTGAAAGTTCATTTAACATATTTCCAAATTTGTCACTTTCAAGTAACATTGATGGATTAATTATATTTTCTACATTTGGAATAATGTATCCATTTTCAAAAGGACTTTCATATATAACTTCATCTAGAGAAAAATCTTCTGCAAGATAATTTACAAGACCTTTCATTTCTTTCCCATCCTGACGCTCCATATCATTTTTCTTCACTAATACTGAATTTCTCATATCAGCATCAACTAACACTGACTTAATTCCGGCATTAGCCATCTGTTTCCACATCTGCATTGTAACAAAACTTTTACCTTCATTTGGCAATGTACTTACAACCACAATTTTCTTTATTTCATTTCCTAAAAAGCTGACATTTATACGAAGACGGTTTATTGATTCTTCTACAGCATAAGGAAGTTCCTGTATTGAATCCATTTTAATTTTATTCATTTTACTTTCTCCTCAAGCTTATTTTTTCGGTGTATAATCTTTTTTTCCTTTTGCATAATTGCTATATGAACCATATTTCACATTTCCATCAGGAATAACAGTTAATGGAATAATTCCCAAATATTTTTCAATATCTTCTTCTGTCTTAATTGTATCATCAGTAATAAATAAGAATGTCAATACTGCTAATACTAAAACCATCCCTCCAAGTGCTCCCAGCATTGTATTCTTCTTAAGACTTGGTGAACTTTTAAATTTAGGTGTAATTGCTCTTTCTGCAATATTTGGTGCTGTAGTTCCCATTAATTTAGGAATTTCAGTAACTGCCTTTTCAGCCAATGCATTCGCTATAATCTTAGCTTCCTTTGGTTTAGCGCTAACAGCTGCTATTTTCAAAATACGTGTATCTTCTACTGTAGAAATACTAATCATTCCGTTAAGTTGCTCATATGTATACCCTAAATCATTTTCTTTGCTTACTGCCTCTACTATAGGACGTACATGCAATAATTCCGCATAATCTTCCGACAATGAAGTACCAATACTTAAGTCTGCCAAATTAACTACTGAATTATTTGATGCAGATACCATGTATACTTTAGCTGTAGCAGTGTACTTTGGTGTTATTAAAAATTTTGTTACAAGACCTGCAATTATAGCTCCAACTACAAAACCAATTATGATAAAAATAATCTTTTTGCGATAATAGTTGAATAAGTCTAAAAGATTAATTTCTACTTCATCTTCTTTTTCATTCATATTAATATTATCTACCTGTTGTTTCATTTTTTCTTTCCTTTACTCCTTGTTGTTATGTTCCTTTATTCCAAATAAATCCTCCATAGTTGTAACCATAGAATCTTTATCTACATAAAATTCAATATGATCAAGATTATCTCCCAGTGCCTGGCCAACCTTTGATTCTCCCTGTAATTCATATATCCCCTTATTTGTTCCACTTGCAAATATATTGCTTATATTAGATATTGTTCCAATTGTTATATCTGTTGTTGCCTTATCCTGCAACTGATTAAATATATCTGTTGTATAATTACTGTCTGACTTAATTTTATCCTGTAATTTTTTGAAGAAACCTGTCATATACTGTTGTTGTCGCTTCATTCTTGATGCATTTTCTTCATCACCAACACCATATCTGTCATGTACATAAGCGTATGCTTCATCATCAGTAAGTTGTAATGTTGCTCCTTTTTTCATTTCAGGATATTTGTCTGTAAAATCTTCTTCTAATGTTACTGTAACTCCACCGACAATTTGATTAAGTGTAGGAATTTCACTCATATTAAGTTCATAATAGCCATTAATTTCCATACCACCTAATAATTTCTTTACGGCTTTTACTGTATTCTTACAGCCTTGTTCTTTATTTCCACCATACCAATGTGCCGTACATAACTGAAGAGTTGCCGTTGCTGCACCTTTTCCTTCATGATTAATTAATGATATCTCTGTCATGGTATCTCTGTTAAATTGCAGAAAACTATAAGTTCCATCTGTTTTATCAACAATAACAAGCATTAAAAAATCTGCCATACTGCCCTGATATTCATCGCCTTCTCCATCATTTCCTGAAGCATCTGTTCCAATAAGAAGGTAATTTTCAAAATCATGATAATAATCATATTTTTTCTTATTAAGCTTTATTTTTCCTCTTGCGACCTGAACATTCCAGTCATTAATAGAATCCTCATCCGAAACATTCGTCTTTTCCGTCTTATTATCAATATACTGAAGTCCGTATCCAAAAGCTATAATAAATAATATGAATATCAATATTCCTGCAACGATTTTTATGTATTTTTTTCTTTTCATTTTCATTTGATTAACACCCTATTACTCTTATTTCGTATCAAATCCAAGCACTTTTTTTCCAAAATTATCTATTTGTTCAACCATCTTTTGACCATATTTATCTGATATATAATCATATCCGCTTATCAGATTTGGTTTTCGGTTATCAACATTATGACAATCACTTCCTAAAATAAGAGGTTTATCATTTTCTATTAACTTTTTTACCACTTTTCTTTTCTTTCTATTGTCACAAAAATCTGCGTTTACCTGAAAAACAACAGGTAATTCAAGTATTTCCTTCCAAATTTTTTTCCTTGTCTGAAAAGCATAAAATCTTTCTATATGTGCCAAAATAACCGTTAGATGCCTCTCTTCCATCAGCATTATTACATCCTGTAAAACAGATTTATTCCATTGTGTAAAAGGAAGCTCGAGTAGAATCGCATCTGTATCTTCTATACATAGTTTTTCCAATTCTCTTGCCTGTCCTATTCCATTAAAATAACACACCTCAGCTCCAAGCTTTATAGCAGGATACGCATCATCTTTCATGTATTCGGTACATGCTTTTAATTTATTAAATGACTTTTCTCTGTCTTTTAGGAAATGTCCGACTGAATTATTTTGAGCATAAAAATGAGGAGTTGCTAACATTGTAATAACTCCTTGACTCTTTGCTATACGAAGCATGTCAAGTGATTCCTCCTCGCAACTGCTTCCATCATCTATACCAGGCAATACATGAGAATGAAAATCAATCATTTCTGCCTCCTTTTGTCTCAAAAATCAAGTAATTCATACACTATTGTCAGGCTTAATATCCCCAATAATCTTTTACTTTATATATGATATTTTAAAAAATCATAACTGTCAAGTAAAAGCCTTACTCTCTCTACTATTGCTTTTCGTTTTAATAGTTTGTTAAAACTATGATCAGCACACGCATAGTATCTGTTTTATAGTCCATAAATAAAAAAGTAGCGAACAAATTTATCTTACATCACTAAAAATAACCTTACATAATTTTAGTATTTATTTTTTGATGTAAAACAAAATTCCATTTGTCCGCTACATAAAATAACTATATTTATTTTTCTTTATAATGATGTGCTTCCTCTAACATCATATCTTTTACTTTCATTAATCGAATCTGTGTGCTTCGTTCATTTTCATCTAATTTCATAGTAATATACTTTATATTTTTCTGTGCCTCAGGAATTATAACATGTTCTAAGGCATTAACTCTTCTTCTTGTTTTCTCGATTTCACTTGAAAGCAACTGACATGATTTTTCAATCTGTGCTAATCGTACCATATCTTCTCTGATATCTGCGAGAGATGTGACTGCATCATCTAAGTCTCCTGTTGTAAATGCAAATCCATAAGAATATATGTCATTTGGATTAGCTGTCTTAGATTTAACGGAATATACCGGAATATCTACACTCATTATATTTTTCTTATCTACATTTAGTTCAAGTTTTTGCTTTGTTGCCATTAAAGCCGTTGTTAATGTTTCAGTATTCATTCCCGCCTTAGCAACAACAAAAATTGTATTTGCCTTTTTTATGGATTCCTCAACCTTTAGTCTAAGTTCCATATTTTCCCTTGCCAAATCCAAAAACTGTCTCATAAGCTCATCTCTTTTATCTTTTAAAAGTTTATGTCCCTTTACTGCAGATACAAGTTTCTTCTTCTGTTTCGTCAATTCCATTCTTGTAGGATTAACCTGAGTGTTTGCCATTCTCTCACCTCGCTTTCTAAACGCTTTTTTGTATCACTTATTTTTCTTTGTAATACATATCAAGATATTTATCATCAATACGTTTAAGTTCTGCACGAGGCAAAATATTAAGCAATTCCCATCCTATATCCATTGTTTCCTCAATGCTTCTGTCTGACTGGTATCCCTGTGATACATACTTCTTTTCAAATTCATCAGCAAATTTTGCATAAATTCTGTCTGTTTCTGAAAGTGCTGCCTCACCTAAAATAACCATCAGTTCTTTAGCATCCTTACCTCTTGCATATGCTGAGAACAACTGGTTCATTACATTTGAATGATCTGCTCTTGTTTTTCCTTCCCCAATACCTTTATCTTTAAGTCTTGAAAGCGATGGAAGAACATCTATTGGTGGCTGAATGCCTTTTCTGTAAAGCTCACGGCTTAAAATAATCTGTCCTTCAGTTATATATCCTGTAAGGTCAGGAATTGGATGTGTCTTATCATCTTCAGGCATTGTAAGAATAGGAATCATTGTTACGCTACCGTCTTTACCTCTCTGACGTCCTGCTCTTTCATACATCGTTGCCAAATCAGTATACATATATCCCGGATATCCTCTACGTCCCGGAACTTCTTTTCTTGCTGCAGAAATTTCTCTTAAAGCATCTGCATAGTTAGTAATATCCGTAAGAATTACAAGAACATGCATTCCTTTTTCAAATGCAAGATATTCTGCTGCAGTCAATGCCATTTTCGGTGTGGCAATACGTTCAACAGCCGGGTCATTTGCTAAATTTATAAACAATACTGTTCTATCAATCGCTCCTGTTTCTTTGAAACTATCTATAAAATAATTTGCCTCTTCAAATGTTATACCCATAGCTGCAAATACTACGGCGAACTGTTCATCTTTTCCTTTTACCTTTGCCTGTCTTGCAATCTGCGCTGCTAACTGTGCATGTGGAAGACCTGAAGCTGAGAAAATTGGCAATTTCTGTCCTCTTACTAATGTGTTTAATCCATCAATTGCTGAAATTCCTGTTTCAATAAATTCTGAAGGGTAATTTCTTGCTGCCGGATTCATAGGTACACCATTAATATCTCTTCTCTCTTCCGGAAGAATTGCGGGTCCGTCATCTATTGGGTTACCTAATCCGTCAAATACTCTTCCAAGCATATCTTCCGAAACGCCAAGTTCCATGCTTCGACCTAAAAATCTTACTTTACTGTTTGAAAGGTTAATTCCAGTAGAACTTTCAAATAACTGTACCAGTGCATTTTTGCCATCTATTTCAAGCACTTTACAACGTCTTGTTTCACCATTTGCAAGTTCTATTTCTCCAAGTTCATCGTAAGTAACATTTTCTACGTCCCTAACAAGCATCAAAGGACCTGCTACTTCCTGAATTGTTCTATATTCCTTTGCCATATTAGAAGTCCTCCTTATCAAATGCTCCTGCAACCTGAATTTCAAGTTCCTTTAAGATTTCATCATATCTACTCTGAATATCTTCTTCCTTAGTATATTTAAATCTTCCGATTTGTTCTCTTATTGGAAGTGCTATTAATTTGTCAATTGAAGCACCATTTGAAAGAGCTTCATTTGCCTCATAGTAATATCCAAGTACTAATTTCATCATTAAATATTGCTTATTAAGAGAAGTGTATGTGTCAATCTCATGGAATGAGTTCTGATGTAAGAAATCTTCTCTTATTGATCTTGTTGCTTCCATTTTTAGTCTGTCAGGTGCTGAAAGCGCATCCATACCTACCATTTTTACAATTTCTTCCAACTGTGCTTCATCCTGCAAGAGACTCATAAGCTCCTGTCTTAATTTAAGCCATTCTTCTGATACATTTTCTTCGAACCATTTTCCTATATTATCTACATATAAGGAATAACTTGTTAACCAGTTAATTGCAGGAAAATGTCTCTTATAAGCTAATGCTGAATCAAGTCCCCAGAATACCTTTACGATACGAAGTGTAGCCTGAGACACAGGTTCTGAAATATCACCACCCGGAGGAGATACAGCTCCAATTACCGAAAGTGCTCCTTCTCTTCCTTCTTTTCCAAGTGAAATAACCTCACCTGCTCTTTCATAAAACTGAGCAAGTCTTGAACCTAAATATGCCGGATAACCTTCTTCACCAGGCATTTCTTCAAGTCGTCCTGACATTTCGCGAAGCGCTTCTGCCCATCTTGAAGTTGAATCTGCCATAAGTGCTACTGAATATCCCATATCTCTAAAATACTCAGCAATTGTAATTCCTGTATAAATAGAAGCTTCTCTGGCTGCAACAGGCATATCTGATGTATTTGCTATTAATACTGTTCTCTCCATCAGGGAACGTCCTGTCTTTGGGTCCTTTAATTCCGGAAATTCATTAAGTACATCTGTCATCTCATTTCCACGTTCTCCACAACCAATGTATACAACAATATCTGCCTCTGCCCATTTTGCCAACTGATGCTGAATTACTGTTTTTCCTGAACCAAATGGTCCCGGAACTGCTGCTACACCGCCTCTTGCAATTGGGAATAATGTATCTACTACTCTCTGACCTGTTACCAATGGTTTTGTTGGTGGAAGTTTCTTTGCATATGGTCTTCCTTTTCTAACCGGCCATTTCTGCATTAATGTAATTTCTTTATCGCCGTCTTTTGTCTCTACAACTGCAACTGTCTCTGTAACTGTATAATTTCCGGCTGTTATTGATTTTATTTTTCCTTTAATTCCATATGGAATCATTATCTTCTGAGTTACAACTTCTGTTTCTTTTACAGTACCAATAACATCTCCTGTTTCAACTTCATCTCCAACATTCATGCAAGGTACAAAGTTCCATTTCAAATCACGCTTTAGGGATGGTACTTCAACACCTCTTTTCAAGTTGTTTCCTGCCACTTTCATAATATCATCAAGTGGTCTTTGAATTCCATCATATATACTTGCTATAAGTCCCGGACCTAATTCTACAGATAATGGTGCTTCTGTTGACTCAACTTCTTCTCCCGGTCCAAGTCCTGCTGTTTCTTCATATACCTGAATCGAAGCCTGGTCACCATGCATTTCAATGATTTCGCCAATAAGACGTTCTTTACTTACTCTTACAACGTCAAACATATTGGCATCTCTCATCCCTTCTGCTATAACTAAAGGTCCCGCAACCTTCTTAATTACTCCTTTGCTCATACTAGTCTCCTTACTGTGAAATAAAATCACTTCACTTTAATTTATGAAAACAAAATATCGCTGCCTACAGCCTGTTCTACACTTGCCTTAACTCCTGCAACTCCTTCCCCGGTATTTCCAAATACGCCGGGAATTAATATTATTGCCGGTGACAGCATTTCTTTATATTTATTTATCTCATGATTAATCTGAACTGCCAGACCTTCCGTCACATAAATAATTTCGTATTCGCTTTTAGCCAACACTCTAAGGGTTTTAATTCCCTCTTCCGGGTCGGTTACCGGGAATGTGTCCATTCCGATTGCGCCAAACCCATATATACTGTCATAATCACCTAACACTGCAATCTTATACATACATTTTCCTTAACCTTTCCCGAATATAATCATCACTTAAGTTATTTAACTTTCCGGTCAATATAATTCTAACTGTTTTTATTTCATTTTCTCTTGCAAGAAAATATGCAAGTATTGGGCCTGCCGAAAAAGAATTATATTTTTCTTCTTTGATTTTATCGATTATTCTATTATCACACCATCTTTCAAAAGCTGACGGTGATTCTTTTATATGTTCAGCTGCCTCGCTGTATCCTGCCGATTGTAAATAACTGCATATTCCATCAATTCCTGATTCCGCGCCTTTAATTAAAGAAGCTTTGCTTAAAGAATCACAGGCAACAATTGCTCTTTCCATGAAATCTTTTGATTTCTTTGTTTTAGCACATCTTACTGCAACTCTTATATTTGCAACTGCAACCATTTCTTCAGCATATTGTTTTATTAATTTTGAATCTGATTTTGCTCCTTCTTCTTTAACAGCTTCTAATGTTGCTGTATCAATTATTATGTCACATAACTGACCATCCTGAGTTTGTAGTAACGCCTCTGTCGCTTCATTCGCTACATAAGCCATTCTTTCAGGCAAACTGTCAAAATCTTTTCTTTCAACCATATCCTTCAACTGCTCAGGTGACCATCTGCAATTATCATAATATGCATGCTCTGCTTTATCTCCACTACATACCTGTTTAATTGCTGCTTTTAAATTATGATACTCTCTTGGTACTGTAATTACAGCAAATGCATCTTTCTCATTTACTAACTCATGTATGTCATCCCAGGTTTTCTTTCTCTCAAATGCAAGCATTTCATCTTCTGTTTCCGCCGGTTCTCCATTTCCCCAACCATGGTCATGAAGAAATGCCATACAGCTTTTATAATCTTTACAAGCCATCAACTGTTCAATCACTGAATCAGAAAATAGTGAGACCTCTTTTGCACGAACACGGGCAACCGCATAAGTATAATTGGTTTCTGACATATATTTTCCTCCTCAACTATTTAAACAGGAATCTGTTAATTTCATCCTGCAAATCATCTTTTTTATTGTGAAATACAGCATCAAAAGTACAATTTTCCACTATATCTCCGTAATCAAGAATCATTCCATTTTCAATATTTATAGGTTCATTGCTTACTGATAATTTTCCATTATTTTTGTTTGCTGCTTCACTTATCTTTTCCTGAAAATCCTTAGGAAGTCTCTCTAAATCTTTTTTATTAAGGCACATTTTTCCTTCTGCCGGCTGAGCATATTCCTCTGTCATTTTTATTAAATAACCAAAATATTCCTCATCCGAAGCATTTACCATTTTGTTATATGCCTTATTCACTATATCTGAAATAATTTTTTGTTTTGCTTCAAGATTTTTCTGCTTTGCTTCCATTCCGGCTGCTGACTTAATTTTACTAAATAGTAATTTTTCTTCACTCTCAGCCTTTTTTGTCCCTGCAGTCTCTATTTTATCAATTTCAATTTGAGCGTTTTCTTTTATAGAGTCGCAGGTGTCTTGTGCCTTTGCCAAAATATCTGCCGCTTCTTCATTTGCGTCAGCTTTAATTTGGTTTAATATTTCTTCTAATCCACCCATGGGCAACTCCTTTCTGCTTATATACTTCTATTAAACCGGAATATTACTTACAGAAAGAATTGATATAAGAAGTGCTAAAATAGCATATGTTTCAACCATTGCAGGGAATAACATTGACTTACCAAACTGTTCAGGTTTCTTAGCTACGATTCCAATACTTGCAACTGCTGTTTTTCCCTGGTGTAATCCTGAGATTAAACCAACAACACCAATTGGAAGACATGCGGCTAAAATCATAAGTCCTGTTCCTGTTGATATTGATGCAAGATTTCCGTTTAATAAACCGATTTTACTTAATGTGATAAATGCAACTAATAAACCGTAAATACCCTGTGTACCAGGAAGAAGCTGTAAAATTAAAACCTTTGAAAATTTACCCGGATCTTCTGTTACTACACCTGCTGCTGCCTGACCTGCAATACCTACACCCATTGCTGATCCTGCTCCTGCCAATAAAGTTGCTAACGCTGCGCCAAGAATGGCATAAAAAATTCCTAATTCCATTATTATTTCTCTCCTTTATCTAACTCAACATATTTTGTTTTTAATGTGAATGGATTGAAGGCTCTGCCTCCTCCTTCATAGAATTTTCCGAAAAATTCTACATACTGTAATCTGTTTGTATGAACATAAGCTCCTAACAGATTGATTGCAAGGTTTAGTGTATGACCTACAATAAATACTATTATGAAAATTATTATTCCTACCGGGCCATCGCCTATCATGCTGCCCATAGAATTTACAACTGATGCAATAACTCCTGTTGCCAGACCTAATGCTAAAAGTCTTGAATATGACAGCAAATCGCTTAGCCAGCCTGTTACGTTATAAATATCATAAGCTCCAAGAGCAATTCTGATAGCCCACTTGTTACCTTTTCTTCTGCCGGACATAAGAAGCAATCCTACAAGTCCTATTATTGTTAAAACTTTTGACAGGATTGTCAGCCATACCGGAAATACAAATGTCATCTGTGAAATAGATGCAAATAAATCAGTTGGCAATAATAACAATATTAATCCGATTAACAGTGAATACCACAATAATACATCACATATAAAATCCACTATTTTATTGTCTTTCAAAAGCATATACCCTTTTATTCCAAGTCCTAAGAACATATGAATAATTCCTATTACCATTGAATACATTAACAGTCTCATCGGATCGTTAAGCGGAACAAACCACAACGCTTTAAGTTCTATATTTTTATGGAAAAATACATTCGATACAACTGTAATTGCATCACCAAAAAATCCTCCAAATAGCAATCCCCATATTGTCGTTGATATTCCGCAATACATAAACATATGCAATGATTTATTTAACGAATCGCCCATTCTAGGGAATTTTTTTATCGCTATAAAGCATGCTAAAAATATTATCAATCCATAAGCTGCATCGCTTAGCATCATTCCAAATAAAATGTAATAAAATACTGCCATTATTGCACTTGGGTCAAACTCGCCTTTCTTTGGTAATCCAAATGATTCAACAACACCCTCTACAGGTCTTGCAAAAACGTTGTTTTCAAGTAAAACCGGAGGTTGTTCTTTTGCCGATATCTCTTCTGCCTCAATCATAACCGTGAATTTATCAGTAAGTGTTTCTTTAAGCTTCTCAAATTCTTTTTTTGGAATATAACCTGTAATTATAAATACATGTTTTGTTTGAAGAATCCTTCCAAGTACATCGTATTTTTCTGCTCTGCTGTTAAAATAATCTGCCGCTAACTGAATGTCCTCTCTATCCTCTGCTAATTGCCTGAGTTCCTCAATGCGATTATCTATGCTGTTTTCAAACTCAGCAATCCTCTTTGTCCATTTTTCCTTAGATACCTCAGGAATACTTCTCATTATCAGCGAAGGTCTTGAAAAATCCATCTGCCTCAATGCTTCCTCAAACTGTTCTGCATCTTTTTTCATACAAAATCCTGCAACACAGGTCTGATTTTTGTCTGAATAAAATATTCTTACATCGCTCGCTTTAGGGAACTTTTCATTTGACTGGATTTGCTGATACAGTTGTTCCTGAGTAATATTTCCGGGAAATGAGCCATAAATAAACGCTGTCTTTTCAGTTCCCGTTGTCGCACCCGGAACATCCATATTTAACCATGGTTTTACAGCTTCTATATTTGCTTTTAATTTCAAAATATCATTTTGTTTTGCTGATATTTCTTTTTGCAAATTAAGAATAGCTGATATTTTATCCATTATTTCATCTCTATTATCTGAAATTCTTTTAAATTCATTTGAAGCAACCTGCCTCTTTCCTTCTAGAGACGAAAACATTGATTTCTTTTCCGGTTCATATTGCTCTAATACTTCCAAAGCATTTTCTGCTAAAGCTGCATTTCTTTCAAAACTTGATTTAGCAACACTTGTATCCATCTTGGAAAAGCCTTTTTTTACTTTTCTTTCCTTGATTTCAACAACACCACTTCTTTGAATATATTCTATGATAGGCTTTCGTTCTTTTTTCAGGGCACAAATGCATATTTTTTGCATTTCTAATACTGCCATTTTATCATGCCTCCCTTCTTTATTTCTAAAGAAATAACAATTTATAGTTATATGATAATTTAATTATATCGATTAAGCATCAATTCCTTCATTATATGCAATCTAATAATCTTAAATTTCAAATCACAAACAATTAAAATTTCATTACTTCTTCTACTGCCTTATTTACAGCCTCATTTTCGAGAGTTAAAGCCTTGTCATACAGTTCTTTAACATTCTTTTCATTATCACTTCTAATTGTTTTTGCTTCTTTCTCTCCTCTTTCTCTGGCTTTTTGACAATATTCTTCTATCTTGTCTTTCTGCCTTTTTACTGCATCATCAATGCTCTTTTCAGCATCTTCATTTGCCTTTTTTATATTTTTTTCAGCATCTTCATTTGCTTTATTAACAATTTCTTCCCCTTGTTTTTCAGCTTTTTTAATGGAAGCCATTGTTTCTTTAATCATTAAGACACCACCTTTCTTAAAATCTCATAAGCTATAACATTTTCATAAACATCTAAAGCTTATATTCTCTGTAGATTTCTACATCTTAAATTGAATTATACTATACATATTTTTTCTAAAAAATATACAAATTTCGCCAAATGTATAACAATTAAATGCAATTTTCTTTTACTGTAATGTATTACTTTCTTCACTAAAACTGTAAATTCATACTATTGATACAGGCACTTAATCCTATTTAATAAAAAATATATTGTGTATTTTATCTTTTCTCTAATATATTCTTTTCATTTATTTTGTGTTTATTCTATTTTTAATAAATCCGGCTGATTCTCATGGCAAAAGAAGCAACAACCCATCTATCCAGACAGATTGTTGCTTCCGTTTATTTATCTAATAATTTTCTTCCCATAAGAACACCCATAACTGATGCCATCATAAGACCTCTTGTCCATCCTGAAGAATCTCCAAGACAATGTAAACCTTTAATGTTTGTATTAAGGTTTTCGTCCATTTTTACTTTATTTGAATAGAATTTTAATTCAGGGCTGTACAACAATGTTTCTGTTGAAGCGAATCCCGGAACAACTTTATCAAGCATTTTTATAAATTCAATGATATTTGTCATTGCTCTGTATGGCATTGCCGCTGTTATATCACCTGCTACTGCATCTTTAAGTGTAGGTTTAACATTACTCTGTGCTAATTCTTTAGGCCATGTTCTCTTTCCATCGAGAATATCTCCGTATCTTTGTACCATAATATGACCTGCGCCTAACATATTTGTCAACTCACCAACCTTTTGTGCATATTCAATCGGCTTGTTGAATGGCTCAGTAAAGTTATGGCTTACAAGTATTGCAAGGTTTGTATTATTACTCTTCTTTTCCTTGAAGCTATGACCATTTACTACAGCCAAATCATTGTCATAATTTTCCTGCGCAACAAATCCTCCCGGATTTTGGCAGAATGTACGTACCTTATTTTTCCATGGTCTTGGATATCCGATAAGCTTTGACTCATAAAGTACTTCGTTAACCTTTTCCATTACTTCATTTCTGCATTCTACACGCACACCGATATCAACTGTTCCCGGTTTATGTGCAATATTATGTTCTGCACATAGTTTTTCTAACCAATCAGCTCCTCTTCTTCCTGTTGCAATAACAACTTCATCTGCATAATAATGAACACTTTCATTACCTTCTCTTAAGATAACACCTTTACAGCCTTCTTCATCGAGAATGATATTTTCACATTCTATTTCAAATTTCATTTCAACACCATGCTGTAACAACCATTCCTGAATATTGTAATAAAGCTGCTGTGCCTTTTCCGTTCCCAAATGTCTGATTGGGCAGTCTACTAACTTAAGACCTGCCTTAATTGCATTCTTTCTTATTTCCTTGATGTCTTCTCCCTCGTAAATTCCTTCTACATGTGGGTCTGCACCAAATTCCAAATAGATTGTATCTGTATAGTCAATTAATTCCTGTGCAAATTCTTCTCCAATAAGCATCGGCAAATCTCCACCTACTTCATATGACAAGCTTAACTTACCATCTGAAAAAGCTCCTGCTCCGGAGAACCCTGTAGTTATTGCACAATTTGGCTTGCAGTTAACACAATGTCCTACTTCCGCTTTCGGGCAATGTCTTTTTTCTACTGCTTTTCCTTTCTCAACCAAAAGAATCTTCTTATCGCTATTATTTTTTAAAAGTTCTAATGCCGTAAAGATTCCTGCCGGTCCTGCACCTACAATAATCAAGTCATAATGCATACACAATTCACTCCTATTCTTTAAATTTATTCTGTGTTAATTTTTCCTAAACGCTACAAAACCGGATTCGTAAAGAATCCGGTTTTCTGTTTCGTATCGTGATTTCTTACGTCTAATTATATCACAAGTACATATAATTATTCAATCTTTTTATTTTTCCAATAAATATTTGTATATTGCCTCTGCAACCCCATCATGGTCATTGTCCATAACCTCTACATCTGCTATCTTTTTTACATTAGCATTTGCATTGCCCATGGCTACAGCAAGTCCTGCTGTTTTTAATACATCCAGATCATTATCTGCATCTCCAACTACAATTGACTGCTCAACCTCAATATTCAAGTGTTTGCAAAGTTTTTTTAGTCCATATCCCTTTGTAACTCCAAGTGGTGAAATTTCAAGTGATGTATCCTCTGCATTAAGCATCACAATAGGTAATCCCTGTAATTTTTTTCTCGTATCTTCCCTGTCTTGTGGACAAGTATGAAATAGATTAATTTTTTCTATTCCCTGTTTATCTTCATTATGAAATGTAACTGTATCCTCAACTTTTGTACATACTCTTTCATATAACGGAATATAAATTCCCATGTGGTATTTTTCCATTTGCGGAATCAATCTTTTCGGTGAAATAGAACGTCCTTTAGATATCAAATGAATAAACACATCCTTATCTTTAACTGTATCAAATATCTTACTAACTATTTCTTCGTCTATTGTTGAAGCAGAAATTATTTCTTCATTTTTCAAATTATAAACCAAAGCTCCACTTTCAAGGATGGCATATTCCATATCCTTTAATTGTTCTCTATATTCTTCTATTTCAGCTAATGCCCGTCCGGATGATAACGAAATATGTTTTCCATTTTCTATTGCTTCTTTTATTGCTAAAATAACACCTGAATTAATCTTCTTTTCTGAATTTAGCAATGTTCCATCCATATCTAATCCAATTAATTCGTATCCCATATCTTTTCTCCTTTAAACTCTTTAAGCATTCGCATCAAGCCATACTATCTGCTATAATGATGTGCTATTGAACCTACGCTGCCAAATGCACTTTCTTTTAACCCTTACACGCTCCACATAATACATTTTATATTTATACAGTAATTTCAGCGGTCTGAACAGGAATTACCTTTCTTAAATCTTCAAGTGTAATTTCTACCTGATAGCCGATTTTTCCACCACTTACGCAAAATTTTTCTACTTTTTCTACACTCGAATCAATTGTTGTTTTAAATAATTTTTTCATTCCAATCGGTGAGCAGCCACCATGAATGTATCCTGTAAGTGGTAAAAGTTCCTTTGATTTTATCATTTGTATTGATTTTTCTCCTACAGCTTTTGCTGCCTTTTTTAAATCAAGTTCTTTTTCTACAGGTACAATAAATACATAGTGATTTTTTGTCTTTCCTTCTGTGACTAATGTTTTAAATACGCACTCCGGATTTTGTCCTAATGCTTTTGCAACATCAGTCCCACTTATTGCATCTGTATCACCATAATAATAATGCTGATATTTAATTTTCTTACTGTCTAAAACTCTCATTACATTTGTTTTTTCGTCTTTTGCTTTCATTTTCTCTCTCCTTGCGAAAACATGTCATCATTTCTCTTGTTAGGCTTATCTTTTCTTCATCATCCGGAACATCTTTATAATTAACCCATTCTGCTACGGACAATTCATCTTCATCCATTGTAATTTTCATATTGCCATCTAGTTTTGCAAAAAATCCCATAAGGACATTACCATCATATCCCCATGGTTGGCTTTTGTAATATGTTATATCTTTAATATGCACTCCTGTTTCTTCAAATACTTCCCTTGCAACTGTTTCTTCGATAGTCTCTCCTATCTCTGTAAAACCTGCAATTAGTGCATATCTTTTATACTCTCTGTCTGCATATTTTGTTAATAATATTTTATCATTGTCCGTCACTCCTACTATAACTGCCGGAGCGATTTTTGGGAATACCTGATTTCCACATTTAGGACATTTTAGCATTCTTATTTTTTCATCATGTTCCATATTACAACCACATGCCCCACAAAATTTATTAGACTTATACCACATATTTAAATGCCATCCTGTTGCTGCTGCCATTACTTTAGTCATTGGTTTCATTGTTCTTGTCTTAAACATTGGTACATACTCAAATCCATCAGCTTCTATTTCGCTTTTTTCATAGAAATATGAATCATTTCCTATACTAAAAAAATAAACCAAGGTATCATCCCCCTGATTTATCTGTTTATACTTCTCATATGTTAAATATTCTAGTGTTTCTGCCTTTTTAGATAACAATACCCTTCTCCCACTGTAACTTAATACATAATCATTATCTTTAGGCTTAATATTTTTATATTGATTGTTTAGTTTTGGTTCTATGTCCTGTATCATATTTACCTCAACTTTCCCTGCTTATTTTAACCGGTTATCAATCTAAGAAAAATTAATAACCGGTTATTTTAATGTTTATATTTATTATTTTGCAAATTAGTGTTTATGATATTTTCTTCCATCTTCTTCGTATTTAGGTTCACATGTAAGCTGTATTCCTAATCTCTTAAATGTCTGTTCATCTACTGATGTAAGCAATACTGTAGAATGTGCCTGACATCCTTTTAACTTATGTAACTGCTTCATCGCTACTTTTGCAACTTCACTATTTGCTGCTGTTGATGATAAAGCAATTAAAATTTCGTCTGTATGAAGTCGTGGATTCTGACTTCCTAAATACTGTGTCTTTAATGTCTGAATCGGTTCAATTGCCTGTGGTGATACCAATTTAACATCATCTTCAATTTTACCTAATTTCTTAACTGCATTTAATAAGGCTGCTGCAGATGAACCAAGCAAATCACTTGTTTTTCCTGTAATCATTGTTCCATCTTCAAGCTCAATAGCTACTGCAGGACTACCTGTTTTTTCTTCAATTTCTTTAGCTACTTTTGCTACTTTTCTGTCATCAATAGTAACTCCTGCCTGCTGCATCAAAAGTTCTAATTTATATATATCATCTTTTGTTTCACCATTACGTTTTTTATCGCATAAACATTTATAATATCTTCGTAAAATTTCCTGCTGTGATGCTTCACAACATACTTCATCATCCACAATACAGTTACCAGCCATATTAACACCCATATCTGTAGGTGATTTATATGGACTTTCACCTGCAATAAGTTCAAACATTGCATTAACAACAGGGAATATTTCTATATCTCTATTATAGTTAACTGTAGTCTTTCCATACGCTTCTAAATGAAATGGATCAATCATGTTTACATCATTAAGATCTGCTGTTGCTGCTTCATATGCAAGGTTAACAGGGTGCTTAAGTGGAATATTCCATATAGGAAATGTTTCAAATTTAGCGTATCCTGCTTCAATTCCTTTTTTATGCTCATGATATAACTGTGAAAGACATGTTGCCATCTTTCCACTTCCGGGACCCGGTGCAGTAATAACTACTAAAGGTCTCTCTGTTTCTATATAATCATTCTTTCCATATCCTTCATCACTTACAATATGATTTACATCGCTTGGATATCCCGGAATCTTATAATGTCTGTATGACTTAATTCCAAGTTCTTTTAATCTCTGTTGGAATAATTCTGCTGATGGCTGTCCTGCAAATTTTGTAAGGCATACACTTCCTACAAAAAGGCCAACTGACTGAAATTCGTCAATAAGTCTTAATACATCTAAATCATATGTTATTCCATAATCGCCTCTTACCTTATTTTCTTCAATGTCTTCCGCACTAATTACTATAACAACTTCTGCCTGGTCTTTTAACTGTAATAACATCTGTAATTTTGAATCAGGCTGAAATCCCGGAAGAACTCTTGATGCATGATAATCATCAAATAATTTTCCACCAAATTCTAAATATAACTTGTTTCCAAATTTTTCAATTCTCTCTCTGATATGCTCTGACTGCATTTTTAAATACTTGTCATTATCAAATCCAATTTTCATTTACTTAACCTCTACCTTTTCTAATTGACTTTAGAATAATTCCGAATTAAATTCTTATTTCTATTCAATAATTACATAAGCATCCTCTTCGGCTAATAAATCTTTTGTTTTAATCTCATTTTCCTATTCTAGCAGAAAAACATTAATAAATGAAGAGTCTATATATTAATTTATCTAAAAATAATAACAGTCCGGCCATATAGCATAAACTGTAATAATCCCTGCTATTGTATGGTCGAACTGTTTTATTTTACTTATTTGACATAATTTTTTCTAAATCTTTATCCGGTGTACTAATAGGTGAAATGTTATAATTTTCCACTAAATAATTCAATATATTAGGTGATATAAAAGCAGGAAGTGTCGGTCCTAAATATATGTTTTTAATTCCAAGATGTAATAATGTTAATAAAATACATACAGCTTTTTGTTCATACCATGATAAAATCATTG
Source organism: Eubacterium sp. AF17-7 (assembly GCF_003461285.1). Classification (NCBI taxonomy): domain Bacteria; kingdom Bacillati; phylum Bacillota; class Clostridia; order Eubacteriales; family Eubacteriaceae; genus Eubacterium; species Eubacterium sp. AF17-7. The sequence continues at coordinate 39,027 of NZ_QTWU01000012.1, read as the reverse complement.
ATAATGGTAAATCATTAACTTCACATTCAAATGCCTGTGCTAACGCAATTGCAACTTTTATTGCTCCATATGCGTCATTGCACTGACCCATATCCATAATTCTTGCTAGTCCGTTAATATCTCCCAAATCCAAATCATTAAATCTGTATTTACCACATGCAAGCGTCAAAATAATAGAATCTTTTGGTGACTGTTTAACAAACTCCGTATAATAATTTCTTCCGACTCTTGCTCCATCACATCCTCCAACTAAGAAGAAATGACTTATTTCTTTGTTCTTAACTCCTTCAATAACCTTATCTGCAACTCCAAGAATAGTTCCATGTCCAAATCCTGTCATAACATATCTTCCACCGTTTATTCCCGTCATAACTTTATCTTCTTCATAACCGCCAAGTTCAAGTGCCTTATTTATTACAGGAGTAAAGTCCTTGTCTTCTCCGATATGAACCATTTCAGGATACGAAACAACTTCCGTTGTAAATACTCTGTCTGCATAACTTTGCTTAACCGGCATTAGACAATTAGTTGTAAATAATACAGGTCCTTTGATATCATCAAATTCCTTTTGCTGATTCTGCCATGCAGTTCCAAAATTCCCCTTCAAATGAGGATATTTCTTTAACTCCGGATAACCGTGTGCAGGAAGCATTTCTCCATGAGTATATATATTTATTCCTTTTCCATCTGTCTGCTGTAATAACAATTCTAAATCTTTTAAATCATGTCCTGAAATTACGATAAATGGTCCTTTTTCTATAGTCAATGGAACTTTTACCGGAGTAGGATTTCCATAACTTTCTGTATTTGCCCTATCAAGTAATTCCATGCATTTTAAATTCTTTTCTCCCACTTCAAGCGCTACTGGCAAAAGTTGTCCAATTTCCATATCATAAGTAATAACAGATAACGCTTTATAAAAGAATCCGTTTACATCCTCATCCTCATATCCTAAAACCATTGCATGGTACGCATAAGCTGCCATTCCTCTTATTCCAAACAAGATAAGTGATTTTAATGAGCGGATATCCTCATCCTCATTCCACAACAAATTCATATCATAATCTTCTGTACTTCCACAAGGCATCGCACACGCATTGCAATTTGGTGCAATTGCATTTTTTTCTAAATGAACTTTTTGTATCATTTCCTTTAATGTATCATCATTAAAATTAACATTTGTTATCGTTGTAAATAATCCCTCTATTATAATTTTATCTGTTTCTTTTCTTTTAGGATTGTGACTTGTACTTTTTGCCAGACCGATTAACGCTCCTGTGAGTTCATCCTGCAATTTAGATGTATCCGCTGACTTACCACACACTCCCATTGCTCCTGTACAGCCTGTACAACCGGCTGTCTGCTCACATTGAAAACAAAACATTTTATTATCCATCTATTAAAATTCCTTTCTGATGTAAAATTATCACATGCAGATAGTATTATAATTCGAATAACATTTCTGTTGTTTTAACAACATTATTTTAATTTTTATTTGGCATTTTTTGCATTTGGATATATTTTTTCCATTCTGGCATCATTGTAATTATCATCAACCCATATCTGCCACTGCTTTGTTGCCACTATTCCATTTTCTCTCTGGTCATATCTATGAAGCACCATGCATGTCGCAACGACATCAACACTCATAAATATAATCAATACCCATGTACATATTTTTCCCGGCTTTACAGGAATTTTTTCAATTATTGCTGATAATTTAGGGTAACATATTTTAAACCATACAACTGCTGCCATTCCCCAGAAGAAGCAATATAAAAGATTTATTCTTCCTCCTAAGTTAAATGGTATTTTGCTGTAATCCCAAAATATCTTTCCAAATACAATTTCGGTAAATACACTACATAAATATTCGTATGCTCCCCCTAAACAGGTTCCCATTACAAATAAGAAACTATCACTTTTTTCTCTATATTTATAGAGCATAGCCGTTACGATTGCAATTGCCAAGCCCCACACTATACTGAACTGTCCCCATATTACACTGCTTCTTCTCATCCATACTCCTGCCGTTGCTCTGCAGAATATCGTTTCTGTTACATCTCCAAGAAATGAGCCGATAAAAAACAGTAATGCAATTTTATAAAAATCACATCCCCTTGCAAATACACTCTTATCCTTTTCCTTTTTCTCTACTTTAGAAGATTTTGGATAAGCTTTATCTATACGCAGATTTATTCTTTTGGCAATCCATTTTTCAAGTTTTAAACTAATTTCCGTAAATTTATTATTTGCTTCAATTATTTTATCTACGCCTTTACCTTCAAATTTAATAATAATTGAAGAAAATACTATATCTGCAATAAGGCATCCTGTTATAATCCATAAAATTATATGCATTAAAAGTTCCGGAAATAATTTGTACAAATCAAGTAACAGACTATCTCCAAACTTAACAACTATGTATCCTAGCACGCCCCATACTGCTGCCATTGGAACGCATACATATCCTTCAAAATTCCATTTAATATCTGAATAATCCCACCATTTTTCGTGGTATATTTTTTCAACTAAATGTCCGCCAAACCATTCAACAACAGATGCATATATAGCTGCAAATAAAATCAACCAAATTCCTGTAAGTTCGTGTAATGTTGTTGATATTAAAACTGCACTGATACCATATATAATACAAAATGGTCCATTTATAAGACCTCTGTTAACTACTTTTCTTTCCTTTATTGTTGCAAATACTGTTTCTAGAATCCATCCTAAAAATGAATAACTTAAAAACAGCCACATAAGTTCATATACTGACAGATTGTCCATATTACTTTCTCCTTAGTTCTCCCTAAATTTATCCTTGTGATATATGTCTGTAAAAATCTATCACATATACCAATTCTTTACCATGAATATCCCTATTTAAGAATCACTTCCATCTGTGTTTCCTTTACAAACATTCCCACCTTTTCATAAAATGCACGGGCATTATCATTTCCTTCCCATACATTTAACGTAACATCATAACATCCTATTGATTTAGCATATTCAAGAACATATTTATACAAAATTGTTCCAATATGTTTTCCTCTGCAATTTTCGTCTACACACAAATCATCAATATGTAATGTTTTAAAATCAACCATATTTGTACTAAAAGGTTGTTTTTTTATTACACAAAATGCATAACCTACAACTTCATCATTATCTATAGCTACAAATACCGGTGTTTCATCATTTTGAAATATATTAGTTAGTTCTTCCCTTGTATACTTTGTTGTACCTGATATAAATATGTCAGGTCTTAACTTCGCATGTAATTCGAGTACCTCACTTAATAATATGCTCACTTTATCAATATCTTTAATTTCTGCTCTTCTAACTGTAATATCCATTGTACTTCTCCTTATGGCTTTTACTCTTGCACAAATGCCCATTAAATAAAAATATTTCTCTGACACTTGTATCTGTCTGCAGAATATAAATAATTAATACTTTTTCTACATACTTTATATAATACAACAATATATACATACATTTCTACCTATTTATTAAGACTTTGTATTTTTCTCCTATCAATCCTCTTCATAAACACACACGCAATAACACATGATACTGCCTCTGCTATCGGAAATGTCATCCATACTAACCATATGTAGCTTATATCTTTTATTGCAATTAAAGAAAATCCCCATGCAACAGGAAGAACAAATAAGAACTGTCTGCATATTGAAATAAATAGTGATTCCATGCCACCTTCAAGTGCCTGAAATATTCCCTGAAAAGCAATATTTGCACCTGCAAATACAAAACTTATAGAAATTACTCTTATCGCACTAACGCATAATTGTTGCGTAACACCTGACAACCCAAATATCTTAGCAAATGGATTTGCAAAAATTTCCAGCACAACAGTTCCTACAACCATTATAATTAAAGTATAAATCAAACCATATTTTATTCCGTCCCTAACTCTTTCTTTACTTCTCATTCCATGATTAAATGATACTATCGGAGTAATTGCATCTCTTAAGCCAAATGCTGCAAACAAAATAAACTGTTGAATTTTATAGTACAATCCATATGCAGTAACTGCTGTTTCACTTATTCTAACAAGTATTATATTTAATCCGTATGTCATAAATGACATTAATGCCTGAGCTATGATTGCAGGTAAACCAATCATATATATCTCTTTTATTATTTTTGCTGATGGTTTTAAATTTTTAATTATTCCTTTTATTTCGACATTAAATTTTATATGGAAAGCAATCGCTGTTAAAACTGACACTACCTGACCTATAACAGTTGCATATGCCGCGCCTGCGACTCCCATTTCAGGAATTCCTAGCAAACCATATATTAAAATAGGGTCTAAAATCATATTTGTTACAGCCCCTAGTATTTGTGCTATCGTTGAATATAATGAGCGCCCTGTTGCCTGTAGCATTTTTTCAAATATTGAAAAGAACACTATTCCTATAGATAAAGTACAGCATATTTTCAAATATTGTATTGCCATATTTTTTATTAATTCATTACTTGTCTGTGTAGATACATAGAAATCTGCTCCAAATATTCCGAAAACAAGAAATATTAAATAAATTATTGTTCCTAAAAATATTGTATTTCCTGCTATCATAGATGCTTTTTTCAGATTTCCACTCCCTAAATTTTTCGAAAGCAATGCATTCATTCCGACACCTGTGCCTATTGCAATCGCAACCATCATCATCTGAACAGGAAACGCCAATGTTAAGGCATTCAAAGCTGCTTCTCCATTTTCATGCATATTGGATACAAATGCACTGTCAACAATATTATACACAGCCTGTAACACCATCGATAAAATCATAGGTGCTCCCATTGTCAGCATCAATTTGTTTACCTTCATCGTCCCCATTTTGTTTGCTTCCTTGTTTTCTTCCACTTTTCCCTTTACCTCCTATGTTTAAAATGAATTCCCAAAATTCATAAAATTAAATCAATCCGGCTTCGTCAATTTTTTATTTGTTGTTATACACACGACTTCGTCTTATATAACATAAAAGAGCGCAAATCCATATCTGGATTTACGCTCTTAGCCACTCGATTCGTTTGATATTTTAGCAAATTTCTTTTTAAATTTCAAAGGCTTTTTTTAATATATAACGATTAAAAATTAAGTAATTTTGATTTTTTGCTTATAATTGTTCCTTATTTTTTTGTTTTTCTTCCATTATATCAACAATCTGCTTTTTACTTAATACTATCATTTAGTAAGCACCTCATAAGCTTTCATATTTTGTTTAATAAAAAACAATATTATTTTCTACTAATTTATCTCCCTCATATACCAATTTTAATGAAAAGAATCTTTTCTCATCATTTAACAGTAATTTCAAAAATATTGCATCCCCTTCCCATGTTGGCAAATTAGGTACTACTTTTTTATCTACCCATTTAAGTTCTCCCTCATCGCATTCAATTATATTTCCTGTAAACTTATCCGCAGTAAATAGGCACATGGTTTCCGATTCACATTCATCACTGATAAATGTTACAATTCCTCTGAATTTATATGAAGTAAGTATTAGTCCTGTTTCCTCTTTTACCTCTCTTACAAGACATTCTTCCGGTGATTCCCATTCGTTAGCATGTCCACCTACTCCTATCCACTTGTTTTTATTAATATCTTCTTTCTTTTTCACACGATGAAGCATCAAATATTTTTCATCATTTTCTATATAACAAAGAGTTGTCATCTGCATAATTCTACCCTCACTTTTTTATATAAATATGAGCCATCTTTCGATGGCTCAAAAAATTTATACTTCATTTTCCATATTGCTAAGCTTTGCTGCCTGATCTGCTGCTATACAGTTATCGATTATTTCATCAAGATTTCCATTCATTATTTCATCTAATCTATGTGATGTAAACTTAATTCTATGATCTGTTACTCTTCCCTGTGGGAAATTGTAAGTTCTTATCTTTTCTGAACGGTCACCGGTTCCTACCTGACTTCTTCTTGCTGCTGATTCAGCATCCTGCTTCTTTTGAAGTTCAAGTTCGTATAATCTTGCTCTTAATACTTTAAGTGCTTTATCCTTATTTTTTAACTGTGATTTTTCATCCTGACATGAAATAACAATTCCTGTTGGAATATGTGTAAGTCGTACAGCTGAATCAGTTGTATTTACACACTGACCACCGTTTCCTGATGCTCTAAACACATCAAATTTACAATCATTCATATCGATTTCTACATCTACTTCTTCTGCTTCGGGCATAATTGCAACAGTTGCTGTTGATGTATGAATTCTTCCACCTGATTCAGTTACCGGAATTCTCTGTACACGATGTACTCCACTTTCATATTTCAACTTAGAATATGCACCCTGACCGTTAATCATAAATACAACTTCTTTAAATCCACCTAAACCATTTTCATTTAAAGAAATCATTTCTGTTTTCCAACGATTCTTTTCTGCATACATACAATACATTCTGTAAAGTTCAGCAGCAAATAACGCAGCTTCATCTCCACCTGCACCGCCACGGATTTCTACAACAACATTTTTATCATCATTTTCATCCTTTGGTAAAAGTAAAATCTTTAACTGTTGTTCCATTTCTTCAACTTTTGCCTTAGCTTCATTTAATTCTTCTTTAGCTAATTCACGCATATCGTCGTCATTTTCTTCTTCAAGAATTAAAAGACTGTCTTCAACATCCTGCTTAGCCTGTTTATATGTCTTATACGCTTCAACAATTGGTGCTAAGTCGCTTTGCTCTTTCATTAATTTTCTAAAATTATTCTGGTCATTTGCCACGCTTGGATCGTTTAACATTTCTAATATTTCATCAAATCTTTCCAATATACCATCTAATTTATCAAACATTTTCTTCTCCTTTTCTCGCAATCACAACTCTGTCATTTCCTGACAAATCTTTATACACATTAATATCTTTAAAATTATACTGTTTCAAAATATCGGGAACTGTTTTTCCCTGATCATAACCAATCTCATAAAAAATCATCCCGTCATCTGACAAATATTCATTTAACTTTTCCGATATTTTTTTATAAAATATCAATCCGTCTTCATCACCATCTAAAGCCATCATCGGTTCATGATTTTTTACTTCTTCCATAAGCGTTTCAATATCACTTTTTCTTATGTATGGCGGATTTGATACAATTATATCATATTTACCTGATACATTTTCAAATAAATCTGATTCAATAAATGTAACTTTTGCATCTAACTGCTTTGCATTATCAATTGCAACTTTTAATGCATTTTGGGACAAATCTACTGCTGTTACATCTACATTTTCAGCAAGTTTTTTTATTGAAATTGCTATGCATCCTGAGCCGGTACACATATCTAATACTTTAACTTTCTTGCCTTGAATCTTTTGTTTTAAATAATTTAAAACCATTTCAACTAAAAGTTCCGTATCCTGTCTTGGAATCAATACATCTTCATTCACATTAAATGATAATCCCATAAATTCCTGCTTACCGGTTATGTGCTGTAAAGGAATCTTATTACAACGCATATCTATAAATTTAAAAAACTTATCTGCATCCTCTTTATTAACTAATCTTTGAGGATTGATAAAATACTGTACTCTTGTAATCCCTAAAACTTCTTCTGCTAAAAGCCACGCATCAACAGTTGCATCCAAATCAGATGCTTTCTGCAATTTTTCTATTCCATCTTTTATCAAATCTTTTAATTCAAATTCAGTCGACATCTTCTTCTCCTGAAATTTCATCCAAAACTTCTATTCCATTGCTTTTCAAATAATCTTTCCAGTCAAATACTTCCTCAACTGCCTTAATTGCAACTTCAATCATATCATCAGTTGGTTCTTTAGTTGTTATTTTCTGCATCCATATTCCGGGTTTACTTATTAAATTAACAATAAAATTATCGCTACTACCTGCTAATCGGATAATCTCATATGAAACACCTGCAATTACAGGTATTAAAATTAATCTTATTGTATATTTAATCCAAACTACATCCGAGCGAATGAAGATAAAGAACAAAATACTAATTATCAAAACTATCAACATAAAGCTTGTTCCACATCTTTTGTGAAATCTCGAACTTTCTCTTACATTTTCTACAGTTAATATTTTTCCATTTTCAATACAGTTAATACATTTATGCTCTGCTCCATGATACATAAATGTCCTTCTTATGTCTTTCATTAATGATATTAACAGCATATATCCGATAAAAATAACCATCTTGGCTATTCCCTCTATTACTGGAACCTGTCTGTTTCCTATTCCCGGAACAAATCTTTCAAACATATCCGCTATAAATAACGGTAACATCATAAATATTAATACTGAAAATATAATAGAAACTGCTACTACACATCCCATTATTACATTCTCAGCTTTCTCACCAAATTTATTAATAAGCCACAATTCTAATTTGCCAGGCTCTTCTTCTGTTTCATCATCATCTTCAAAAAAAGATGCTGAATATGTAAGAGATTTTATTCCAAGCACTAGGGAATCAATAAAACTAAATACTCCTCTGATAAAAGGAGCTCCCAAAATTTTGTTTTTCTGTGAAGCACTTTTATATTGCTTCTTTTCTACCTCAATTGTATTATCACTTTTTCTTACAGCTACAGAATACCAGTCCTTATTTCTCATCATAATTCCTTCTATAACTGCCTGTCCTCCTATTCCGGAAGAACCTAATTTATTTTTATTTTTCATAAATGTCCTCATTCATTATAATCGCACAAATAAAAATATTAAATATCCCTATTTTCATAATCAGATTATGCTTCTAACCTGCATATCTTTACATAAGAAAATAGGTTGAGAACAAAAATTCCCAACCTGTTATCCTTAATACTTACTGAATACCATATTTCTTATTAAACTTATCAATTCTACCACGAGCTGAAACTGCTTTCTGCTGTCCTGTGTAGAATGGATGACATGCTGAACAAATTTCAACATGAATATCTGACTTAGTTGAACCTGTTACGAATGTGTTACCACAGTTACATGTAACGGTTGCCTGCTGGTAATCTGGATGGATTCCTTCTCTCATTACATTCACCTCTTCATTTCCTTAAATTAAATTTTATGCTTATTGGCAACGCCAATCCGTCTTAACTCAATAGCCTAGTCATTATAGCATATGCTTTTACTATTAGCAACCTTTTTTTATTAAATGTCACTTTATTTTATAATGATTCGACAAAAATTACGTGAATCTGTGAGCACCTGTTGAATTTGTTGGTCCATCATTATTTTTTATTTTTGAAATTTTTGAAATAAATTCTTTATTATTTTTTGTTCTATAGAATAAATTAATTATTCTTTCTGCCGCGTCTTCTTTCTTCATTCCATTAATTTCTTTTCTTATTACATAAGATGCTCCTAATTCTTCACTATCTAATAATAAATCTTCTCTTCTTGTACCTGACTTAATTATATCAATAGCCGGGAATACTCTCTTCTCAGATAATTTTCTATCAAGAACCAATTCCATATTACCTGTTCCCTTAAATTCTTCATATACAACATCATCCATCTTACTTCCTGTATCTACTAATGCTGTAGCTAGAATCGTCAGGCTTCCACCTTCTCTCATATTTCTTGCTGCACCAAAGAATCTCTTTGGCATATGAAGTGCTGCCGGATCCAAACCACCTGATAAAGTTCTTCCACTTGGCGGTACAGTCATGTTGTATGCTCTTGCAAGTCTTGTAATACTATCCAATAAAATTATTACATCATTTCCATGTTCAACTAATCTTTTTGCTCTTTCGATTACCATTTCCGAAACACGTTTATGATGCTCAGGTAATTCATCAAATGTAGAATAAATTACCTCTACATTCTCCCCTTCAATTGCTTCTTTTATATCTGTAACTTCTTCAGGTCTTTCATCTATTAATAAAATAATCATTTTCATTTCAGGATTATTACTCTGAATTGATTTTGCTACCTGTTTTAAAAGGGTTGTCTTACCTGCTTTTGGTGGAGACACAATCATTCCTCTTTGTCCCTTTCCAATTGGGCTGATAATATCAACTATTCTCATTGCCATATTTTCAGATGGTGTTTCCAAATGAAGTCTGTTATTAGGGAATATAGGAGTTAAATCTTCAAAATTTGGTCTGGAAATAACTTTTTCCAATGATTCATCATTTACTTTATCTAAATAATAAAGAGCTCCAAACTTTTCTGATTCTCTCTTTGCTCTTACTTTTCCTTCTAATATATCTCCTGTTTTCAAATTAAATCTTTTAATCTGTGATGGTGCCACATAAACATCATCATCTCCAGGCATATAGTTATCACATCTGATAAATCCAAATCCATCCGGCATAACTTCAAGTATTCCTGATTTAAAATCTCCTTCATCTGTTGGCTGAGGATCTCTCTTCTCATTTTTTTGCACCTTCTGTACCGGTTTATTTTCATTTTTAGAATGCGTTTTTATTATTCTATGTTCAGTCTTTCCTTCCAATTTATGTGAATTCTTTTTCTCTGTCTTTAACTCTTTATTACTTTCTGAATTTTTTTCTTTATTTTCTGACTTTTTTTTCTTTACTTCCTTTTCAGGCTTATCTTCTTTTTCTTCAGTACTTACTTCTGCTACCTGTATATTTTCTTTATTTTCATTATCAACTTCTTCTTTTTTGGCGGCTTCAGTCTGCTTTTTCTGATTTCGCTCATTCACTTCCAAAATCATATCTACTAACTGCTGTTTTCTTAACTTTGTTACACTTTTAATCCCATTTTCCTTTGCAATGGCTCGTAATTCGCTCACTGGTAATGACTGCAACTTTTCTCTCATAAATGCACCAGTCCTTTCACTATCTATCTGTTCAATATTTATTATTAAATCCGGGAAATGTGTGGGAAACCCACTTGAGTCTAGATTCTGTTTTTATATTAACACATCTTTTTTAAAAATAATAGTGTAATTTTTAAAAATGTGTTATGCTTATAAACAGGTGTTTAAATGTATTTTTTACTACTATACTTCAGACACCTGATTTTATGTATATGTTTAAAATATACATTTATTACTATTTATATTATATTTGGAGGTTATTATGACAACAGATGAAAAAGCTTTAAAGCTCCACGCTGATTTAGTAGGTAAAATCAGTACAGAAGCAAAATGTAAAATCAAAACACGTGAGGATTTATCAATTGCATATACACCGGGTGTTGCTAAACCTTGTGTTGAAATTGCTAACAATCCGGAAGATGTTTATAAATACACAATGAAGGCAAATACAGTAGCCGTAGTTTCAGACGGAAGTGCTGTTTTAGGTTTAGGAAATATTGGCCCTTACGCTGCCATGCCTGTTATGGAAGGTAAAGCTGTTCTTTTTAAAGAATTCGGTGATGTAAATGCCGTTCCAATTTGTCTTGACACACAGGATACACAGGAAATCATTGACACTGTTGTTAGAATTGCTCCCGGATTCGGTGGTATTAATCTTGAAGACATTTCTGCTCCAAGATGTTTTGAAATAGAAAGTAAACTTAAAGAATTATTAGACATCCCTGTATTCCATGATGATCAGCATGGAACAGCAATCGTTGTTCTTGCCGGTATTATCAACGCTTTAAAAGTTGTCGGAAAGAAAAAAGAAGATTGTAAGGTAGTTGTAAACGGTGATGGTTCTGCCGGTATTGCAATTTCAAAATTATTATTAAAATATGGTTTTAAAGACCTTACAATATGCGGTTTATACGGAATATTATCAAATGATGTTAAAGATTTAAACTGGGCTCAAAAGGAAATGGCTCAGGTAACTAACCTTGAAGGAAAAAATGGTGTTCTTGCCGATGCAATGGTTGGTGCAGATATATTTATTGGTGTATCAGCTCCAAACATCGTAACTAAGGAAATGGTTTCTTCAATGAACAAAGACGCTATTATATTTGCAATGGCAAATCCTACACCTGAAATTATGCCTGACCTTGCTAAAGAAGCAGGTGCAAGAGTCGTTGGTACAGGACGTTCTGATTTTCCAAATCAGGTTAACAATGTTGTTGCCTTCCCTGGAATTTTCAAGGGTGCTCTTGAAGGTCGTGCAAAGCAGATTACTGAAGAAATGAAATTAGCTGCTGCTAATGCAATTGCTTCTCTCGTTCCTGATGACCAGTTAAGCGAAAACTTTATTTTACCTGAAGCCTTCAATCCTGAAGTTGCCGAAGTAGTAAGCAAAGCCGTAAAAGAAAACATATAACACCAGATTCAAAAAAAGACTGCGTTCATGCTTGCATGAAAACGCAGTCTTTTTTATGAATCGCCAAAATATGAGAAAATAGCCCGATAGGGTGGTTTTCGAATATTTTGTAGAATTGCGAGAGTTCGAAGAACGTAGCAATTCGTGTTATATATTTATATAAGAATATTCATAGTCCGATAGAACTGTTTTCTCATATATTTTGTAGAATTGCGAGAGTTCGAAGAACGTAGCAATTCGTGTTATATGTTGAACTGTGCCATATACAAATTATAATATGCACCTTTCTTTTCCAATAATTGTCTATGATTTCCTTCTTCTATTATCTTTCCATTATCAACAACAAATATTCTATCTGCTCTCTTTATTGTAGATAATCTGTGTGCAATTACAAAAGAAGTTCTTCCACTCAACAATTTATCAATCCCTTTTTGAACTATTAATTCTGTTTTTGTGTCTATACTTGATGTTGCTTCATCAAGTATAAGTATTTTAGGTTTTGAAACCATTGTTCTTGCCAATGCTAAAATCTGTTTCTGACCTATAGATAATCCTCCACCACGCTCTAACAACTCAGTATCATAGCCTTTATCAAGCTTCATTATAAATTCATGAGCATTAACAGCTTTAGCAGCTTCGATTATTTCTTCATCTGTTGCATCTAATTTTCCATATCTTATGTTATCTTTGACAGTTCCTGAAAAAATAAAATTTTCCTGCGTCATTGTTCCAACCTGTTTTCTAAGGCTTTCTATCGAAACATCTTTTACATCATAACCATCTAACAACACTCTTCCTTCATTTGCATCATAAAATCTACTGATAAGATTTATTATAGTTGATTTTCCTGCTCCTGTAGGTCCAACTATTGCTATCGTTTCTCCCGGTTTAATAACAAAGCTTACATCATCTAATACTTTTTCTTCATCATATCCAAATGTAACATGGTCAAATGTAACTTCACCCTTTATATCAGGTAAATCGACAACACCTTTCTCATCCTCTATTTCAGGCTTTGTATCTAAAATTTCAAATATTCTTTCTGCTCCTGCAATATTTGTTGTTATCTGATTATAGAAATTGCTTAAATTATTAATAGGCTGCCAAAACATATTAATATATGTTCCAAATGCCAAAAATGTACCTACAGAAATATTTTCATCTTTCAATACAACAATTCCTATAAAATATAATGCAACACATCCAAATCCCCATGAGAAATCAATAACAGAACCAAAACAGTCACTTAATCTTACAGCTGATCTGAATGATGATTTATGTTCATTTAGTAACTCATCAAATGTTTCTTCTGTTTCTTTTTCAGCAGTAAAACTATGAATTATTTTCATTCCCGACATATCTTCATGCAAAAACGCATTTAAATTAGAAGATTTTTTTCTAAAAGTCTGCCATCTTGGATGAGCCTTAACCTGTATCATTGTTATTGCAATTGCCATAAAAGGTGTACTTATAAGTGCTGCTACTGCAAGTTTTGGATTCTTAGAAAACATAATAATAACAACTGCACATACTGTAATAAAATCAGGTATTAATGTTGTTACACAATTTGACAGCACATCTTTTAAGGAATTTATATCTCCGATAATCCTAGATAATATTTTTCCTGTAGGTCTACTATCAAAGAACTTAAATCCAAGTTTTTGTATATGAGTATATAATTCCTGCCTAATTGTAAGTAATATTTGATTACACATTTTAGCCATTATATACATTCTAAGTTTAATGGCAAATGTTGCAATTAAATTGATAATTAACGCTATAATTAATAATTTGTATAAGCCTATATAGTCTTTATTTCCAATATGATTATCTATTGCTGACTCAATTATTAGAGGGTTTATTAAACTTACAACTACACAATATCCCATAAGCATCAAAACTAACACTATTGTCCACTTGTATTTTAACAAATAAGAAAGCAATCTTTTAAGAGTTTGAAGTTTACTTTTTTCTACGCTTTTTTCATCTTCTTTATATGAATTATAAGCCATTCACTTCACCCCCTTCTACATCACCATATTGAGATTGATATGTTTCATAATAAAGGCCATGTTTTTCTAACAACTGCTGATGCTTTCCTCTCTCAGCGATAATTCCATCTTTGAGAATTATAATTTCATCAGCATTTTTCACAGCACTAATTCTATGGGCTATTATAACCTTTGTAACACCATCTAATTTCCTTAATGCTTCCTGAATCTGTTGCTCTGTTTCCATATCCAGTGCTGATGTAGAATCATCTAATATCAGTATTGGATTTTTCTTTGCAAATGCTCTCGCTATGCTGATTCTCTGCTTCTGTCCTCCCGACAGTCCAACACCTCTTTCACCTATTACAGTATTATATTTATTTTTCATTTTAGTAGCAAATTCACTTACCTGTGCATTATTTGAAGCTATCTCTACTTCTTCCTCACTTATGTAGTCCTTTTTACCAAGTTTGATATTTTCAGCTATTGTGTCGGAAAATAAAAATACATCCTGCATAACCTGAGAAATACTTTCTCTTACCTGACTTAGTTTCATATCCCTTATGTCAACATCATCAAGACATATTTTTCCTTTATCAGCATCATAAAATCTTGACATAAGATTAATTATTGTAGATTTTCCCGACCCGGTTTCTCCCATAATTCCAAGTGTTTCTCCAGGTTGTACTTCAAAAGAAACATCTCTTAATATATGTTTTCCTTCTTTTCCATATGCCACATGGTCAAAAGTAATCTTACCCTTAACCTCATCAAGAATTATAGGATTTTCTTTTTCTTTGATTGTTGGTACTTCATTATAAATTTTCTTTAATTTTCTATTAGATGCAATTGCTGATGAGAAACTATTTGTAAGCCATCCAAGCATTTCCATCGGCCACACTATATTATTTGAATATTCTACCATTGCAGCCAATTGTCCCAAAGACATTCTTCCATCAATAACAATTTTCCCGCCTGCGAGTAATGTTAATAGCGGTAAAATTTTTGTTACTACAGAAAAATAAGGATAATATTTTACAAATACTTTTGACTGCTTCATATTCAATTCATAATATCTGTTGTTATGATTCAGAAATTTTTCTATTTCATATTTTTCTCTGGCAAATGCCTTAACTGTTCTGACTCCTGCAAGATTTTCTTCCGCAACAGTATTTAACTCGGCATTTTCTTCGCTTATTTCCTCATACACTGCTCCTAGTTTTCTTTCCATAATTAAAGCAATACATCCACAAAAAATCATGGCTACTGTAGGTATAATCGCAAGTTTAACGTTTGTTGTATACATGCAAAATAATACTATTGATGTATGTATTACCACTTCAATCAACAGCATACTTACATAGCTTAATCCATCCCAGATTTTATCAACGTCATCCTTAATTCTTGACATCAATTCACCGGTATCCGTTCTATCAAAGAAATCCTGGCTCAATTTCTGTGTATGTATAAATAAATCTTTTCGCATAGAACTTGCTATATCAGAACCTAAGCAGTCAAATGTATATTCTTTTATATATTGAAATACCGCTCTTCCTACGCCTATTGCCAAAATTCCTGCAAGTAAATATTTTAATTTGCCTATCTGTCCACCTACAATAACATCATCAATAATATGTTTTGTAAGCTGCGGTGACATTAAATCAAGACTTACTGCAAGAATCATCGAGCCTATTGCCAAAATATATCTAAGTTTATTTTTCCATATATATGCAGATAATTTTTTCACTTCTCCTCCTTTTTATCAGTAGATCTTTTATGTAATTGCAACTCCTCTTTTATAATCATTTTAATGAAGTAAGATTATAAACTCTGAATGATATTGTACTCTTTAAAAATTTTAACGCTTCACAATATTTATGTTATCTTCTTCCGATACAGGAATCACAATGCACTTTTGTCCTTCAATTAATTGGGTTCTTATTTCATCTTTCTTATCACCTGAAACTCTTACAAAAATTTCATTATCATCTGTCTCCTGTGTTTCTTCTTCGTCATTGTTAATTGTGCTATTTGCAATAGTTTCATTTGCTTCTTCTAACTTTGCTGTAAGTTCTTCCACTTTTGCTGTAAGTTCAATCTTTTCCTTCTTCTCAGCACTTTGTTTCACAATTTTTTGGTCAACAATATTTTCTGCTTCAGGTAATTCTTCACCTAATGTATGCACAAATTCTTCCGCGATACTCTGCGCAACACTTCCCATTACGCCACTTTCAGTAATAACCTGCGCAACAACTTCTTCTGTTAATTTTTCTTCCGGTTTTTCTTCTATTACATCTGCCAAATTTTCATTAACTTTGATCAACACCTCTTTATGGTCATCTTCAGGTACATGCTCTAATAACAAATTATTAAAAATAACCTGTTTTTCTGCATTTGTATGTTTGCTTTCACATCCTAAAATATTATTTACCAATTCTTTATGTGGTTCTTTTGCATCCTTTGAATAGAACATAACATTATGTATATCCGTACTTCTATCTGTAAATGCCGGAAATAAAAATCCGCTTTCCGGAAGTCCGACAATCCAGTCCCTGTCTACTGTTCCAATTCTATTCTCGTCTTTTCTGTATCCAAGTCCCGGTTTACTTAAAGCCACAGGACATATTGAGCATATGATATATTCAAATATCTCTTCTGACTCATCTAACTTATTATTGTCTGTTGTTTTTGTCATTACATCATAAACATCATGGAATAATAAAATTAGATAATTTCCTGTATGTTCATAATTTTCTATTACCATATCATAAAATGACTCAAGCATTTCTTCATTCTTTAACTGACTTGACTTAATTGCCATAAGACTTTGCTGATGTCCTCCCGGTTCCTCTTCAGCTAATGGAAATTCATATTCCATTAAATTATTGCCTATTGTACCTGACAATGTTTTCTTGGCAATTTCAAGGTATTTATAAAATTCTTCTTCCTCTAATCCCAAAAAGTTTTCATCTATATTTACAATTTTATTTTTTTCTCCATCCACATAGCATCCTGTCATTTTTGTAAATGTACAACCATCTTTTGTCATTCTTCTTTTTAATTCTAATATTCCTTTTTTATCCATCTCTCTATTACCATGTAATTTTTAATTTTACTTACGGACAACTCCTTGTTTTATTTGTAGTTGTCTTTCCATTTAAATAATTACTATTCCTTTCTCTATTTTTGTTTTAAGTCCATCAATTAACATCGTTTCAAATTATTATACATTTTTATTTATAGTCTATATAAATTTAATACCTATTTTTATTCACTACTCATTTTAATTCATAGTCTTTTTAGCGTATAATTCATATGAACATGATATACATTATTTTTTCTTTACAACAAAACTGACAAAATAGCCAAAGGCTATTTCGTCAGTTTTGTTATAACCATTTCATATATTTCCTGACTTGCATCTTTCCATTTAGCACACATTTTTGCAGCGCTTTCTTTATTTGGTACAGTCAGATTTATTTCAATTAATGTACTTGCATCTTCATTTACCTGACAATGCACAATATAATCTCCATCATTTACTCTATAATAGTCAGAAACTGTTCCGACTTCATTTCTAAGTTCATACTTATTTGTTATCAAAAAAGTATCCATATCATCAATTATTGCATTAGGAATTTTATTTTCAAAAAATTTTAAACTTTCTCTTCCTTCTGATGTTAAATGATAATATGATGTATTTCTTACTGTATCCGAAAACACGAAATTATTTTCGCATAACTCATTTATCGATTCCTGTAATGAAAAGTAATTCGTATACTCATTTTCTAAGAAAAATTCTGAAATCTGTGAATTTGTTAACGGAAAATCAACCTTATTAAGCATGTATAAAATCATTAATTTATACAATGTAGCCGAATCCATTGCCATTTCTTATCTACTCCTTTGTAATCTGATCTATGATATCCCATATTTCATCTCTTCCCTGTTTTGTCTGAGCTGAAAAAGGAATAATAATTGTTCCCGGTTCCACGTTAAGTTTTTCCTTAATTATCTTTACATTTTTCTGAACCTGGCTTCTTTTTATTTTGTCCAGCTTTGTTGCAATAATAATCGGATAGAACCCATTTGCCAAGATCCATTCATACATTTCTACATCATTAGTTGACGGTGCATGTCTAATATCTACCAATAAGAACACACATTGTAACTGCTTAGAGTTTCTCAAATATCTTTCAATTAACTTTCCCCATTTTGCCTTAACTTCTTTTGATACACTTGCATATCCATATCCGGGCAAATCAACATAATATAATTTATCATTAATATTATAAAAATTAATTGTTTGTGTTTTTCCAGGCTGTGAAGATGTTCTAGCCAATGATTTTCTATTCATTAACGCATTTATCAATGATGATTTACCTACATTTGATTTACCGGCAAAAGCTATTTCAGGTTTATCATTGTCCGGAATTACGCTTGTAACTCCACAAACTTTTTCTAATTCTACACTCTTTATTATCATGTTGATTTACCTTTCTATTTATATGTCGTTATTATTTAACTAACGCCTGTTTCAATACTTCAGTCATTTCTGAAACATATACTATTTTTAGTCTATCAGTAATTTCAGTTGAGAATTCTTCTACGTCAGTTTTATTTTTCACCGGCACAAGTACTTTTTTCATTCCCGCATCTTTTGCTGCCAACAATTTTTCTTTAAGTCCACCTATAGGAAGAACCTTTCCTCTAAGAGTAACCTCACCTGTCATTGCTAAATATCTGTCTACAGGAATATTTGCAATGGCTGAAACTATTGCTGTTGACATAGTTATACCCGCTGATGGTCCATCTTTTGGAACTGCACCTTCCGGAATATGCATATGTATATCATTCTCTTTAAAGAATTTACTGTCAACGCCATATTCTTTGGCAACACTTTTTGCATAACTAAGCGCAATCTGTGCTGACTCTTTCATAACATCGCCTAGATTTCCGGTTAAAACCAGTATTCCTTTTCCAGGCATTGTATTTACTTCTATCTGTAATGTGTCTCCACCTACACTAGTCCATGCAAGTCCTCTAACAATTCCAATTTCATTCTTTTCATTTGCTTCATCCTGACGGAATTTTTCTTTTCCTAAATATTTAGTAATATTTTTCGATGTTACTTTAATACTTTTCTTTTCTTTTCCAACTATTATCTTAGCTGCTTTTCTGCAAATTTTTGCAATTGTTCTGTCAAGACTTCTGACACCTGCTTCTTTTGTATAATATTTTATAATTTTATTTATTGCTTCATCAGATATTGTAAGTTGTGATCTTTTCAAACCATTTTGCTCTAATTCTTTCTGAATTAAATGTTCTTTAGCAATATGGAATTTTTCATTATCTGTATAACTTGATACTTCAACTATTTCCATTCTGTCTAAAAGCGGTCTTGGAACAGTTGACAAATCATTAGC
This sequence comes from Eubacterium sp. AF17-7, assembly GCF_003461285.1. NCBI lineage: Bacteria > Bacillati > Bacillota > Clostridia > Eubacteriales > Eubacteriaceae > Eubacterium > Eubacterium sp. AF17-7. The sequence continues at coordinate 19,400 of NZ_QTWU01000012.1, read as the reverse complement.
TGTTGCAATAAACATTACTTTCGATAAATCCAAAGGCACTTCCAAATAATTGTCTCTGAATTTAGAATTTTGTTCTGAATCTAACACCTCTAACATTGCTGCTGCCGGATCACCATGAATACTTTGACCTAATTTGTCAATTTCATCAAGTAAAATAAGAGGATTAGCTGTATTTGCCTGTCTGATAGCAGTTGCAATTCTACCAGGCATAGCTCCAACATATGTTTTCCTGTGTCCTCTTATCTCAGACTCGTCTGTAACTCCTCCTAAACATATACGGACATATTTTTTATTTAATGCCTCTGCAATTGAGCGCGCAATTGATGTCTTACCTGTACCCGGAGGCCCTACTAAGCAAACAATTGGACTTTCGCCTTTATCTTTTGTTAAAACCCTTACAGATAGAAATTCGAGCATCCTTTCCTTTACATCTGTAAGTCCATAATGATCTCTGTTTAAAATTGCCTGTGCATCTTCAACTTTTTGATTCTCTTGTGTACAGTTATTCCATGGCATATCCAACATAGTTTCAATATAATTTCTTAATACATTACTATCTGCCGGATTACCCGCTGACATACGTAATCTTTTTATTTCTTTTAATATTTTTTCTTTTATTTCATCATCAGCATTTAACTTTTTAGTTTTTTCAATCATCTCGTCAATATCTGACGTAGCATCATTTTCGCCAAGTTCATCCCTGATGACTCTCATTTGTTCTCTTAAAATATGTTCTCGCTGATTTTTATCTATATTTGTTTTAACTTTTTCTATAATTTCAGCTTTTACCTGACTTATTTCATTTTCAATACTGAAAAATGACAAAATCACTTCATATCTTTCAAGTAGTGTATTTGCCTCTAAATATTTCTGCTTTGTTTTAAAATCCATTCGGATTCTCATAATAATCTGAAGCATTGTACCACTTAATGACTCCTGATTATCAATATTTTTTATTCCAACAGGTGTCAATTCATGATTAATACCATCATAAATTGCTAATTCATCCTTAAGTTCTCTTAATAATGCAATTTCTCTAACCTGAGTAATTTTTTCATTCGGCTCTTTAATTATTTCAATATCGCCTTTAATACATGAATTTTCTTCATTGTAAGAATGAATTATTCCTCTTTCTTTTGCTTCAACCATCACACGCACTATCCGGTCAGGCATCTTATTAAGTTGTTTTACTTCAACAACAGTTCCTACTTTATAAACGTCATCAAAACCCGGTGCGTCTACCACCGGGTCTTTTTGTGTTACTACAAATAATTTTTCGCCTGTCGTCACAGCTTCATTCGCTGCTGCAATAGACTGTTTTCTGCTGACGTCAAAATGAACTGTCGTTCCCGGCAATATTGTTAATCCTCTAAGTGGTATTACCGGCAAATTTAACATTTCGTCTGGCATTTCTACTCCCTTACATTAAGCTGGTTGAATCTGTTCGTTCTTTGCTTTCTTATTTGCTCTTTTTATTTTCGCATCCAAATTATTTTTGTACTTTAACTCAGGATCTGCTAACTGGTTTACTACATCTTCATTAATAATGCATTCCTCGATTGTTTCATCTGAAGGTGTTTCATACATTACATCTAATACTGTTTGCTCCATAATTGCTCGCAATCCTCTTGCCCCTGTCTTTCTTTCAAACGACTTTTTAGCAATTGTCTTTAAAGCTTCATCCGTAAATGTTAATTTTACTCCATCAAGTTCAAATAACTTTTCGTACTGTTTTACAATCGCATTTTTTGGTTTTGTTAAAATTTCCACTAATGCATTTTCGTCTAATGATTTTAATGCAACTGTTACAGGCACACGTCCTATAAACTCAGGAATAATTCCAAATTTAACCAAATCCTGTGGCATTACTTCGCCAAATAACGCATCGTTATTCATTTCAGTATTATCTGTTATTTCAGAATTAAAACCAATTGCTTTCTGATCCATTCTGTTTTCAATAATTTTTTCTAATCCATCAAATGCTCCTCCACAGATGAACAAAACATTTGTTGTATCAATCTGAAGCAATTCCTGATGTGGATGTTTTCTTCCTCCCTGAGGTGGTACACTTGCTACTGTTCCCTCTAAAATCTTAAGTAATGCCTGTTGCACACCTTCACCTGAAACATCTCTAGTGATTGATACATTTTCAGATTTCTTTGTTATTTTATCTATTTCATCAATATAGACAATTCCATATTGTGCTTTTTCAATATCATAATCCGCTGCCTGAATAAGTTTAAGTAATATATTTTCTACATCTTCTCCAACATATCCTGCTTCTGTCAAAGTAGTTGCATCAGCAATTGCAAACGGTACATTAAGAATTTTTGCTAAAGTCTGTGCTAAATATGTCTTTCCGGAACCTGTTGGTCCTAACATAAGAATGTTTGATTTCTGTAATTCTACATCCAAATCATTTCCTGCCAATACTCTCTTATAATGATTGTATACAGCTACTGAAAGAACCTTTTTTGCCTCATCCTGTCCTATAACATATGAATCCAAAAATTCTTTTATTTCTTTTGGTTTAAGTAAGTTGATGTCATCTGTAACAGCACTATCCTGCGCATGGTATACCTCTTCTTCAACAATTTCTGCGCAAGTCTCTACACATTCGTCACATATATATACTCCTTCCGGGCCTGCAATCAGTCTCTTTACCTGATACTGAGATTTACCACAGAATGAGCAGCGTACATTGCTATCATCAAAATTTTTACCTGCCATCATAACCTCTTTCTAATTTTAACAATAAGGCACCACTAATGCGGTGCCTTATAAATTCCATGCTATCTTGTTTCAATAACCTTATCAATCAAACCATATTTCTGAGCTTCTTTCGCTGTCATCCAATTATCTCTGTCTGTATCAGCTTCCACAACCTCAAGTGGCTGACCTGAATTGCTAGCTAAAATTTCATTTAACTTTTTCTTTGTTTTTAAAATATGCTCTGCAGCAATCTGAATTTCAGTTGCCTGTCCCTGAGCACCACCAAGTGGCTGGTGAATCATAATTTCTGCATTAGGAAGTGCGTAACGTTTTCCTTTTGTACCGCTTGATAAAAGGAATGCGCCCATACTTGCTGCCATACCGATACATGTAACTTCAACATCACACTTGATGTATTTCATTGTATCATATATAGCCATTCCTGCAGTAACTGATCCTCCCGGACTGTTAATATAAAGATGGATATCTTTACTTGGGTCCTCGGATTCAAGGAATAATAACTGTGCTACAACTATACTTGCTACAGCATCATTAATCTCTTCACCAAGAAATATAATTCTGTCTTTTAATAATCTTGAATAAATGTCATATGAACGTTCGCCTCGGCTAGTCTGTTCAATGACGTAAGGTACTAAACTCATGTGCCATACCTCCTGTTTCTGTTATTTATTTTGCAGCGTCAACTACTAACTTAGCAGCCTTCTGTACTGCGATGTCTTTCTTAATTGTCTCTTTATCAGCATCTGTTGTGAACTGCTTAATCTGATCAAGTTCCATATTGTACTGTTTAGCCATTTCTTCTAATTCTTTTTCGAATTCTTCATCTGAAACTTCGATGTTTTCAGCCTTAACAACTGCTTCTAATACAAGTCTTGCTTTAATTCTTTCTTCAGCCTGTGGTGTTACCTGTTCAAGTAACATTTCAGGTGTTGAACCTGTAAACTGCATATACTGTTCAAAAGAAATTCCCTGTGACTGTATTCTCTGAGCAAAATCTTCAACCATCTGCTGTGCCTGTGCTTTAATCATCTTTTCATGGATGTCCATCTTAGCATCTTCAACGATTGCTTTAATTACATCAGCTTCTTTCTGCTGTTCTGCTTCTTCTTTCTTCTTTTCTTCAAGGTTCTTCTTAACATCTTCCTTGTATTCAGCAAGTGTATCAAATTCAGATACATCCTGAGCGAAATCATCATCTAATTCAGGAAGTTCTTTAACCTTGATTTCTTTAATATTTACCTTGAACATTGCTGGTTTTCCTGCAAGTTCTTCAGCCTGATACTGTTCTGGGAAAGTAACGTTAACTTCAACTTCGTCTCCTACTTTCTTTCCTACTAACTGATCTTCAAATGTGTCAATAAATGAATGTGATCCAATTGTTAATGGATAATCTTCACCCTTTCCACCTTCAAATGCAACACCATCAACAAATCCTTCAAAATCGATTGTTACCTGGTCTCCATTTTCCACTTCTTTATCATCTGCAGCAACTAATCTTGAGTTCTGTTCCTGAACCTTTGCTAATTCAGCATCAACTTCTTCATCTGTTACTGTTGTATCCTTAGCTTCTACTTCAATTCCTTTGTATTTTCCAAGTTCTACTTCAGGTTTTAATACTACTTCTGCTGTAAAGATAAATGGCTTTCCAGCTTCAATCTGTACGATATCGATTTCAGGCTGAGCAACGATTTCTAATTCACTTTCTGTTGCAGCATCAGCATAAGCTCCAGGAATCATGCTATTTACAGCATCTTCATAAAATACGCCAACGCCATACATCTTTTCAATCATCTTACGAGGTACTTTACCTTTTCTAAATCCAGGAATGCTGAATTTAGATTTAGATTTCTGGTATGCACTTTCTATAGCCTTTTCAACCTCTTCAGCAGGTACTTCAATTGTAAGCTTTGCAGTGTTATTTTCTAACTTTTCAACTTGTAAACTCATCTTAATATTTCCTCCTTGAATATGTAAAATGGACTATGAGTCAGTGTCCATCTTTCTATCTTTTTGATTGCAACAGGGCATACTACACCCTATACGCAGTACAACATTATAACATAAATGCAAGATACTGTCATCATTTTTTTATTAACTTTTTCAACTCTCTTTTTATCAATTATTATTTTTTTATTTAATACTTATATAATATTATTTGTAAACTTTCTCTATATAAATTATAAACTTCTAAGTGTTTTAACTATTGCATTTTATCAATTCTTTATTATGCAGATTTACTATCTATTAAAATGAATTGCTTCAGCAATACTTCCTGCTTTTTCTTCGCTGTCTAATATAGATACCATTTCAAGTCCCATCTCTAATGCTGCTCCTAATCCGTTTGCAGTAACAAACTGTCCATCAGTAACTACGCTTCCACCATATTCTTTGCAATCCATTTCTTTTTCAAAACTTCCATGACATGTAGCTCTTTTATCTTTTAGTAAGCCCAAATGACTATATATACTTGGTGCTGCGCATATAGCTGTAAGATACTTGCCTTCCTTATAATATTTTAATATTGCCTGTTTCAACATATCGCATGCCTCAAGATTAGGTGTGCCCGGTATACCTCCCGGAAGAAAAATTCCGTTTCCTTCATCAAAATTAATATCTTTAATTAATTTATCTGCCTTAATATTTACTTTATGAGAACTTTCAACCATTAATTCATCTGTTACGGATACTGTAACAACATCAATTGTATGGCTTCTTCTCATTAAATCTATTACCATTAACGCTTCTGTTTCTTCAAATCCCTGTGCTAAAAATGCATATATTTTCTTCATGTTATTTATTCCTTTCTATATCATTTTATTAGTTTTATTCTGTACAATCACTTTCTTTATATTTGTACTTTTCTTGCCTTTATTATAGCAAACTGATAATATTATTCTAGTATTTAATGTTTTGTTATACAACTATATTTTATGAAAGGTATTAACGTATTTGTTATAATGGTATTTTTATGGAAATAGAACGCAAATTTATTCCTAAATGTCTTCCTGACAATTTAGACTCTTATGAACACCACGATATTCAACAGGCTTATTTAAATACTTCTCCTGTTATTCGAATCAGAAAACAGGATGAGGATTATTTTCTTACATATAAAGGTAGCGGAATGATGTCTAGAGAAGAATATAATCTTCCTCTGAATCAAAAAAGTTATTTTCATCTTTTGACAAAAGCCGATGGTAATATTATTACAAAAACACGATATCTCATTCCTCTATTTAATTCTCTAACAGCTGAGTTAGATATTTTCCACGATATATTTGATGGTCGTTTACTGGTAGAAGTCGAATTTAATTCTATCGAAGATGCCAATTCATTTATTCCACCTGAATGGTTCGGAGAAGATGTCACATATGACAAAAAGTATCATAACAGTAATATGAGCAAAGAAATATTGTAATTTTTTCAACTCAACAAAAAAAGGATTTAACGCAATAACTAAAAATTTTTTACCTTTTTAATTATTGCATAAATCCTTTTATTATTACATTAGTCTTTTTTATTTATTTCAAAATATTTTGGATTGTTTTATGTGATATTGTAAACTCTAATGCGCCCATATATGCCGGTGCAACATCTCCTTCTGCAAAACATATAACTAATTCACCTGAATTATTAATATAAAACTGTTGATTTTCATCTATTTTTTCAAATGTTGTATATTTTTCCTCTTCATCTATAAAATATTTATACTGTGAATTTTCTTTCATTTTCTTTTTCATCTGTTTCTTTATATCTTTAGTAATTACATCTACATATTGACTATCTTTTTTAAACAAATCTGTTAATTTTATCACTTGTCCTGTCTTTTTATCAATTGTATAAAAATAGTTTACTTCATAACCATCTGCCTGAGACATATATGCTGACAACTTAATGCAATAATAATCAATTGAATTTGTAACTACAGTATTATTCACCTTTAAAGAAGAATACCCTAAGCCACCAACTTGTTTTCTAAATTCTTTAATAAGTTCATTTGTTTTTTTCTTCATATCCTGATTTATTTTTTCTTCAGATTTATCAGCGTTTTCTCTAATTTCTAATTCCGTATCTTCTGTTTTATTTTTCACTTTTTTCAAATTAATATCTGCATAATTTTTGCCATCATCAAATTTATATTGCCTAAATGTGACCATTTCAAAATATGCACCTACAAAAGGTATTTTTTGCATAGCATATGCTGTTGATTCATTTATATTAGGAATTATTATTGTACATATAATTACTGCTGCAACCGCAACTGCCATATGCCAATAATTCTTTTTTTTAATGCATAAAGAATCTGCCTCTTTTAAATATTTTTCATTAATTCCACTCATAGCTTCCAGCAATTCTAAATTACTGATTTTTTCTTTTTTATTGTCCATGTCTATCCTCCTTAATATATTTCATATCCTTCATTTTCCAAATAACTCTTTAATTTTTTTCTCATTCTATGCAATAACACTTTTACTGCCGACTCTTTAAGATTAAACCTATCCGCAATTTCTTTTATTTCATCCAAATAAAAATATCTTCGTACAAATATTTGTCTTTTTTGTTTTGGCAGTTTTTCGAGATATTTATTAATTGAATTTTCTAATTCTTTTCTATCCATTTCCTCACTCACATTATTATTCAATAGAATTTCGCACTCATTTAATTCATCTAATGTCTTTTCAATTCTTGAATTAACTCTTTTGCTTGCATTTTCATATTTATATTTATTAATTGCCTGATTTCTTGTTATTTTTCCAATAAACGCTGATAAAATCTCCGGAATTATCGGTGGTATGGAATCCCAAACTTTCAGCCATGTATCATTTATACACTCCTCTGTATCTTTTTCATTTAACAAAATTCTAAAAGCTATTGAATAACAATATTTACCATATTTTTGTTCTATATTTACAATTGCTCTTTCATCCCTTTCAAAAAATTGTTTGATAATAACTTCATCATCCACTATTTCATTTATTTTTTTTTGATTAATTGACGAATTTTTCATTTTAATTTCCTTACTAAAATCTATTTTCAGTTATCCGTATTTATATTATTTAAAATATTATTATATAGCAACGTTGCGTAAGCCTTACACCCCGATTCTGTTAAATGAATTCCATCATTCACAAACCAGTCCTTATGACTTTCTCCATATGTTGACCAATCTATTAAATTCACATTTTTATATTCGTTTACAACGCTTTCAATCATATGATTTGATTCTTCCTGCCACTGCAAATGTTCGCCAAAAACATTTACCCAATATATCTGTCGCTTTGCACCAATAGCTTTAATCAATTCTTTTCCTGTCGAAGCAGAAAATGTTCCATTTGTTCCCAATGCAATAACAACAATATCTCCTAGCTTTCCTTCTCTTTCTAAATTCTTAACAATATCTTTTGCCTGCGATACCTGCCTTGACACTTTTGCATCAATAATTATATTAGGATTTATTTTTTTCAATTCGGCTGATGCTCCTAACAATACAGAATCTCCTATTATTGTAATTTTTTCATTTTTAATTTGCTGCTTTTTTGTTTTTTTCTTTTTTTCATTAGTATAATCTTTATTATTCACTTGTTCATTTTTTAAAGTTACAGGTTCTTGATTATTTGCTATGTCATTATTTTTTTTCTCATAATTGTTTTCATTTTTCATCTCACTTACTACTTTGTTTTCATCAGCTTTTATTAATGTTCTATTCAATACCTTTGACAAGTCACATCTAACAGTCAAAATACACATAATCAAAACTATACATGCAGATAAATAACTCTTAGCTAAATAACTTTTAACAAATTTATTTTTTTTGCCTCTTATTCGATTGGTGTTTAAACGTTTTGTAAAGCAATTTTGAACTATTGCAATACCTAAAATCAACAATATCTGTATTACCCATGATGTGATTCCATAATTTGCCTTATAATATCCAAAGATAAATATAATAGGATACATCCATAAATATATTTCATAACTTATCTTTCCAACAATAGTTAGAGGGCTCTTTTCAATTACTCTACTAAATCCACTGCCAGACATCAGTAAAACAATTAATGCACAAATAACACTATTTACGAACAGTCCTCCTAAATATACATATGCGCTCTGTCCTTCTACAATAAAGTATCCACATATGCATAACACACTTAACATTACTAAAAAAATGTTTTTGGCATATGAAACTATTTTTGACTCGCTATGCTTTAAATTATTTTGTATAATTGCTACAAGCACTCCCATCAAAAGCGAAAACATTCTTGTATCTGTCCCGTAATATAATCTTGATACATCATTTTGTGGGCTATACAAAACACTCATCCACGCTCCGCCAACTAACACTACTAAAGCAAGTATTATTAAAGTTTTCTTTTTAGAAAAGTACTTTTCACCACGTTTTATCATGAAAAATAGTACAGGCCAAACAATATAAAATTGCATTTCTATAGCTATAGCCCATAAATGTGTAAATGGCGACTGGTTACTCATTCTGGCAAAATATGATGCATTTTGTTGAATTTGCCACAAATTATTATATCCTCCAAAAACGCTAATAATTTCACTTGTTTTTCCTTTTAACACTTCCGGTATAAATATCGCTAACATTCCACACACCGAGCATATCATAATTATTAATGGTGGGAAAATTTTCTTTATCCGTTTCATGTAAAATTTTTGAACAGAATATTTTCCATTCGTCACTTCCCATTCTGCCCCTTTATAAATCAAATATCCTGATAAAACAAAAAACATATTGACTCCAAGAAATCCTCCTGGAAATTTGCCTGGTATTAAATGATAAAAAACAACTCCCAGAATTGCGATTCCTCTCATTGCATCTAAACCTTCTATATAATTTTTCTTTTTAGTATTCATTTTTATCCCTTTCTAATTAGTTTTATTATTTTTATCTTATATATCTATAGACACGATAATTTCATATCAGGTTACACTTTTTTTTGAAAAATTATATCTTTTAGTTTTTTTGTGCTAACTAAATAAAAAGCCTCATTAATGTCCCGGCTTCTAATCGTTAGATTTTTTTGTGCTAACTTTTAAAAGTAAGTATACTAATGAGGCTTTTCATTAATTTTTTAATTTCACCACAATCATTTAGTTCCAAAACATTATTAGATTTCTTAAATGACAATATATTCTCATACCTTTTTCATTATCATAATATGTTAATGTGCTCTCAGGTGTAACAGCAATACTTGCTGCAATCGTACTTATAACAGCCCATATCGTACATAATACAAAAACTCGGTATATCCATTTTTTTAGTTGTTCATTCTTCATATTTCCACAAACATAGAACATAACTGCCAATCCCGCCATCATAAACTGCCATGCATAATCACATCCGTATCTTATGGAATAACCATTTTCCCATGTCATTGAAACCATTATTAACGGGAATATAATTCCAGGTATAAGCCATGTCAATGCAAGTTTTATCTTCTCTTTTTTATCAAAATTCTTAGCAAGTTTCGGTGCATATAGAACTGAAAGTATTGGAAGTCCTCTTGCAATCAATCCCATTGTACATGGTGTATCCACAAAATAATACCCATTAAGCTGCATTGAGTCATAATTACCATGTATGAACGGAAATGTTGAATTAATAGTCGGTATAACTAACAATGTATTTACAACAGCAACCATAACCAATTCAATAGTTGATTTTGCCTGAGTAAAATCATTTATTGTTAATGAATATTGAATTCCAAAATCAAAAACACTACCAAATCTTGCATAATTGTACCACATTTGAATTAATCCAAATACAACATAAGGCACACCTGCTGCCAAAACATATTTGATAATCTCTATTGCATTCTTTCCATTTTGCTTATTGTTCTGAATTAATCCATATAAAATCCATATTACACATGCGAAGCACCAAAATACAGCTGTAACTCTTGCAAGAACTGCTAATCCCATAAACAGCGCAGACAAAAACAGGAAACTTTTTTTAATTTTCTTTTTCTGAAAAATTCCACTGTTTATAATAAAGAACATTCCTATCGCTGTAAAGCAAAGTCCTGATGCTGATGCTAATTCGTAAAACTTAGGTCTTACAACATTTAATGTAACTCCACTAATTATCAACGTTGTAAACAATCCCATTATAGTCATCCTAAACGGAATCTTTTTAAACCAGTTTTTTACAACGCTTATATATATTAATGCTATAAAAATCAACGCTATCATACTATAAATGTAAGTCGCTAAGGCCGTAGAAAAATATTTTCCCGTAATCTTATGATATGGCATAAATAACGTTAAAACTGTTGTTATTCCATAATATGAATAATATTTTCCATTATAAAGCAAATGATCCCATTTGTATGATTCTCCCATTGTCGTTCTTTGCGTCCAATCATACGGATTATCCACATCGAGTAACGCCTGCGGAACAGGATCAAGCAATGATACCTGTCCTTTTTCAAACGCATCAACTAATTCCTGATTTATCTGATTCGTCACAACTTCTTCTGTTTTAAACAAATCATCTGTATACATTTTTGCAATAAATGTAAGTGTTAACGCTGATACAACTACTGCAAATATAACTACCGCCTTTTGACTTTTTTTCTTCAGATTCATTCTTCCATCAAGTCCTGGATATTTAGCAAATACATATCCCAAAACCATTATGATAAATATCATAAAAACTCTGATAAAAGAAAATTTAAATGGGATTTTTTCATTTATAGTCAAACCTGTAATTGTATACCTCTGATTTGCTTCAGATTCTATTTTCATGGTAATCGTATATGTTTCACCTGTAAAACTACAAGTAGCATATTTTGTTTCAGGCATAGATTTAACTATATTCATCTTTTTATTGCTATACCTATCTGAGTCTCTATGTGCGCTTTCTGTATATGCGATACTTACATCTGTTTGTTCTTTTCCACCATCAGCAGATTCCATATTAAACTTTATCGTTTTAACATAATCATTTACCGGAAACTTTACTGCTATTTCCTTGTTCGATGCAGTATATACTCCATTACTCTCACTTGCACCTGTAACCTGTGCTTCCGACACTGGAATTGTCCTTTGATTATATTTACCTCCCAACAACGTAAAGCTCTTATAGTTAAACACAAAAATTTCCAATAAAATGCATATAACTAATGTTATTAATCCAAATCTAAGAACCTTGTCTCTAAATTCTTTTTCCACCTTTTTCTCCTCCATATCTATTGGCTTTTCTTATTCTTCGATTCTAATATCCCATGTGAATAGCATAATAAATAATACCATATATCTCCTTTTAATTAAAGGTAGCTTTTTATTTGATTTTTTAGTAATTCTTCAAAAACAAAAAGGATTGTCGCAATCGACAATCCTTTTTCATGCGGGTGACAGGACTTGAACCTGCACGGTCTCCCACCAGAACCTAAATCTGGCGCGTCTGCCAATTCCGCCACACCCGCTAAATCATTTCAAAAAATAACAGGTGTAAGATTTCTTACACCTGTCAGTGAGCCACCGGGGACTCGAACCCCGGACAACTTGATTAAAAGTCAAGTGCTCTACCACCTGAGCTAGTGGCCCATATAATGTTTTACTTGGTTGCCCAATAACTGGGCTAGCTGGATTCGAACCAGCGAATGCAGGAGTCAAAGTCCTGTGCCTTACCGCTTGGCGATAGCCCATTGTGAAAGGTGGCTAGAGGGATTCGAACCCTCGGCCTCCAGAGCCACAATCTGGCGCGCTAACCAACTGCGCTATAGCCACCACAGCATCTGGCTTCTTTCCAGAACAATGTGCCCGAAGGGATTCGAACCCCCGACCCACGGCTTAGAAGGCCGTTGCTCTATCCAGCTGAGCTACGGACACGCACATTCATTAACTTCTAGGTGTTAACCTCTCAGCTTACATAGAGAATCAACTTTCACAAGGCTCTCTAATAAGCAAAGCGGGTGATGGGAATCGAACCCACGTATCTAGCTTGGAAGGCTAGTGTTCTACCATTGAACTACACCCGCGAAGTCGGGGTGACAGGATTCGAACCTGCGACCTCTTGATCCCAAATCAAGCGCTCTAGCCAAGCTGAGCCACACCCCGATTGGTGTTAGTACTTCGCGTCTTCGTTGCTGTTTTGTTCTGTGTTTTTCAGCAGCAACATGATGTATTATATATTATGTATTTCAACTTGTCAACAACTTTTTTAAACTTTTTTTATTTTTTTAATCACTTATTTTTCAAAGTAATTTAGATTGTAAAAAACTTCCCCATTGTCAAGTAATTCCATCAAAATATAACTTGGTTTATGGTTCATCTGTCGCGGTCTTGAAATACTTCCGGGATTTATAACCGTAATGTCATCTCCCTGAATAATTTCCGGAACATGTGTATGTCCATACATCGCAATATCACAACCTTCTTCTAAAGCTGCATATGACAATCTTTCTATTCCCCATTCAACGCCGTAGGCATGTCCATGGGTCGCGAATATCTTATGACATTCTAGCTCAATTGTCAAGTATAATTTATTATTTGTTTCAAAGTCACAATTTCCACGTACAATTTCAACTGGGAAATTGCACATAGAACGTAGTAATTCATCTTCTCCCTGTATATCTCCAAGATGAATTAACATATCAATATCTTTAGATCTTTTTATTACTTCACTTAAATTTCCCATATTTCCATGCGAATCACTTACAACTAATACTCTCTTCATATTAACACCACTTTCAAACACTAACTTTATTCGTTTATCAATTACTGCAATTCTTCCTCAAGTATCTTTTTTACCTGTTCTAAAGCTTTTCCTCTATGACTAATACTATTTTTTAGTTCAGGCTCCATTTCACCTGTTGTCAACCCATATTCAGGCACATAAACTATTGGATCATATCCAAATCCATTTGTTCCTTTTTCCTTATAATCTATTACTCCCTCAATAGTTCCTCGACATGTCCTTATTCTTCCATCAGGAAATGCTACAGCCATTGCACACACAAATCTGGCACTTCTGTCACTTCCCTCTACTCCTTCAAGTCTTCTAATAATGTCGGCATTTTTTTCTGAATAAGGTGTATCTTCCCCTAAATATCTCGCTGAATAAATTCCTGGTTCTCCATTTAAATAATCAACCTCGAGACCTGAGTCATCTGCTAAAGCTATTTTTCCTGTCATTTCCATAATTGTTTTTGCTTTAATTATTGCATTTTCTTCAAATGTACTTCCATCTTCTACAATATCTACATCTAAGCCAATATCCTTTAAAGTTAACAATTTCAAATCAGGATTATTGCACATCATTCCTACTTCTCTTACTTTATTTTGATTTGTTGTTGCAAAAATTATTTCTTTCATTTTTATCTCTCTCCTATCTTTTTTCAAACAAATATTAAAGCATTCCGCCATTTATCGCAAATTTTCCTTCTTTTTAGGCGGTTTTGGTCCCATAAACTGATAAAAATATGTTTTAATCATTCCATTGTATATTTTTCTATTTTTAGTTGCTTTTAACCCCATATATTTTTCAGTATCTTCGTATGACGTTATTACAAATGCAGACCAACTGTCAAGTGCCTTGTACTGTCTACCTAACGCCTGATATATTGGAGGTAATTGTTCTTTTTCTTCTAATCTTTCTCCATAAGGTGGATTTGTTATAATAAACCCATATTTTTTGCTGTGTCTTAATTCACTAACCGGTCTTCTTTGGAAATGAATCAAATGGTCTACACCTGCTAGTTCAGCATTTTTTCGGGCAAATTCTACTACTTCTCCATCTATATCATAGCCTTGAATATCTACTTCTATATCATCATTTATCATATCATTTGCTTCATTTATTGCGTCATACCATAATTTCTTTTCAATAAGATTATCCCAGTTTTCTGCAGTAAATTCTCTATTCATTCCTGGTGCAATATTTGCTGCTATTAACGCTGCCTCTATTGGAAATGTTCCACTTCCACAAAATGGATCAACTAAAATTCTGTCTTTGTTCCAAGGTGTAAGCATTATTAATGCTGCTGCCAAAGTCTCTGAAATAGGTGCTTTAGCCGTATTTTTACGATATCCTCTTTTATGTAAAGAATCACCTGAAGTATCAAGCGCTATAATAGCTTCATCCTTGTAAAAAACAACTCTTAAAGGATACTCATTTCCTGTTTCTGCAAATCTGTTTACTCTATACTTTAATTTCAATTTCTCTACCATAGCCTTTTTTACAATTCTTTGTATATCAGAAGGACTAAATAACTTACTTTTTATAGAGCTTGCCTTTTTCACCCAGAATTTTCCATCCTCAGGTATATACTCTTCCCAATCCATAGCTTTTACGGCTTCAAACAATTCGTCATAAGTTGTCGCCTTAACTCGTCCTACCTGAAGTAACACTCTCTCTGCAGTTCTCAAAAAAACATTTGCCCTACATACAGCTGAAATATCTCCCTCAAATGTGACTCTTCCATCTTCAACTTTAACGATATCATATCCTAAATCCTGAATTTCTCTTTTAAGTACCGCTTCAATTCCAAAATGGCACGGTGCAACAAAATTATATTTTTTCATATGCTATTCCTTTTCTTTTTTTAACTAACAATTTCATCCATTGTACCATATTCTTAGCAACATATGTAAAGGCATTTTGCACTAAATTGCAAAATGCCTCTACAAAAACAAAATTCCTTTTATAAAAAATATTAATATTTATCAGAACAATCTTCTTCGTTTTTTGAAGTTGAGTTCTTTGATGTTGTATTCTTTGAAGTTGAGTTCTTTGATGTTGTATTCTTTGAAACTGAGTTTTTTGATGTTGAATTATCTGAAATTTTGTTTTCTAAATTTGAAGTACTATTTTTTGAATTTGAAAATTCATTTGAATATTTTTTTGACATAATGTCCTCCTAAATTCTTTTTTTGTTACATGAATATTATGCCTCAAATATTTTTATTTATTCGTTTTTAAAACAATTTTGACACTTACTATATCCTTGTGCCTCTGCCTCATCTATTGTTCCATCAAAATATACCTTATTATTATCACTCATCTGTTTTACACTTTTACAATCATCCTTATGAATTTTCTTAGTATTTTTATTTAATACATAATTGTCTGATTTATTTGAACTTTCATTTTCGATTGACCTATTATCACCTTCATTTGAGCTTATAAGTTTATTATCTTGGTTATTCTCATATGAATCTTTATTTATTTTCTCTCCAGATTCTAACTTATTATATGAATCTTTATTGAATTGGATTTCTTTTTCCGTAAACGAAAATTCAATTTCACCTTCTATATCCGTCCTATATATTTTTGCTCCTATTTTATTAAGTTTTTCCAATGTTTTGTATGCCGGGTGCCCATACGCATTGCCTTTACCGGCACTTATCACTGCATATTCAGGATCAATTTTATTTAAAAATTCACTTGAACTCGATCCACTACTACCATGATGATTTACTATATAAACATCTGAATTTATATCTATACTATTATTTACAATTTCTTCTTCAGAAATATTAGTTGCATCCCCTGCAACTAAAAAACTTTTATTATTATATTTAAACCTAATTCCAACAGAATAGTCATTTACATTGCTATATCCTGTTGAATTTGGCGCTATTATAGTGAATTCACCTCTTCCTAATGAATATGTCTCTCCTACAATTGGTTGTATTCGATTTATTTTTTTATTATCCATAATACTGATAAATGAATTATATACTCTTGTTGTAGTTGTATATTCAGGGCAAATAACATTTTCTACATCAAAAACATTTAATGCCCCTACCACTCCATTTAAATGGTCTGCATCGTAATGCGTTGCAATTACATATTTAAAATTTGTAATTTCTTTCTTTTTCAAATAACTTACCAGATACGATGACTTATCTGAGTCTCCACCATCTATAAGCATATATTCACCATCTGATTCAACTAAGGTACTACTTCCCTGTCCTACATCCAGTACCCATACATTGCATTCTCCTTTAATTGATGAAATACTGTCAAATTCATCTGTGCTTCTTTCTACTTTATTTTCATTAGTTAAGTTATTTGAAGTCACATCTATATCATAATTTACACTTTGATTTTCATTGTTAAAATTTGTATTATCTATGTCTTTGTCTTCACAACCAACTGTTAATATTATTGTCATTGCTATACATATTAATAATCTTATTACTTTTTTCATTTTATTTTCCAATACAAATTTACTTGTATTTAAAACTCTCCCTTCTAAGATTTATATATAAAAAAATAGCATATACCAAATAAACTCTTATAATTACCTTAATTTAGCATAACAAAAAATCCTCTAGACAAATCTAGAGGATTTTAATGTACGTGACAGGATTCGAACCCACGACCTTCTGGTCCGTAGCCAGACGCTCTATCCAGCTGAGCTACACGTACAAACAACGTCGTTTTACGCGACATTGCATATTCTACACTAAAATTTATTAGATGTCAATATAAATTTAGTAATTTAGTCTGTGAAGTCAAAAGTTTATTTCCACTTTGAAGTGGGTAAAGTGGATTTTAGTCTTACACTTAATATATGCCTGACAGCCATTGGAAAGTCAGGTTTATATGAGTATTAATAATTCTCTTTCACATTTAACATTATATGAAAGACGCATCATTCTTACCGGCATTACCAGTGATTCTTCAAAAACGGCCATTGCTCAAACCATTGGCAAAAACAAGTCAACCATTGGCAAGGAAATTAAACTTCACCGCTCTCTTTCACATAAATGCAACATGCCCTTGGAATGCAGAAATTACTGCAAGTGTGTTTATGACAGGAAATGCACCACTGACTGTCCTGAGTGCATTTTCTTTAAAATTCTGCCTCTGTTACAATTAGTGTAACACTAATTGTAACAAAATGCCAAGAAAAAAGTGACATTTGCTCATTTTCGTAAGAGTAAATGCCACTTTATAATTCTCAATTTTCAAAGTGGAAATAAACTTTTCACTTCAACAATTTAATTTAGTTAATTTAGTTTTATTTTCATTTGAATATTTAATTTTATGTATATTTTTAATGTTTTTTATTAATCTCATTCTTAATCTATAGATTAATGTACATATTAATAAGACGATACATATTATGCTCTTAATTTTTTATCTATAAAAGTGTAATAAAAATTATAATTTAATTATATAAATTTATATCATATAATTTGCTTGATTTAATAAAAATATAATCAAATTAATTTAATTATCATTTTTACAAATAAAACTTGCATTTAAGTCTAGAGGATAATTACATCCTTTCATTCTTCCTTTATCTGAATATTGCCAAATAAATACATTTTCTAAATCATAATCTCTAAAATCATTCTTATCATATGTCCATCTTGCAACCCAAAGCCCATATTTTGCCAATTTATTTGTATATAAGAAATCTCTAAAATAGTTTGCATCGGAATATATTACTGTATTATATCCTGCATCTTCTACTGTCTTGCAAAATGCATCAATAATTTTTGTGTTTTTCTTTTTTAATTTTCGCTTTCTTCTGTAATCATTTTCAAAATCATATGCTATTGGATAATCAATATTATATTTTTTCATTTTCTTAATTACATATTTTGCTTCCTTCTTTGCTTCACGTATGTTATCAGCATAACTATAAAAATATACGCCAATCTCTACTCCATTAGCTTTTGCATTTTTCATATTATATTTAAAATTTTTATCCTTTATTCCACCCTTTTTAGAATCTCCATACCCTATACGAATCATTGCAAAATCAACGCCTGATTTTTTTATTTTTTTCCAATCAATTTTTCCATTGTGATGTGATACATCAATTCCTTTTTCCTGAATAGCCATTCCATAACTATTAGATATTTTACTTGTATATGTTATTCCATCTATATTTTCAAATGCCTTTACTTTGTATTTATATACTAACTTTGCATTTAATTTAGTACTATTATTTAATATGTTATATTCTGTATTTTTATCAATATATTTTCCTTCATTTTCATATACTGTTCCTATTTTATCCCAATTTTTATTATCTGAACTTTTATATACATAATATCCTGACGCATATGGATTAATATCCCAAGTGATACAAATTTCATCACCCTTTCCTGTTTTTGCAGTAACGTTTGTTACTGTCTTTGGATCTCCAACTATTTTCTCCGATTCATCACTTTCTGCAATTTTTTTTGAATACCTATATGAATATATAACGTATCTATATTCTTCACCTGTTTCAACATTTTCATCTAAATATTTATTTCCATAATTTACTGTATCATATTCTTCAAACTTTCCATCCTGATTAGTTCTATAAACTACATACTTTGTCGCATTTCTAACTACATCCCATTTTATTGCTATTCCATTTTCATTATTTTTAGCATAAACAATTTTGTTATTGATTACTTTTGCCTCTGTATTCACATTATTACAAAATATAATTCCCGTCATCAAACATATGCTTGTAACTGCATATAATAATTTTTTCATTATTTTTCCCTCATACCTTCTTTAATTTTTCAGATGTATCTTATACTAATACTAATTATAAACTATTCAACATTAAGCAATATTTTAAGACAATACCTTAAAATATAAACTAATGCATAAAAAAACAAGCAACCTAAGTTGCTTGTCTATGCCGGCGACCGGAATCGAACCGGTACGATATTGCTACCAC